>NZ_MLYN01000023.1:0-292139 GCF_001866675.1 Streptomyces sp. MUSC 14
TCAGATGTCACCCGATCGTGCAGCAGACCCATTCGCCAACTCAAGCGCTCAGTCGCAGCACATGAAGATCTACATCTACGGCTGGAGTACTAGGCCGTGTCTCCCAACTTCGCCAGGCATGAAGGGCTTCGTCGAAGCTCGTAAACTCATTGCGTGGCATTCATGAGTACCCCGCACTGCTGTTTCCTGTGATCGGAAGGCGTTGAGGGCGATGCCAGACGGCATCGCCCTCCTTGGCGTGCCTGCTACGCGAACCACCTTCCTGGCGCTGCCCGTTCCTTCCTGAGGCAGTGACCTTCCTGTGCGCCTGCAGGCACGGTCCCTTCCCTTCGGCCGTGCCAGGAGTGCCTCGTGCCCGTGCTGCTTCGGTCATCACGCGTGAAGATCAACCCCTGCAAGCCACGCGCCGTTCGATTATGTTCGATTTGTAGCGCCAGAGTTCGTTTACTGCAGGCGCCGCTACCGTCTTGTCATGACGTGAGGAGTGGCCGTGCACAGCGGTGCTTTCCCCTGACTGAGCGGCCTCACGGACGAAGACCTACGAGTTCCTGGACGAGGTGATCCGGGCGGCTCAGGACGCCGGGACCCACACGGCCTTCCTCCGCTGGCTGGACGTCCTTGCGGATCAGCACATGCCCGTCCCCACGCTCCCTCACCGGGCCATGTCCTGACTGCCCCCCGGCCGCACGAGGGGAGAAGAGCCCCGGCTGTCTTCGGACAGTCGGGGCGGCTCTTGCGTCGTCAGCCCTCGTCTCGCGAGTAGCGGACCTCGGGCTCGTCGATCCAGCGGTACGAATAGTCCAGCACGGCCTTGACGTTCTTGACGCTACCCTCCGGCAGATGCTCCATGGCGGCCTTCTGGGCCGCTTCGACGGCTGCGTTGTAGGCGGCTCTCACTCTGGCCTCGCCAACCGTCGAACCCGCCGTCTGAAGGTCGAAGTCGAGGATGATCCTCAAGTGCTTGGGTACGGGGTCCTGCGCCATGATCCCTCCCTTGATGACGTACAAGACCGTCAGTATCGGCTGAGCGTGGGATCACTGCCATCGAACGGCCAAAAACCCTCAAGCAGATACGTGCGAGTAAAGCCGTGATGGGCCACCTCCAGTACGTCCACGTTTGCCAGTTGGGCCGCGGCCTGGAACCGCAGCAACGCCTGCTGGTCCGGGGGTTCGAGGTCGCCGAGCAGCAGCCGCAGTCCGCCCGAGCGGACCAGCATCGCGACTCTGGCGTCGTTCGGGCCGTCCGGCTCCGGCACCGGGCCCGGCGGCGGCCACAGGACCTGCCAGGCGAGCGGACCGGTGCGCCGCTCCTCCCCGGCGACAGCCCGCGTGACCGGGTCTGGCCGACCCCCGGGTGAAACCCGCGCACCCACTCCGCGCGGCGGGCGGCACTGGCCAGCCGGGCTCAAATACGGTGGCGGACGTGCTGCTGAGCTGTGCGTTTGTCAACCTGAAGCCCGGAGTCGGGAAGACGACCAGCGCTGTCTGGCTGGCCCATGCGCTCTACGAGCTGGGACTGCCCCCGCTGCTTGTCGACAGCGATCCGGCCGGTTCCGCGCTGCGCTGGAGCGAGCTCTCTGGCGGCTTCCCCTTCCCCGTGATCGCCCTTCCCGTGGGCGACGTACACCGTCGCATTGATGACTTCCTCGGCGGGCGGCAGGCCGTGGTGCTTGACGCCCCTCAGCTCGAGGACCACGCCCGGGTCGCCCGCAGCGTCATGCGCCACGCCAATGAGTGGATCGTGCCGGTCACTCCGGCCCCCATCGAGCTGGACCGGATGGCCCCCATTCAGACCGAGATGAGCGACGTGCAGTCCCTGCGTGCGGAGCCGGCCCGCACCGCGGTGCTGCTCAACCGCACCAACCGCCCCGACGCCACCCGCACCGGTCCCGACTCCGACGCCCGGGAAGTCCTCGCGGAGCGGGGGTTCGATGTGCTCGACACGCAGATCGCCCGCCTCGACCTGTACGCCCAGTCGTTCGGCGGTCCGGTCCGCGTCCAGAAAACGGCCTACATCGACCTCGCGAACGAACTCCTCAAGCGTCAGGAAGGCGTATGAATCAACGCAAGGACAACTACCGCGCAGCCTTGCAGCGCGGTCAGGCGGACCCGCAACCCCACACGCCCAAGGTGACCACGCTGAACAGCAGGTATGTCCGGATCACCATCGAGCTCGATCCGGAACTGCAGCGCCACCTGGACCGGTGGGCGGCGCCGACGGCCGCCCTGCTGACGAACACGGGTACGGTCGCCCTACGTGTCCTGACCGTGTTCGCTGCCAGCACGCCCTCGTCAGGCACGGGCAGCCGCACCTGACCGATGGTGGAGGGCGCCGTGACACTTCCTGGAGCCCCACCGTCGCCCGGTCCGAACAGTGCGGGACTCTGTCGCCCGCGGAACGGGCGTGTCGGCACGCACAGGCTCCGGTCGTGGTGTCGCGGTGGCGGGCCGAGGATTCGGGGGTGTGCCGGGGCAGGGCGGGACCACGGTGGTCGAAGCACCGTGCGTGCCTCGGTACGATCACCGCTGTCTCACCGCCGTCAGACGCCAGATACTGTGCGGCGCACAATTCCCCCTCCTTGTGCGGCCGCAGACGGTACTGCTCGCCCGACTGCACCAGGTGCCGTACGGCCTTGTACACGGCGACGAGTTCGGCCGCCCCATGTACCGGTGCACCGGCGATACCAGCAGCTGGACGACTTCCGCCACGGGCACGCCGCCCAGCCTGATCCGTGGGCGCCGGCGAGCGGTTCAGGAACGCACCCGCTGCTGTTCGTCCCACTGTGTCCGTGAGAGGGCGGTGGGCCGCGGAAGCAGGACGCCGTCCACGTGCAGGTCGACGTGCTCGTTGTAGAAGGCGACCATCCCCGCGATGGCGGAGCACGACACCGTCGGGAAGTCGTACGCCCAAGCGACATTGTCATGAGTGACGGCCCCGCTCACGAAGGACCAATACCCGCTGGTCCTGCCCTTGTACGGGCACGCCGTCACCTTGTCCGAGAAACGCAGCAGGGCCCAGTCGACGTAGGCGCGCTCCACGTAGTAGCGGGTCGGCAGGCCGGTTTCGAAGAGCTTCACCGAGGACGGCGCATCCGCCAGGACGGTGCCGTCCACCTCGACGCGCACGCTGCTGGACGAGCGCAGCGCGTCCACCCGCGTATACGGGCTCCTGGGGTGCACGAAGACCTGCTCTTCCTCCTCGTACCACGCGTCGATCGCGTCCCACCGGAAACGGGCGGTGCCGATGAGTACCTCCGGGGCCCCCTCGTCCCAGACCCACGCCGCACCCTCACGGACCTCGGAGCCGACCCGCAGCGAGTGCCGCCGCGCGGGGCCGGGAGCCAGGCGCCCCGTGCGGCCGTCGTCGGTCAGGACGCCCTCGGCCAGATCCCGCAGCGGAATACTGTACTGCGGGTAGCCGGGCCACTCCCACACATACACCGCGCGTCGGGTGTTGAATACCCACTGGCCGCCGACCTGCGCACGGATGCGCCGAGGCACCGGCTCGACATGTCCGACCGGGACGATGAGACCCGGGTAGTCCACACTCTCGTCCGTCATCGGCGATCACCTCAGTCCGCCCTGTCACTTCCGTACGCCCAGTTTCTCCGGCGGACGCGTGAACCGGCCACAGCAGGTTCCGATCATTCGAACAAGGCATCAGTCCGGAGCACGACCCGGTCCAGGGCGGCGAAGATATCGATGTTGAGCGCCTTGCCTTCCGGTACGGCTTCAATCACGGCGAGGCGCAGGGCGTAACGGTCCGGGGCCGACGGCCGGGTCGGGTCCGGACGGTCTGTCAGGCGTGGACCTGGGTGCCGACGCCCCGATACTTACAGCTACTGAGGTTTGATGCGTGATGTCGCTGGATCGACGTCTTGAACTGCGATGACGAGGGTCGCCGCGCGGCATCATGCGAAGATCACCAGTAACCGGCTCTCCCGCATTGGTCGTGAGGCGTGTTGGCCTGGCTCCTGAGGGAAGGGCCCGCTTCGCGGAGCTGCGCTAGTAGTAGCCCTTCGTGCCGTCGAGTAGCTCCCGGACGATGTCCGCGTGCCCCGCGTGTCGCCCCGTCTCCTCGACGAGGTGGATCAGTATCCAGCGGAGGTTGGCGCTGCCGTCGCGGAAGTCGGGGTGGCGGCCGGCGTCGTCCAGGTCGGCCGCGGCAACGATCTCGTTGCTGCGGGCGCACTGGGCCTCGTACTCCGCGAGGAGCTCTGCGAGGCGGCGGCCGTCGGTGTGCCAGTCGGCGTTCTTTCTTGACTCGTCGAATGCGGGGTTCTGCTTCTTGTCGCCGCCGAGGAACAGCACTTCCAGCCATATGTGCTCGGTCCAGCGCATGTGGGAGATGAGACCGGCCATCGTCATGGCTGGTGAGGTCGGGATGACCGGGCGGCGCGCGTCCTCGTCGCTCAGCCCTTTGCATTTCCAGCGCAGGATCTGCCGCTGCAGGTCCAGCCAGCCGATGAGCGCGGTGCGTTCGTCCGCTTGGCGCGGGGGGCGTTCCAGTTCCGATGACATGCCGGCGCACGCTACCAGGGCGGTCGGGAGGGGGGCACCTGGATGACGGGCTCTTCCGCGATTTACGATCTTGGTCACGGTTGGGGCCATCGGGGTGCTACTGGTGATCTTCGAAAATGCCGCGGGGCGGGCCCTCCTCTCCGCAGTTCAAGGCGTCGACCCAGCGACATCACGCATCAAACCTCAGTAGTACCAGTCGAATCCGCCAGCGCAAAGCGAACGGTCGAGTGGTCTGCCCCTCCCCGGACGGCGACAGCGGCGGGCCGGCGCTGGCTCCGGACCCCCAACCTCGCCCGCGGCGGACTGCCACAGGGCCACGAGTCGGGCGAGACGCTGGTCTTACTCTGTCGTCAGTGATCTCCCCGATCCTCGTCGAGGGGTACGCCGCGCCGCATTGCTTCCAGGGACGGGACCCGGGCCAGGCAATGCAGCTCACGGAGAGCCTCCTTCAGGTCCCTCGCCGAGATCCTCCGCTCAGGGCCTCTTCAGCGGCCGTCGCGCCTGCGCCGACGCCTGCGCCACAGCAATGGAAAACGGACTCGCCTCGCTCGGGAACGAGTTGAGCTCGTACAACACCGTCGACAGACCGGCACGACCGTCAGGCCGCGCGTTCGCGCTTCCTCCAGAGCGGTCAACGACTTCCTCCGCAGCAGCTACCCCACCCAGTACATCGAATTCGCGACGACAGTCTCCGCGGACGGCACCCCTCAGTCCTCGACCGTGAAATCGGCTGACCTCTCGGGCGGCAACCCGTCCGACGCCTACTACTCCGACCTCGCCGACGAGTACGTCAACGATGGCCCGCGGCCACCGCACGGTCTTCAGGAGTCCACACAACCCCCGATGATCACGCGCTGTCCGCTCTCGCTGTCGGCCAGGGGCACCGCAAGAGCACGAAGCCGGACTGGAACAGTTACTCAGGCAGGCCCTCAGCAAACAGGAGTCGCCGGTCGAGTGCTGACTGACGCATCTTCAGTGCCTCTGCGTACTCGGGCGACGCATACCATTCTTTGGCTCGATCCATATCGGGGAACTCGACGATCACGAGACGCCGTCCGGGAGGCCAGGCTCCTTCAACAGGTTCCGGTTGCGCGCCTCGGACAACGTAGCGGCCTCCGTAGCGATGGATCGAAGCCTCAGCCAACCTTCTGTACTCGTCCGCCAACGTCTGGTTCAAAATCTCCACCTCGGAGATCACATAAGCAGCCATGTGGGTCATGCTTCCACGCACCAGGGCGTGTCCTTCGTGTGCCCCTACGACCGCCGCTCAGGCACGGTCAAAGCACACAGATCACAAAGTCGCACTGGAGTAGGCCTCGATCGTGAGGCTCCCGGCCTTCTGGCCCGGCATAACTTTTGCCCCCCTGTCGACCATGACCCGAGGGGTGGCGTCACCAGGTCGGAAGGCGCCGGTAGATCGAGAGTGACCGCTGAAAATGCTCCCTGAGCGCACAGCGTCTGGAGCGCGATGGTGAAGCCGCAGCGGTCGGGATCGATGTCTGGGCCGGGACTCCGCCGCCTTGACCATCGCCCGGCGCAGGAGCGCAACATCTGTGCGTGCAGGATCGTGTGGTGTAGAGCGAAGTAGGCGCTTTCGTGTACCTAGCGGAGGCGTACGAGACGCTCGGCCGGGTAGCGGCGCTCGTTGACACCGCTCCTTGGACGCGACCCCGTTGGGCGAGACCCGGATTTTTCCGAAATCTGGTCTGGACGTTTCGGGAACGTCGTGTGTGGTTGTACAGCTCAACGAACTGTACAACCACACACGGGAGCTACCCAGCCATGTCGGACTTCTCGTGTCGTGTCCGGCCGAATGTCTTGGTAGAGAACTCTCCAGCCGGATCCGAGCTCTCGTGCCAGGCCACTTGCGAGTGACTCTCCTGTCGCAACGAATTCCTCCTCGGCTTGACGCGTCAGAAAACCGGATGAGATGGGGTCGTCGTGGTTGAGTGTTTGGTCGAATTGTTCAGCCCAAGTGGTGAATCGTTGCGCCAACTGAGGTGACAGATTCAGGCGAGAGTCACCGGGCGCAATGTCGCCAGCATCAGCACCGGTGAGCCAAAGCGGGTGGCACTCATAGTCCGCCATCACCTTGATGGTCTGCTGATTCCTGGTGGTCATCCCACGCTCCTTGGGTTGGCGCCGACGATGAACCCGTTGCCACCCACAGTCACGCCCACCCTCTGAGGCTTTCCCTTGTAGGTGAGTTCATAGATGGGGCGACCGGTCCCTTAACCCTGGTGTCCGACTAACTAACTAAGCCTTGTCCCGTAAATGATATACGGCAGACTGGCTGACCTGCTCACCTTCTCGGTCAACTGGCGAGGGCGAGATTGTGCAGGCGGCGATGCCGAGCATGGCGTGGTGGACGCCGTCGCCTTTGAGGCGGCAGTCGCGGAGGATCTTCCAGTTCTTCATGCGGGCGAAGGTGTGCTCGACGCGAGCTCGGACTTTCCGGTGGGAGGCGTTGTGTTTCTCCTTCCAGGCCGGTAGTTCGCTCTGGCCTTTCTCTCGGCGGTGTGGGATGACTAGGCCGGTGCCGCGGTAGCCGCCGTCCGCAATGACGGTGGTCTTGCCGACGGCGGCTTTCGCCCCGGACAGTTCCCATGCCTTGCAGTCGTTGCGGTTGCCGGGTAGCGGTCGGCCGACGGCGACAACCAGTCGGGTGTCTGCGTCAATGACGATCTGGTGCTTGGTGGAGTACCGGTAGTTTTTCGACTGCTCGGCGATGGTGTGATCGCGGGTGGGGACCAGGGTGCCGTCCGCGATCAGAACGGTGTCCTTGTGGAACCGCTTGCGCTGCTGGAGCGCAAGCGAAGGCCCGAGGTGGTCGATGATGCGATCGGCAGCCGACTTCGATACCCCGAACAGCGGTGCCAGCTGCCGCAGCGTGAGGTTGGTGCGCCAGTACGCGGCGACCAGCAGGACCCGGTCCTCCAGCGGAAGGCTCCACGGCCGGCCCTTGCGAACGGGGTCTGCACCCTCGCGTCGTAACGCCGTGATCAGCGTGCCGAACTGTCGCGGGCTCAGTCCGCTGAACGGGGCTGTCCAGGCAGGCTCCGACGCCGTGATCACACCAGTCACCGCATGATCATTCCACCGCTTCAGGAGCTCCCTGCTCAAACGCGAGGCGGCAGCGTTCGACCTGCTCAGCCACCTGCTCCATGAACCAGCGCATGATCTCGTAGGGGATGACGTGCTCGTCGTGGCTGTGGATATGGACGGCCGGCTCCAAGCTCGGGTCCTCGTCGGGTATCACCGCCACCATGAAGGCAGCTCCGGGCAGGTGGGTCTGTGCGTTGGGAATCTCAGCCCACGCAGCTGGCGCCGGCACGGCCTCGCTCAGCTCCACACACCAGGCGTCGTCCGGCAACGCGTAGTGGAACTGGACGGCGTAGTGGCGGCCTGCATGAACGCGCAGCTCTGGCATGCCAGCAGGCTGCCACAGCTGCCACGCCGGAGTCTCGCGAGTATCCGCTCAGCGCCTGGTGCCGCCGCCCCACCGACCATTTGTGGGACAGCTCTTAGTTCCTCATGCTCTGCGTAATTCGCAGGAACTCGGCGTCAGTCATGGACGGGTCGTCGGTCCAGACGGTGATGGTGTATCCGTTCTGGGTCCACACTGCCGTCCACGACAGGTCTGACGTCTTCTCAAGCCGGCCAGCATGACCGCTGAAGGACATCGGAGTCCCCTGTGTGGGTGTGGTCTCGCCAGCGTCCGCCGTGATACTCAGGGCGCCCGCCTGCTCTCCCTCGCCCGGGTTCCATTGATAGGTGTAGGTCCATGTGGGCTTGTCACCCCTGATGGGGGGCGCATTTCCGATCTTGCTCACCGCGATGACTTTTCCCGTAAGCGCGAAGCCGGACGGCAGGTATCGGGGGTAGGGGAAGTGCGTGTCGTCGAAGGGGATGATCCGCGACCCGGTGACGGAGTCGGTGATCTTCCTGTCACCCACCGGACTGTCGAGGGAGGCACTGGCGAGTCCTTCGTGTGTGACGCCGCACGAGTCGTTGGCACCCTGCATCGACGGCCGTTTCTCCTTCATTACCAGCGTGATGCCCTGGGCGGATTCGTGGGCTTCGAGGCGCGGCCTGTCCTCGCAGTCCGCCCACGCAATGGGGGTGGTCAAGGTACGCCCGTGGTTACTCATGAGCACGTTGTCCAGCACGGCCGAGTCGTGACTGTACGAGTCGTCCCAGACCATCCAGCCGGTCACAGCGCCCGCGAGGCAGACCAACGCGACGCCGGCCCACATCACGCGGCGGAAGCGTCGGGGGTTCTTCAAGGGCACGGTCGCATACTCCGTAGTCTTCCGGCGGATGGCTGACGCCAAGCCTGCCATGGCGGAACCGAAGAGAAAAAGGAGGCGGGGGCGTGCTCCGCCCCGCCCTGATGTCAACTGGTGGCGAGGGTCCAGTTCATGTCCTGGAGCGTCTGGTAGATCGGCACGTAGTAGAGACCCCTAAAGCACCACGGCGTGCGATTCCAGCCATCCGTCACAGTGCTTGAAGTTTCATCTGCCGGGCAGGGAACCGTGCTATCGAAGGTAGTGAGTGTTCCGCGTGCCTCGTCGGTCGTGAAGTTGTTCGCGCCGGCGAAGACGGGGGCGCCGCTATCGCCGTTGACTCCTGCGATGTCGTCCGCTGTTAGGGAGGTGGCGTAGGCGAGATCAGCGATCGGCCGGTACGCGCCGTTCTCGCCCGTGACTCCGATGTCGGTCTTGGAGACCTGGATGTTGCAGTGGACACCGCCGTTGGCGCCGTCCTCGCACACGTAGTCACCGACGTTGTTGTGGCCCCAGCCGCTGACCGGTTTCGCGTAGTAGTCGAACTGCAGCGCTGTCCCGTCGTACAGGGCGCCGCTGAGTTGAGGCTTCGGCAGGTCGATTCCCTGGACGTCATCGGTCATAGAGATCACGAGGCCGTCACTTGAGCCGACGGCGTCACCACCCAGATAAGTTCGCCAAAGGCCGTCGTTCCCGTTGCAGTGGGCGGCGGTGGTCAGCATGTTCACCCCCTTGTAGTTCTTGACGCCGAAGCCACTGGAGCAGATACCGCCGGTGGGATTCTTCAGCCCGGAACCTCCGGTCCAGGGTGCGGTGTCGTGCTGGCTGTGGGTCACCCCCACGTTGGGGCTTGCTGGGGCAGGACGCCTGGCCGGGGCCGTGGAAGTTGTGGCCTCTGCAGGCGGGGCCTTGTAGCTCGCAGTGGTGTTAACCTCGCGCTTTCATGAAGCGGGCTGTCCGGCAGGCGGTCACGCAAACAGAAAAAGCCTCTGACCAGCAAGAATGAGGATTGTCTAGGTCCTTGTTCCCGCTGAATCCAGAGGCACTTTCCAGGTGAAGAAGCCTACCGGCTCCTATCCCCATGTCCGCGTCCAGGGGGACGGCCGGGCCGCGGTCTCGCAGGCCGGTTCGGTCCTGCTGGTCGAAACCGTCCGCAAGAGTGGCCTTGACCAGGCCATATCCGCGGCCCTGGCCCCATGGCGGAAGCCCCGCGCCGTCCACGACGCCGGCAAGATACTCGTGGACCTCGCGCTGGCGGTCGCGCTCGGCGGGGACTGCCTGGCCGACATCGCCCTGCTGCGGTCCGAGCCGGCCGTGTTCGGGCCGGTCGCCTCCGATCCGACGGTCTCCCGCTTGATCGACACCCTCGCCTCGTCGGGCGAGAAGGCGCTCACGGCGATCCGCGCCGCACGTTCCGAAGTCCGCCGACACGTCTGGGAATTGGCCAATGACCGGGCTCCGGATGCCAGCGGGCAGGTGACCGTGGACCTGGACGGAGTGCTGGTCCACGCCCACTCGGACAAGCAGGACGCCGCCCCGACCTGGAAGAAGACCTACAGCCACCACCCGCTGATGGGATTCGTCGACCACGGCCCTGGAGGAACCGGCGAACCAGTCGCGGCCCTCCTCCGCCCCGGCAACGCGGGCTCGAACACGGCCGCCGACCACATCACCGCCACCCGCCTCGCCCTGGCTCAACTGCCGAAGAAGCACCGGCGGGGCCGACGGACTCTGATCCGCTGTGACTCCGCGGGTGGGACCCATGAGTTCGTGGCCTGGCTCGCCCAACGCGGGCGGTGGCTGTCCTACTCGGTCGGCATGATGATCACCGAGGCCATCCACCAGTACGTTCTCCAGATCCCGGCCTCGGCCTGGACCCCGGCCATCGAGTCGGACGGCAAGGTCCGTGACGGGGCCTGGGTCGCCGAACTCACCGGGGACCTGCTCGACGGCTGGCCACGGGGCATGCGGCTGATCGTCCGCAAGGAACGACCCCAACTCTGTGTCCGAGGGGGGACTTGAACCCCCACGCCCGATAAAGGGCACTAGCACCTCAAGCTAGCGCGTCTGCCATTCCGCCACCCGGACTAGGTGTCTGCCGCCTGGCCGGGGGTGTTCCCCGCGGCGACATGGACAACAATACCAAGGTTTCGGAGTGCCTTTCACCTGCGTATCCGTGCCCTGGGCGGCGGCCCCGGCCGACGGGCCGCCGAGATCGTTGACGGTATACAGAATGCGAGATCCTGTGTACACAGTGCGATTGATCAGGGCGTGAGCTGGTACTCCGGGAAGTTCCCGGGCGGCCGCTCGCCCGCCGGACCCCGGGTGACGGCGTGCACCAGGAGATCGCCGCCGACGAAGGAGCCGCGCCAGGAGGCACCGAAGCCGCCGAACAGTTCGTCGCGGTCCCCCCGGGAGCGGGGTACGCCGTGCCCGGTCTTGAAGGCGCGGATCTGCGGGACGAGCCGGTCGTAGACGGTCCGGTCGTCTGTGGCGAGGGTGGCGACCAGCGCGCCGTTGGACGCATTCATGGCGGCCAGCAGTTCGGCCTCGGTGTCGACGAGGACGATCGTGTCGACCGGCCCGAAGGGCTCCGCGTGGTGCAGTGGGGAGGAGCGTGGCGGATTGAGGAGAGCCATCGGGTGGACGTACGCCGTCGTGTCCTGCCCGGCCAGGAAGCGCGCCGGGTCCGGCCGGCCCCGGTGCAGCGATCCGGCGCCCCGCTCCACGGCCTCCGCGACCAGGTCGGTGAGTTCCTTGGCCTTGGCCGCGTGGATCAAGGGGCCGAAGTCGAGGTCCGGGAGCGGGTCGGCGGGGGCCGCCACGGCGAGGGGGTGGCCGACGCGTACGGCTCGGACCGCCGGGAGGTAGGCGGCGAGGAACGCGTCGAAGAGGGAGCGCTGGACGACGAAGCGCGGGTAAGCGGTGCAGCGCTGTTTTCCGTAGTCGAAGAGCTTGGGGATCACGGCGGCGAGCCGGTCCCAGCCGGAGAAGTCCCAGATGCCCCAGGTGTTCAGGCCCTCCTGTTCCAGGACGTGTCGTTTGCCGAGGTCGGCGACGGCGGTGGCGACGGCGGCGCCGGTGTCGCGGCCGCCGACGAAGGAGACGCAGCCGATCTCCGGCGCCCGCACCAGTGCCTGGCTCAGCTCCCGGCCGCTGCCGCCGACCAGGGTGAGGGGCACGCCTTCGCGGGCAGCCAACGCCGCGGCGAGAGTGAGGCAGGCTACGCCGCCATCGGTCGGGGTCTTGGCGATCACGGCGTTTCCGGCCAGGGCCTGGATGAGGACGGCGTGCACGAGCACGCTCATCGGATAGTTCCAGCTGGCGATGTTGGAGACCGGCCCGTCCAGCGGGGCCCGTCCGGCGAGCATCGGCTCGATGCCGTCTGCGACCGTGTCGCAGGCGGTGATCCCGCCGAAGACGTTGACGAAAACGGACTTCACGGCCGGGTCGGCGAGGATCACCTCCAGCCCATCGGCCATGATCCGCGCGGACGCTCCGCCGCCGATGTCGAGGAAGTCGGCGGGGCGGGCACCACAGCCGGCGACCACGTCCAGGGTGGACATGACCAGGCTGGCGCCGTTGCCGATGACCCCGACCTCGCCGTCGAGCCTGACGTAGTTGAGCCCGCGGGCGGCCGCCATCGCCTCCAGCGGATCGGGGTGCTCCTCGGCGTCCGCTCCCCAACGGTTCCGGCGGAAGCGTGCGTTGTCGTCCAGGGTGACCTTGCCGTCGAGGGCGAGGATCTGCCCCTGGGCGGTGCGCACCAGTGGGTTGACCTCGACGAGCAGCGCGTCCTCGCGGACCAGTACCTGCCAGAGCCGGACGAGGACGTCGGTGGTCCGCGGGGGCAGTCCGGCGGCCGCGGCGATGCGGGCCGCGACGGCGGAGGTGACACCCTCGGCCCGGTCGACGGGGATCCTGGCGACGGCCTCGGGGTGGTGCGCGGCCACCTCCTCGATCTCCATGCCGCCCTGCGCGGAGGCGATCGCGAGGAAGCCGCCGGCGGCGCGGTCGAGGACGTAGGAGACGTAGAACTCCTCTGCGATGTCGACCGGTTGGGCGAGCATGACGGTGCGGACCGTGTGACCTTTGATGTCCATGCCGAGGATCTGGCGTGCGGTCAGCTCGGCGGCGGCCGGGTCGGCGGCGAGCCTGACCCCGCCGGCCTTGCCGCGGCCTCCGGTCTTCACCTGTGCCTTGACCACGGCCCGTCCGCCGAGCCGCCGGGCTATCTCGCGGGCTTCCTTGGGTGTGCCAGTGACCTCGGCCCGCGGCACCGGGATGCCGTGGTCCTCGAAGAGCTGCCGTGCCTGGTGTTCGTACAGGTCCATGTGCGGCTCCTGTCCGCGCGGGCGGTCGCGAGCCCGCGACGCCTGCGGCGATGACGGTTGTGAAGGACTATGGGAGGGACTCCGTGAACAGCGGGGAGCGGGGGCGTGTTGCAGCTCCGCTGGCGCAAAGGTGGCGGACTCCGCTGACCGAAAACTGCGTCTGCCCCCTGGACACCGCCCACCGGAATGAGGGATAACAAGCTTCATACAGTATTCGTCGACTGTATGCAATCTACTGCATACAGCATGCCGTAGTACGCATACAGGACACCGCGAGCCATCCAAACCCCTATGAAAGGGACAGGACTTCGCCATGCCTGACGACACCCAGGACGTGATCTCCGGTGGTCACCTCGTTGCCAAGGCGCTGAAGGCCGAGGGGGTCGACCGCATCTACACGCTGTGCGGCGGCCACATCATCGACATCTACGACGGCTGCGTCGACGAGGGCATAGAAGTCGTCGACGTACGCCACGAGCAGGTCGCCGCCCACGCCGCCGACGGCTACGCCCGGATCACCGGCAAACCGGGCTGCGCGGTGGTCACCGCCGGCCCGGGCACGACCGACGCCGTCACCGGGGTCGCCAACGCCTTCCGCGCGGAGTCCCCGATGCTCCTGATCGGCGGCCAGGGCGCGCACTCCCAGCACAAGATGGGGTCGCTCCAGGACCTGCCGCACGTCGACATGATGACGCCGATCACCAAGTTCGCGGCGACGGTACCGGACACGGCCCGCGCAGCCGACATGGTCTCGATGGCCTTCCGTGAGTGCTACCACGGAGCGCCCGGCCCCTCCTTCCTGGAGATCCCCCGCGACGTCCTGGACGCCAAGGTGCCCGTGGACAGGGCGCGGGTACCCAAGGCCGGTGCCTACCGCGCCTCCACCCGCTCCGCCGGCGATCCCGAGGCCGTCGAGAAGCTCGCCGACCTGCTGGTCCACGCCGAGAAGCCGGCCATCCTGCTGGGCAGCCAGGTGTGGACGACCCGCGGCACCGAGGCGGCCGTCGACCTCGTGCGCACCCTCAACATCCCCGCGTACATGAACGGCGCCGGCCGCGGCACCCTCCCGCCCGGCGACCCGCACCACTTCCAGCTCTCACGGCGCTATGCCTTCTCGAACGCCGACGTCATCGTGATCGTCGGCACGCCGTTCGACTTCCGCATGGGCTACGGCAAACGCCTGTCACCCGACGCGACGGTCGTCCAGATCGACCTCGACTACCGCACCGTCGGCAAGAACCGCGACATCGACCTCGGCATCGTCGGCGACGCCGGCCTGGTGCTCACGTCCGTGACGGAGGCGGCCTCCGGTCGCCTCAACGGCGGTGCCTCCCGGCGCAAGGAGTGGCTGGACGAGCTGCGCACGGCCGAACAGGTGGCGGTCGAGAAGCGGTTGCCGCAACTGCGCTCGGACGCCTCCCCCATCCACCCGTACCGCCTGGTCAGCGAGATCAACGACTTCCTCACCGAGGACTCGGTCTACATCGGTGACGGCGGCGACATCGTCACGTTCTCCGGCCAGGTCGTCCAGCCCAAGTCCCCCGGCCACTGGATGGACCCGGGCCCGCTCGGCACCCTCGGCGTCGGCATCCCCTTCGTGCTCGCCGCCAAGCAGGCCCGCCCGGAAAGAGAGATCGTCGCCCTCTTCGGCGACGGCGCCTTCTCCCTGACCGGCTGGGACTTCGAGACCCTCGTCCGCTACGATCTCCCGTTCGTCGGCGTCGTCGGCAACAACTCCTCGATGAACCAGATCCGTTACGGCCAGGCCGCCAAATACGGCAAGGAACGCGAACGGGTCGGCAACACCCTCGGCGACGTCGCGTACGACAAGTTCGCGCAGATGCTCGGCGGTTACGGCGAGGAGGTCCGCGACCCCGCCGACATCGGCCCCGCGCTGCGCCGGGCCCGCGAGTCGGGCAAGCCGTCCCTGATCAACGTCTGGGTCGACCCGGACGCGTACGCCCCCGGAACCATGAACCAGACCATGTACAAGTGAGGAGCGCCAGCCATGACCAAGGCTCTTGACGGCATCCGCGTCCTGGACATGACGCACGTCCAGTCCGGGCCCTCCGCCACCCAGCTGCTCGCCTGGCTCGGCGCCGACGTCATCAAGCTGGAGGCGCCGGCCGGCGACATCACCCGCAGGCAGCTGCGCGACCTCCCCGACGTCGACTCCCTCTACTTCACGATGCTCAACTGCAACAAGCGGAGCATCACCCTCAACACCAAGACCGAGCGCGGCAAGGAGATCCTGACCGAGCTGATCCGGCGCTCGGACGTCATGGTGGAGAACTTCGGGCCGGGCGCGGTCGACCGTATGGGATTCACCTGGGATCGCATCCAGGAGATCAACCCCCGCATCGTGTACGCGTCCATCAAGGGCTTCGGCGAAGGCCCGTACACCGAATTCAAGGCGTACGAGGTCGTCGCGCAGGCCATGGGCGGGTCCATGGCGACCACCGGCTTCGAGGACGGCCCGCCCCTGGCGACGGGAGCGCAGATCGGCGACTCCGGCACCGGAGTGCATACAGTAGCCGGGATACTGGCTGCACTCTTCCAACGCGAACGCACCGGCCGCGGCCAGCGCGTCAACGTCGCCATGCAGCACGCCGTACTCAACCTCTGCCGGGTCAAGCTCCGCGACCAGCAACGACTCACGCACGGCCCGCTCGCCGAGTACCCCAACGAAGACTTCGGCGACGAGGTACCCCGCTCGGGCAACGCCTCCGGCGGCGGCCAGCCGGGCTGGGCCGTCAAGTGCGCGCCGGGCGGCCCCAACGACTACGTCTACGTCATCGTGCAGCCCGTCGGCTGGCAGCCGATCACCGAGCTCATCGGCCGGCCCGAGCTCGCCGACGACCCCGAATGGGCCACCCCCGAGGCCCGGCTGCCCCAGCTGAACAAGATGTTCCAGCTGATCGAGGAGTGGTCCTCGACCCTCCCCAAGTGGGAGGTGCTGGAGAAGCTGAACGCCCACAACATCCCGTGCGGGCCCATCCTGTCGACCAAGGAGATCATCGAGGACGCCTCGCTGGTCTCCAACGAGATGGTCGTCACCGTCCCGCACCCCGAGCGCGGCGAGTTCATCACCGTGGGCAGCCCGCTCAAACTCTCCGACTCCCCCGTGGAGGTGACGAGCTCACCCCTCCTCGGCGAGCACAACACGGAGATCTACGTCGGCGAACTCGGCCTCGGCGACGAGGAGCTGCGCCTGCTGAAGTCGAACGGAGTGATCTGACGTGATGGCAGAGGACCGAAAGCTGCGCGTCCGCGCGCTGCTCGACTCCGTGCGCGCCGAGGGCCGCACCGTGCTGACCGCGCCCGAGGGCAAGGTGATCGCCGACGCGTACGGGATCGCCGTACCGGGCGAGGAGCTGGCGAGGGACGTGGACGCGGCGGTGGCCGCGGCGGCACGCTTCGGCGGACCCGTCGTCATGAAGATCGTCTCGCCGGACATCCTGCACAAGACCGACGCCGGCGGTGTCGTCGTCGGCGTGGCGGGCGCGGCGGACGTGCGTGCCGCCTTCCACCGGATCGTCGACAACGCCCGCTCCTACGACGCCACGGCCCGCATCGACGGCGTCCAGGTCCAGGAGCTGCTGCCGCGGGGCCAGGAGGTCATCGTCGGCGCGGTCACCGATCCGACGTTCGGGAAGGTGGTGGCGTTCGGGCTCGGCGGGGTGCTCGTCGAGGTGCTGAAGGACGTGACCTTCCGGCTCGCTCCGGTGGACGGCGACGAGGCACTGTCGATGGTCGACGGCATACGGTCGGCAGAAGTCCTGCGCGGGGTGCGCGGACAGGCGGGCGTCGACCGGTGGGCGGTCGCCGAGCAGATCCGCCGCGTCTCCCATCTGGTCACTGACTTCCCGGAGATCGCCGAGGTGGACCTCAACCCGGTGATCGCGACGCCGGACGGCGCGGTCGCCGCCGACATCCGGATCATCCTCGCCGAATCGGCTCCAGTATCCCGTCGACGGTATACACGCGACGAAATTCTGTCGACGATGCGCCGCCTCATGCGCCCCTCGTCCGTCGCCGTCATCGGCGCCTCCAACGAGCCCGGAAAAATCGGCAACTCGGTGGTGCGCAACCTCATCGACGGCGGCTTCCCCGGCGAGATCCACCCGGTGAACCCCAAGGCCGACGACATCCTGGGCCGCAAGGCCTACAAGAGCGTCACGGACGTTCCCGGAGAGGTGGATGTGGCAGTCTTCGCCATTCCCGCCCCGTTCGTCGCCGCAGCCCTGGAGGAAGTGGGACGCAAGAAGATCCCCAACGCCGTCCTCATCCCCTCCGGCTTCGCCGAAACCGGCGAACACGAACTCCAGGCGGAGATCGTACGGATCGCGGAACGGCACGGCATCCGCCTGCTCGGCCCGAACATCTACGGCTACTACTCCACCTGGCACGACCTGTGCGCCACGTTCTGCACACCGTACGACGTCAAGGGCGGCGTGGCACTGACCTCACAGTCCGGCGGGATCGGCATGGCCATCCTCGGCTTCGCCCGCACCACGAAGACGGGCGTGTCGGCGATCGTCGGCCTCGGCAACAAGTCGGACCTGGACGAGGACGACCTGCTGACCTGGTTCGGCGAGGACCCGCACACCGAATGCATCGCCATGCACCTCGAAGACCTCAAGGACGGAAGGGCGTTCGTCGAGGCAGCACGCGCGACCGTCCCGAAGAAGCCGGTCGTGGTACTCAAGGCGGGCCGCACCGCGGCCGGTGCCAAGGCCGCCGGCTCACACACCGGAGCACTCGCGGGCGACGACGCGGTCTACGACGACATCCTCAGGCAGGCGGGCGTCATCCGGGCGCCCGGCCTGAACGACATGCTGGAGTACGCCCGCGCCCTGCCCGTCCTGCCCGCACCCAAGGGCGACAACGTCGTCATCATCACCGGCGCCGGCGGCAGCGGAGTACTGCTGTCGGACGCAGTGACCGACAACGGGCTGTCCCTGATGGAGATCCCGCCCGACCTGGACGAGGCGTTCCGCCGGTTCATCCCGCCCTTCGGGGCGGCCGGCAACCCGGTCGACATCACCGGGGGCGAGCCCCCGTCGACATACGAGGCGACCATCCGGCTGGGCCTCGAGGATCCACGGATCCACGCGCTCGTCCTCGGCTACTGGCACACCATCGTCACCCCGCCGATGGTGTTCGCCGAACTGACCGCGCGGGTGGTCACGGAGTTCCGCGAACGCGGGATCGAGAAGCCGGTCGTGGCCTCGCTCGCAGGCGACGTCGAGGTGGAAGAGGCCTGCCAGCACCTGTTCGAGCAAGGGGTCGTGGCCTACCCCTACACGACCGAGAAGCCGGTGGCCGTGCTCGGCGCGAAATACAAGTGGGCTCGCGCGGCAGGAGTGTTGGGAGGCGGCTCATGAGGTGAGTGACACGGGGGCCGAACGGCCGTGCGCGCCGGGCGGCCCCGGGACCCGTGCGCGCACGAAAGGCATTGGACAGGGGGCGCTGGCCAGAGCTTTCGACGCGAAGGGTGGAACCGCGACATGCACACCACCGATCCCCCAGCCGTCCTGCTGTGCAGGGAGGTGAGGGACCGCAGGGGCCGCGTGTACCGGGTCGGCGAGAGCGACGTCGATCTGCTGGGCCGCGGCCGAATCTGGATGGCCGTCCTGCCCTGGGCAGGCGTGACCGGCACAAGCTGTGCCGCGTACGCGTATCTCGCGGCGCGGGCCGCCCCCGGCGGCACACCGGGGTGGGGCGGAGGCCTGTGCCCGGCGGGCCTGTGGGCGTTGTCCCAGGCGGCCGTCGCCCTGCCGGCCGGGCGGCTGCGCGAGCGCGGCCGGCTCTCCGCCCGGGCGGCCATGACGAGCGCAGCGCTCGGCACCCTGCTCGGGTACCTCGCGCTCGCAGCTGCACCGCAACTCCCCATCATTCAACTGGTATTCGGGCTGCTCGCCGGTACCGGATCCGGGCTGGCGCTCGCGACCTGTCTGACGCTGCCGGGCAAGTGGTGGCCCGAACACCGGGGCGCAGCCACCGGTTTCGTGGTGAGCGGGCTCGCCGCGGGGGCCGTACCGTTCCTCTTCCCAGCGGTCCGGGAGACCCCTCCGCCGACCCTGCTCGCCCTCGCGGGCGCCGGGGCGTGTTTGGCGGTCGCCTCGGCCGGACGACCGTTGCGGGACCCGCCGCACAACTGGTGGCCGCCCGGCACCGATCCGCGGCCCGTCCCGACCGACACCCCGACCCGGTACACGCACCCGAAGAATCCCCCGGCCGTGCGCCACCACACCGTCCGGCAGGCGGCACGGACACCAGTGTTGTGGTGGACGTGGCTGTGCCTGCTGGGCGCGGCAGGTGCCACCGTGCTGGGCATCCGGCTGCAACCGTCGTACAGCCAACAGCTGGGCTTAAGCGCGGGGTTGATGGAATCAGCGGCCGTCGTGGGTGGCGTAGCGGCGGTGCCGGCCGGGCTGTGGTCGGACCGCGCCGGGCGGCGCACCGTGCTGATCGCGGCCTGTCTGCTGCTGGCCGTCACGCAGTTCGGCACACTGCTCGCGGTCCGTACCGGCGCCGCCGCCCTCCTGCTCGGCTGCGCCGGACTCACCGCGGCCGCCGGCACGTCGGTGCTGGCGCTGGTCATCGCACTGGCCGCGGACCACTTCGGCGAGAACCACAGCGCGAGCATCCACGGACTGCTCGCCGGCGCCTGGCTCCTCCCGGTCGCCGCCGCCCTCAGCACGACGGCTCCGACAACCGCCGCCCGGAACCCCCACACAGCCCTCCTCGCGGCCGGCTGCACCGGGCTCGTCTGCGCCGCCGTGGCGCTGTCGCTCCAAGCGCCGGGCAGGCTCAGCGCCCGGCGCATCGTCCCCAATCCCCACCCCCTCGGCGAGGAGATGGCCTGACATGACGGCTGATCCCACAACAAGGAAGACGTCGACCGAACCCGACGCCACGAAACGTTCGTACCGCGAAGTCACCGACCCCCGGGGACGGGTGTACCGCGTCGGCGAGACGGACCGCGACATCCTCGGCCACTCCCGCAAGCTCATGGTGTACCTGCCATGGGTCGCGATGATGGCCATCAGCGTCTCGGAATACGCCTACGGTTCCGCGGAGGACACCCTGGCCGACGCCCACCACTGGACGCAGAGCAACACCTTCTGGATCCTCAGCATCTGGGTGTTCTTCCAGGCCGGCATCGCCTTCCCGGCTGGCTGGATGCGCGAGAAGGGCGTCCTCACCGCCCGCCGCGCGACGTACATCGGCGGCGCGATGTGCCTGCTCGGCTTCCTCGCCCTGTCCCACTTCCACAACGTGTGGCTGGCCATACTCGGCTTCGGCGTCGTGGGCGGGGTCGGCTCCGGACTGATCTACGCCACCTGCATCAACATGGTCGGCAAGTGGTTCCCCGAACGGCGCGGCGCGAAGACCGGGTTCGTCAACGGCGGCTTCGCCTACGGCTCACTCCCCTTCATCTTCGTCTTCAACTACGCCTTCGACACCCACAATTACAACGAGGTGCTCGACCTGATCGGCGTCTACGTCCTGATCGTCGTGGCGATCTGCGCCTGGTTCTTCAAGGACCCGCCCAAGAACTGGTGGCCGGACGACATCGACCCGCTGTCGTACTCCGGGAACAGCAAGAGCGCCGCGAGCCTCGCCAAGAACCCGCCCGCCATACGGCAGTTCGCCCCGAAGGAGGCCATCCGGACCGGCATGCTGCCGCTCATGTGGGTCATGGTCGTCATCACCGCCGGAGTGTCCATCTTCGGGATCTCCTTCCAGGTCGACTACGCCAAGGACATCGGCTTCGGCCCGCTGGTGGCAGCCACCTCGATGGGTGTCATGGCCGTCATCAACGGCGTCGGGCGCGGCGTGGTCGGCTGGCTGTCCGACCTGTGGGGCCGCAAGACGACCCTGATCTTCGTCATCGTCGTCCTGGGGCTGGCCCAGTTCGGCGTCATCTGGGCCGGTGACATCAAGAACGAGTGGCTCTTCCTGTTCTTCGCCTTCCTCTCCGGCTTCGGCGGCGGCGCCTTCTACCCGATGTTCGCCGCCCTCACCCCGGACTACTTCGGGGAGAACTACAACGCCACCAACTACGGCCTGGTGTACAGCGGCAAGCTGGTCAGCGGCCTGTTCGGCGGCGGGCTGGGCTCCATGGTGGTCAACGCCTGGGGCTACCACGGCGCCTACGCGCTGGCGGGCGGCGTCTCCATGGTGGCGGCGGCGATCGCGCTGCTGCTGCGCCAGCCGGGCCGGCACGGCAGGACGGCGGCCGCCACCACACCGGAGGTCCAGCCGGCTTCCTGAGCCGTACCCCCGCCTGAGCGGTATCCCCGCCTGAACGCTTCCCGCGCCTGAGCGCCACCCGTGGTGGCTCCCCCTCTACGATCTGCACACCGATCACCGGAGGGGGAACACCGCATGCACACCACGCCGTCGGCCACGACGGCCGGGCAGCCCGAGGAGCGCGGGCGGGCCGAGGGCACCGGGGAGGCCGGGGAGACCGGGCGCCGCGTCACCACCCTGGAACTCTTCTTCGACCTGGTCTTCGTCTTCACGCTCACCCAGCTGACCGTGCTGCTCGCGCACGACCTGTCGTTCGCCACGGCCGGCCGGGTGGCACTGATCCTGATCGTGCTGTTCTGGATGTACGGCGCCTACGCCTACCTCACCAACCAGGTGCCGCCCGACCGGCCGTCGCGGCGGCTGCTTCTCATGTGCGGCATGGGCGCGTTCCTGGTGTGCGCGCTCGCCATCCCGCGGGTGTTCCAGGACACCGGTGTGGTCTTCGGTGCCGGCTTCCTGCTCGTGGTCGTCGTGCACACCGCCCTGTACACCCGCAGTCACGGCTGGGACTCGGTCTGGTACGGCGTCACCAACGCGCTGGCGGCCCTGTCGGTGACCGCCGCCGGGCTGGTCGACGGGCTCGCGGCGGACGGACTGTGGCTGCTCGCGATCGCCTTGCAGTGCGTGACGCCGTTCGTCGCCGAGCGCGGGCCGGGGCGCAGGGACGGACGCGGCACGGCGGTGCTGCGCGTGCAGCTCGGGGCCCTGGATCCGGCGCACTTCGTGGAGCGGCACGGACTGCTGCTGATCATCGCCTTCGGCGAGTCCGTCATCTCCATCGGGGTCGGCATCGGCGATCTGCCGCTCACGCCGGGCCTGTTCACCGGCGCGTTCCTGGCCCTCACGCTGTCCATCGCGCTGTGGTGGACGTACTTCGTGCGCGACGAGGAGGCCGCCGAAGCAGCGTTCCGGGCGACACCGCCGCCCGCGCGCTGGCGGCTGGCGATGAACGCCTACTACTACGCCTTCCTGCCGATGCTGCTGGGCATCGCCTATCTGTCGGCGGGCATCAAGACGACCCTCGGCCATCTCGCCCAACACCCGCACTGGGGACCCGCGTTGGCCCTCGCGGGCGGGGTGGCGCTGTTCCTCGCGGGCGACGCCGCGTTCCGGACGGCCCTCGGACTGCGTCCCGTCCGCCACCGCGTCACCGCCGTCCCGCTGGCCCTGGCCACCGCAGCGGTCGGCGTCCGCATGCCCGCCTACGGCGAACTCCTGTTGCTGGTAGCCGTGTTGGTCGCCATGCTGGCGATCGAGGCCCGCTGGTGCGCCCGGACCGCGGTCACCAGTCCGTCCCGGGACACGGCAGGCGCAGGGGAATGACGGTCGTCGAGCGGGGGGTCCCCTGTCTCGCTGGTCAAAGTCGATGGGTACTGGTTCAGGGCGCCTGGAACGATGTGCCCCGTGGATGTTGATGAGGCGGTGGCAGCGGACGGGGACGAACCGGAGTGGACGGGCGTGGTGAGCCAGCGCCTGCGTTGTTGTGTCTGTGGTGGGTCGACGGATGGTTCCGGGGACTATGTGCTCGTCGAACTGACGGCACAGTGCTCAGGCGCTCGCCAATGGCTGGGTGCGCATGCGGGCCACCTGGACTCCGTCCTGGCAGAAGGGTTCTCCGTGGAGATCCACCAGATGTAGCGGTTCCGCCCCCAGCCGGTATGGGTTGCCTTTGCGGAACCATGAAAACGGTGACGGGAGGGGCGAGCGCAGGGAGCTACGGCGGCCGGTTCAGGACTCGTTGCGGTGGTGGTACGAATGCCTGGTGTGCTCGGTGTGCTCGCGCATCAGCCGGCCGGCCTTCTGCTCGTCCCGCTCCTTGATGGCGAAGACGAGGTCGGAGTGCTCGGACCAGGAGGTGCCGCCACGCATCTTGGCGACGGGGGTGTAGTACCAGCGGACCCGGCGGTCGACCTGCGCGGCGAGCTCGGCGAGGACCACGTTGCCGGCCAGCTCCATGACCTTGGCGTGGAAGGCCGCGTTCAGCGCCACGGCGCGGGTCACGTCGTTCTTGGCGACCGCCGTCCGGCCCTCCTTCACGATCTCGAAGAGGGCCTCGACACCCTTCGCGTCGGAGTTGAGGGCCGCCAGCCGGGCCGCCTCCGCCTCCAGCAGGGTGCGGACCGTGAGCAGCTGGTCGGCCTCCTCCTCGGTCGGCTCGTGCACGAACGCGCCCTGCGCGGGCCGCAGATCGACCCAGCCCTCCGTGTTGAGCCGCTGCAACGCCTCGCGCACGGGCTGCCGGGAGACCCCGAGATGCCCGGCCAGCTCGCTCTCGACCAGATGCTGGCCAGGCTGCAGGGCGCGGGTGGTGATCAGCTCCAGCAGGGCCTCGTAGACGCGCTCGCGCAGCGGGCCGGGGCGTTCCAGCTTGGGCACGCTCCCCTGCGGCAGTCCGGTCGACAACATCACGGTCCCCCTCCTGGGCAGGCCTGGCGCGTGGGCGCTGGACGCTCAGTATCGATTGTCTTTTGTCTACAGTCTACGGTGCACAAAATCCAGGCCTGCTGCATACGGTTTCCGGCCCACTGCATACAGTCCCCGCTCACTGCATACGCTTCCGGCCGCTCGCGCACAGGCCTGCCTGTCGCACCCCACCTCACCCGGTCACGGGCAGCGTACGACCTGCCCGGCGTACGACAGGTTGCCGCCGAAGCCGAACAGCAGCACCGGATCGCCGCCGCTCAGCTCTCCCCGCTCGACGAGCTTGGACAGGGCGAGCGGGATGCTGGCCGCCGAGGTGTTGCCGGATTCGGTGACATCGCGGGCGATCACCGCGTTGACGGCGCCGAGTTTCTCGGCGAGCGGTTCGATGATGCGCAGGTTGGCCTGGTGCAGGACGACCCCGGCGAGGTCCTCCGGAGCGACCCCGGCCTTTTCGCAGGCCTGGCGGGCGATGGCGGGCAGCCGGGTGGTGGCCCAGCGGTAGACGCTCTGCCCCTCCTGCGCGAACCGCGGCGGGGTGCCCTCGATCCGCACCGCGTGTCCCATCTCGGGCACCGACCCCCACAGCACCGGCCCGATCCCCGCCTCCTCCCCCGGCCCGCACGCCTCGACCACGGCGGCCCCGGCCCCGTCGCCGACCAGGACGCAGGTGCTGCGGTCGGTCCAGTCGGTGACGTCGGACATCTTCTCGGCACCGATGACCAGCGCCCGGGTGGCCGCGCCGGCCCGGACGGCGTGGTCCGCGGTGGCCAGCGCGTGGGTGAACCCGGCGCACACCACGTTCACGTCCATCGCGGCCGGCTGCGGGATGCCGAGCCGGGCCGCGACGCGGGCCGCGGTGTTCGGGGAACGGTCGACCGCCGTGGAGGTGGCGACGAGGACCAGGTCGATGTCGCCGGGGGCCAGCCCCGCGGCGGCGAGGGCCTTGGCGGCGGCGTGCGCGGCCAGCTCGTCGACCGGCTCGTCGGGGCCTGCGATGTGCCGGGTGCGGATACCGACCCGGCTGCGGATCCACTCGTCGCTCGTGTCGACCATGCCCGCCAGGTCCTCGTTGGTGAGCACCCTGGCGGGCTGGTAGTGACCGAGGGCGGCGATGCGCGAGCCGTTCATGACGGAGATCCCCTTGATGCCGTGCGGGTAGCGGGATCCACCAGTCTGAACAGTGACTCACGGGTACGACGGCAGGTGAGGCCACAGGATTCGGGCGTCCGAGTTGTCGGCTTCCCTCAGACCCTCGGACACCCGAGCATCCGTCCCGGCCCGTCAGCCCGTGAACAGCTGCGTCGCCTTCTGCACGAGCTCGTACACCCCGTAGCCCAGGGGCACCGCCACCCACAGCCAGGCGAGGACGATCAGGCCCCTGCGGCTAGGCGGGCTGCTGTCGCTGGTCATCTGCGGCCTCCCTCGGAGCGGGGACGTGGTGGTGGCGGACGTGGACGGGACGGACGAGTTCGTTGGCGATGAAACCGATCACGAGCAGGCCGATCATGATGCCGAACGACAGTGTGTACAGCGACGCACCGTGCTTGCCCGCCTCCTTCTGCCGGTCGGCGATCCAGTTGACGATGAGCGGCCCGAGCACGCCCGCGGTGGACCAGGCGGTGAGCAGCCTGCCGTGGATCGCGCCGACCTGGTACGTCCCGAAGAGATCCTTCAGATACGCGGGTACGGTCGCGAAGCCGCCGCCGTAGAAGGAGAGGACGACGAGGGCGCACAGCACGAACAGCGGCTTCGCCGAGTCCCCGAACAGCGCGATGAGCAGGTACATCAGCGCGCCGACACCGAGGTAGACGCGGTAGATGTTCTTGCGGCCGATCCGGTCGGAGGCCGACGACCAGCCGATCCGGCCCGCCATGTTGGCCGCCGACAGCAGCGCGACGAAACCGGCCGACGCCGAGGCCGAGACCGGGGTGGAACTTTCCGTGAAGAAGTCCGTGATCATCGGAGCGGCCTTCTCCAGGATGCCGATGCCGGCGGTCACGTTCGTGCACAGCACGACCCACAAAAGCCAGAACTGCGGCGTGCGCACCGCACTGCGGGCCGACACCCGCACACCGTCGGCGTCGCCCGGTCCGCTCACGCCCGCGACCGGGGTGCCCGCGCCGGGCACCCGGACGAGGAGCACGCCGAGGGCCATGAACACGGCGTACGACAGACCGTGCACCAGGAACGCGAGGGCGATGGCATCGTTGTCACTGCCGAAGGCCGAGAGCATCTGCGCCGACCAGGGCGAGGCGATCAGCGCGCCGCCGCCGAAGCCCATGATGGCGATGCCGGTGGCCATGCCCGGCCGGTCCGGGAACCACTTGATCAGGGTGGAGACGGGCGAGATGTAGCCGATGCCGAGTCCGATCCCGCCGACGAAGCCGTAGCCGAGGACGATCAGCCAGTACTGCTTCGTCTGGGCGCCGAGCGCGGAGATCAGGAAGCCGGAGGAGAAACAGACGAGGGCCACCGTCATCGCCCAGCGCGGCCCGTTGCGCTCGACGAGCGTGCCGCCGAACGCAGCCGACAGCCCGAGCATCACGATCGCCAGCTGGAAAGGCAGGGCGCTCTGGGTGCCGTCGAGGTGCAGGGCGGACTCGAGCGGCGGCTTGAACACACTCCAGGCATAGGCCTGGCCGATGGAGAGGTGGACCGAGAGGGCGGCGGGCGGAACGAGCCAGCGGCTCCAGCCCGGAGGTGCGAGAGGGGGGCTGCTCATGCTCGCGGACGGTAGGGCCGGGGACGGGATTTGAGAAGGTGTGCGGTCGACCGTATGCGGTGAACGGTATGCGGGATGCGTCCAACGGTCGACCACCGACCGACGACCGCGCACGTGCTGCACGGACCCTTGCCGAGCCTCATTCCATACTGTAGACAATATTCAGTCGACAGGTTTTAGTCGACTTCTTCTCACCTCCGCGGTATCCCTCAAACCGAACGGAGTGTTCCCGTGAAAGTCGCTGTTCTCGGCGCCGGTGCCATCGGCGCCTACGTCGGTGCCGCGCTCCACCGCGCAGGCGCCGACGTGCATCTCATCGCCCGTGGACCGCATCTCGCGGCCATGAGGCAGCACGGAGTACGGGTGCTCAGCCCGCGCGGCGACTTCACCGCGCATCCCCGGGCCACCGACGACCCCACCGAGGTCGGCCCGGTGGACTACGTCTTCCTCGGCCTGAAGGCCAACGCGTACGCGGCGTGCGGGCCGCTGGTCGCGCCGCTGCTGCACGAGCGCACCGCCCTGGTGGCCGCGCAGAACGGCATTCCCTGGTGGTACTTCCACCGGCACGGCGGCCCCTACGACGGCCGCCGCCTCCAAAGCGTCGACCCGGACGGTGCCGTCAGCACCGTCCTCGCCCCTCATCGGGCTGTCGGCTGCGTCGTCTACGCGGCCACCGAGCTCCAATCCCCTGGTGTCGTACGGCACTTGGAGGGCACGCGGTTCTCCATCGGTGAGCCCGACCGGAGCGTCTCCGCGCGCTGCACGGACCTCAGCGAGGCGATGCGGACGGGCGGGCTGAAGTGCCCGGTGGAGGAGGACCTGCGCGGCGACATCTGGGTGAAGCTGCTCGGGAACATCTCCTTCAACCCGATCAGTGCCCTGGCCCGCGCCACCATGCGGCAGATGTGCCTGCACGGCGGCACGCGCCGGGTGATCGAGACGATGATGCGCGAGACGCTGTCCGTCGCCGAGGCGCTGGGCTGCACGGTGGCCGTGTCGGTCGAGCGCCGGCTCGCGGGTGCCGAACGCGTCGGCGACCACCGCACCTCCACCCTCCAGGACCTGGAGCGCGGCAAGCCGCTGGAACTGGACGTGCTGCTCGCGGCCGTGATCGAGCTCGCGGAGATCACCGGCGTGGAGGTCCCCACGCTGCGCACCGTGCACGCCATATCGGACCTGCTCGCCCTGAGGAGCGCGGCATGAGGGACACGGAGACACCACAGATACCGCAGATACCGCAGAAACGGCCGCCGAAGACCTACACCCGACTCACCCACCCCCTCCTCCGCGACGCACGCAACAAGCCCTTCCGGCAGGCCACCTGGGAGGAGGTGCTGGACCGGGCGGCGGACGGGTTCGCCCGGCACCGGGGTGCGTTCGGTATGTTCTCCTGCGCCCGCGCCACCAACGAGATGAACTACGTGGCACAGAAGTTCGCGCGGGTCGTGATGGGCACCAACAACGTCGACTCCTGCAACCGGACCTGTCACGCCCCGAGCGTCGCGGGACTGTCGGCGGCGTTCGGCTCCGGCGGCACGTCGTCGTACGAGGAGATCGAGCACACGGACGTCATCGTGATGTGGGGCTCCAACGCCCGCTTCGCGCACCCGATCTTCTTCCAGTACGTGCTGAAGGGGATCCGGGGCGGCGCCCGGATGTACGCGGTCGACCCGCGGCGGACCTCGACCGCGCAGTGGGCGGAGAGCTGGCTCGGGCTGAACGTCGGCACCGACATCCCGATGGCGCACGCGATCGGCCGCGAGATCATCCACGCCGGACTCGTCAACGAGGCGTTCGTCGCCCGGGCGACCACCGGCTTCGAGGAGTACCGCCGGCTGGTCGAGCCGTGGACGCTGTCGCTCGCCGAGAAGGCGACCGGCGTACCAGGCGGCGTCATAAGCGAGGCCGTCTGGAACGAGCTGCGGTCGGTCTCGCCCGACCACTACGGAATGACGTACGAGCGGCTGGAGGAACACCGTGGCATCCAGTGGCCCTGCCCGAGCACCCAGCAACTCGAACCGACCTATCTGCACGGCCGGTTGCGGGATCCCGATCCCCGACAACGGGGAGCGCTCGCCCCGTTCGGGCTGGTGGCGCACGACCCGCCGGTGGACCTCACCGACGAGCGGTTCCCGATTCGGCTGACCACCCGGCGGCGCCTGGACTCGTACAACACCGGGGTGCGGAGCGGTGGTTTCGCCTCGCCGCTTCGCCGTGGCGAGTACGTCGAGCTGTGCCCGGAGGACGCCGAGCGGTACGGGGTCGCGGTCGGCGAGGAGGTGCGGGTTTCCTCGCGGCGCGGTTCGGTGGTGGCGCCGGTGTGGATCGACACCGCGCTGCGGCCGGGCCTGGCCTTCATGACCATGCACTTTCCGGACGAGGTGGACACCAACCAGCTGACGACCGAGGCCAATTGCCCGATCGCGGGGACGGCGGAGTTCAAGGCGTCGGCGATCCGCATCGACAGGCTCCCGGCGACGGCGACGGCACAGGTGGGGTGAGGGCGTGGACCTGCGCTTCGGTGACTGCAGGCCGACGGACGAGGAACGGGCGGCCGTGGACGCTCTGTTGGGCCCGCCGGAGTCCTCCTGGGAAGGTGCTGACCGCACCGACGCCGATCTGCGGTGGGCACGTGGCGGGCGGGCGGCCCGCGACCGGCGCGACCTGCTGCTGCCGGGCCTGCACGCCCTGGGCGACCGCGTCGGCTGGATCAGCGAGGGCGGCCTGGACTACCTGTGCCGCAGGCTGACCGTGCCGCCGGCCGAGGCGTACGGGGTGGCGACCTTCTACGCCATGTTCTCGCTGCGGCCGCGCCCCGCGACCGTGCTGCACGTGTGCACCGACCTGGCCTGTACGGCGGCCGGCGCGGACGCGCTGTGTGCCGGGACCGAGGCCCGGCTGGGTCCGGACAGCGGGGTGGGCGTCGAGCGCAGCCCCTGCCTGGGACTGTGCGAACGGGCCCCGGCCGCGCTCGCGGTCCGGGCGGGCGAACAGGTCCGTACGGCCGTGGCGGCGGTGCCGCAGGCGGGGGACGCGTCGCTGATGCTGCTGGGCCGCGTCGGTGTGGTCGACCCGTCCTCGCTGGACGACTACCGGGCGCACGGCGGTTACGCGGCCCTGCGCCGGGCCTTCGAGCTGGGGCCCGCCGGGGTGATCCGCGAGGTGACCGACTCGGGGCTGGTGGGGCGTGGCGGTGCCGCCTTCCCCACGGGCCGCAAGTGGCAGTCCACCGCCGCCCAGCCGGACCGGCCACACCACCTGGTGTGCAATGCGGACGAGTCGGAGCCGGGGACGTTCAAGGACCGGGTGCTGATGGAGGGGGATCCGTTCGCGCTGGTGGAGGCGATCACCGTCGCGTCGTATGCAATATCCGCGCACCGGGCTTTCGTATACATCCGCGACGAATACCGGCGAGCGGTCGACAGTATGCAGTATGCGATCGACCAGGCCCGGGCCCGTGGCCTGCTCGGCGACGACATCCTCGGCCAGGGCTACCGCCTGGACATCGAGATCCGGCGCGGTGCCGGCGCCTACATCTGCGGCGAGGAGACCGCCCTGTTCAACTCGATCGAGGGCCACCGCGGCGAGCCGCGTTCCAAGCCGCCGTTCCCGGTGGAGAAAGGGCTGTTCGGGAGACCGACGGTCGAGAACAACGTGGAGACGCTGGTCAACGTGCTGCCGATCCTGACCCGGGGCGCACAGGCGTACGCGGCGGTCGGCACCGAGCGCTCCACCGGACCGAAGCTGTTCTGCGTCTCCGGCAGCGTGGCCCGGCCGGGTGTGTACGAGCTGCCGTTCGGGGCGACGCTGGGCGAACTGCTCCGGCTGGCCGGAGTGCGCGACGGGCTGCGGGCGGTACTGCTCGGCGGGGCGGCGGGCAGCTTCGTACGGCCGGACGAGCTGGACATCCCGCTGACGTTCGAGGGCACCCGCGAGGCGGGCGCCACCCTCGGCTCGGGTGTGGTGATGGCGTTCGGCGACACCGTCTCCCTGCCCCGGCTGCTGCTGCGGATCGCCCGGTTCTTCCGGGAGGAGTCCTGCGGGCAGTGCGTGCCGTGCCGGGTGGGGACCGTCCGGCAGGAGGAGGCACTGCGCCGGATCGCCGAGCGCTCCGGGGCGGCGGCAGCGGACGACATCGCGCTGCTGCGGGAGGTCGGACGGGCCATGCGGGACGCCTCGATCTGCGGTCTGGGGCAGACCGCGTGGAACGCCGTGGAATCCGCCATCGACCGTATGGGGGCGTACGCATGACCGTCACACCGCTCGGGATCCCCCGCCGGTTGCTGGAGTTCACGGTCGACGGCGCGCCGGTCCGGGTCCCGGAGGGCTCGACCGTGCTGGACGGCTGCCGCGCGGCCGGGAAGGACGTCCCGACCCTGTGCCAGGGCGACACGCTGCGCCCGCGGAACGCCTGCCGGGTGTGCGTGGTGGAGGTCGAGGGCTCGCGGACGCTGGTACCCGCCTGCTCCCGCAGGGCCGAGTCCGGGATGGCGGTGCGCACCGACACCGAACGGGCCCGGCACAGCCGGAAGATCGTCCTGGAGCTGCTGGCCTCCTCCGTCGACCTGTCGACCACACCGGGGGCGGCCGAGTGGATCAAGGAGTACGAGGCGAAGCCAGACCGCTTCGGCCCGGACGCGGCCCGGCTGGACGAGGAGCCGAGGGTCGACAACGACCTCTACGTGCGCGACTACGACAAGTGCATCCTGTGCTTCAAGTGCGTCGACGCCTGCGGCGACCAGTGGCAGAACAGCTTCGCGATCGCGGTCGCCGGGCGCGGTTTCGACGCGCGGATCGCCGTCGAGCACGACGCTCCGCTGACCGACTCGGCCTGTGTGTACTGCGGGAACTGCGTCGAGGTGTGCCCGACGGGCGCCCTCGCGCCGCGTACCGAGTTCGACATGCGGGCGGCCGGCACCTGGGACGAAGCACGGCAGACCGAGACGTCCACGGTGTGCGCGTACTGCGGAGTGGGCTGCACCCTCACCCTCCATGTGCAGGACAATGAGATCGTGAAGGTCACCTCACCGCACGACAATCCGGTGACCCACGGCAATCTCTGCATCAAGGGCCGTTTCGGCTACCAGCACGTACAGAACCGGGGCTGATCAGGACATGGGACGAGTCACGGAACGACGCAAGGTGCTCCGCATCCGGGACGGCGCGGTCTCCACCCGGCCGGACACACTCGTCGCCGAGGAACCCCTGGAGATCCGGCTGAACGGAAAGCCTCTCGCGATCACCATGCGGACGCCGGGCGACGACTTCGCGCTGGCGGCTGGGTTCCTGGTGAGCGAAGGTGTACTGGCTACTGCATACGATCTACAGAACATCGTCTACTGCGCGGGGGCGACCGCAGACGGCTCCAACACCTACAACGTGGTCGACGTGAGGACCGCGCCGGACGTGACATTGCCGGACTTCACCCTGGAACGGAACGTCTACACCTCCTCCTCGTGCGGCCTGTGCGGCAAGGCCAGCCTCGACGCCGTCCGCACGACCGCGCGTTTCCCCATCGCCGACACTCCCCCCGTCCAGGTCACCCCCGAGCTGCTGGCGAGCCTCCCCGACCGGCTGCGGGCGGCCCAGCGGGTGTTCGACCGAACCGGGGGCCTGCACGCGGCGGCCCTCTTCACCGAGGACGGCGAGCTGCTGGACATACGAGAGGACGTGGGCCGCCACAACGCCGTGGACAAGCTGGTCGGACGGGCACTCCAGAACGGCGACCTGCCCCTGTCACGGACGATCCTGCTCGTGTCCGGACGGGCCTCGTTCGAGCTGGCGCAGAAGGCGGTGATGGCGGGCATCCCGGTGCTGGCGGCGGTGTCTGCGCCGTCCTCGCTCGCGGTGGACCTGGCCGCCGAGACGGGGCTGACCCTGGTGGGTTTCCTGCGGGGCAGCTCGATGAACGTGTACGCGGGAGAGGACCGCATCGCCCTGCAGGAGGCGGCCGCCCAGGGCTGAGGCCGACTCCCCGCGGCACGGCGGCGGGGCCCCGCCGGCGGGGAGCGCCCCCCTGCGCCGCTGGGCCCCGCCGCAGAGCCTGTCGGGTGGCCGGTTGATTACGCCATGATGAGGTCTTCGGCGGTCTTGGTTCGCGCGGTCTTGCGGTGGGATTCATGGCTCCACCGCGATGACTGCCCGTCCAGCCGGACGGCCATCAGGCGGATCATCGCGACCTTGGTCATGGCCTCGGAGAGCACACTTCGTCTCCGCCGTTGGTCAGGAAGGATTTGCACCATGGCGCACATGCTGAACTACAACCTCGCCGTCCCCGATGCAGATGACGCCGGTGTCCTGTCCGCGCTGGTGGCTGAGGGTGACGAGCTCGACGCCCTGGTCAGGGCAGTGGACGACTGGTCCATACCGACACCGGCACCGGCACCGGGCTGGACGGTCGCCCACCAGATAGCCCACCTCGCGTGGGCGGACGCGAACGCGGTCGGCGCCTTACGCACTCCGGACGCGTTCGGCGCCGAGCTCGGGCGGGCGGAAGCCGAAGGCAGCGGGTGTGCGGACAAGGCCGCCGCCGCGGGAGCGGCCAAACCGCGGTCGGTACTTCTCGAGGAGTGGCGGGCCGGTCGAGCGGAACTGGCGGCGGCACTGCGCGACACACCATGGGACCACGCATTCCCCTGGTACATGTCGATGGTGACCCCGGCTCTGATGGCGCCCCTTCGTCTGATGGAAACCTGGGCACACGGGCAGGACGTCTTCGATGCTGTGGGCGTGCCACGCCGCCCGACGGATCGACTGAAGCACGTGGCGTCGCTGGGGGTGTTGGGGCGGGCGCTGTCCTTCGCCGCCGTCGGACTGCCTGAGCCGGCGGACCCCTTCCGCGTCGAGCTGACAGCACCTGACGGACGGACCTGGGTGTGGGGCCCCGAGGCTGCCGCGCAACGGGTACAGGGCGGCGCCATCGACTTCTGCCTGTGTGTCACCCGGCGTCGCCCCTGGTCCGAGACCAACATGACGGCGACCGGCGAGGACGCCCAGAAGTGGCTGGAGGTGGCGCGCGTCTTCCTCTGAGAGCTTTCGGGGCGCCTGTGTCACGCGAGACGCGTGACGGTTGCGATCTGCCCTCCGGACACGGCGACGGTCCCGATCGCGCGGTGTGTGCCAGTGCGACAACTCCGGGGCCGTCAGCGGCCCATGCTCGGCGTGATCAGCTGGCCACCCGACAGGCTCTCAGCCGCACCCCGCCGTCGCCGCGGCCTCGGCGAACTCGGTGATCAGGGGCGAGGTACGGCCGACCGCCCAGGCCAGCAACACCTGGTCCGGTTCGGCGTCGGTCACCGGTACGTAGCTGATGTCCGGGCGGGAGTACTGCTCGGCGATCGAGCGCGGGACGAGTGTGATGCCGCTGCCCGCGGCCACGCACTCGAACTTCTCCTCAACGGTGCGCACGGGCATGTCGCCCGGCCCGGGAAACGCGTAGCGCAGCCATGTCTCGCCGTCGAGGTCGGCCAGGGACAGCTCCGGCTTACCGCCGAGGCGGTGTCCGGCCGGGAGCATCGCCACGCGGGACTCGGTGTACAGGAGCCGCAGTTCGAGACCCTCCTCGCGCAGCGGAGCGCGCAGGTAGGCGATGTCGAGGGTGCCGTCGAGGACGAGTCGTTCCTGGTCGTCCCATTCGATGCGGCGTGCGCTGGTCTCGACGTCCGGGTGCGCGGCCCGGAAGGCACGCAGGGCGTGGGTGACGACGATGCCGGCGCGGAAGCCGACCACGAACCGGCGGGGCTCGTCCGCGGCCCGGCGCACCCGGCGTCGGGCGCCGTCGGCCGCGGCCAGCAACTGACGTGCTTCCCCGTCCAGTTGGCGTCCGGCGTCGGTCAATGTCACGCCATGGCTGTCGCGCACGAACAGCTCGACGCCCAAGTCCTTTTCCAGCGCCTTGATCTGACGGCTCAGCACTGGTTGGGCGATGTGCAGCCGCTCGGCGGCGCGGCCGAAGTGGAGCAGTTCGGCGACCGCGACGAAGTAGCGGACCTTGCGCAGGTCCAGGTCCATGACCACCCCTCTCGTCGGCAGGCCACGTTCCTGTGGTGATGCCTTCCGGGTATCGCCGCGAGCGGAAGAGGTCTTGGACGTACGCCCTCGTACGACCGCAGGCTGGAAGCATCCGATCGGGATGGAACATCGGCATCGAGAGGAATTTCCCATGGATCTGCGGGGACAGCGCGTGGTCGTCATCGGGGGTACTTCGGGCATCGGGCTCGCGGTCGCCGAGGGGGCGGCGCGGGAGGGTGCGGAGGTGGTGGTGGCCTCGCGCCGGCCGGAGAGTGTGGACGCGGCGCTGAAGCGGCTGCCCGAGGGCGCCGAGGGGAGGGTGCTGGACGCGATGGACGAGGACGCGGTGCGCGGCTTCTTCCAGCAGGTCGGCGCGTTCGATCATCTGGTGTACACGGCGGGTGAGGCGCTGCTGCTGGAGAGCATGGCCGAGACGACGGTCGAGCGGGCCCGGCGGTTCATGGACACACGGCTGTGGGGGGCGTACACGGCGGTGAAGCACGCCGCCGCCTCGATCCGCCCGGGCGGGTCGGTGGTGCTGACGACGGGGACGGCGGGGCGCCGACCGGTGCCCGGTTCGAGTGCCGCGTCGGCGCTGTGCGGGGCGATGGAGTCGCTGACCCGGGCGCTGGCCGTGGAGCTGGCACCGGTGCGGGTCAACGCCGTCTCGCCCGGCGTCGTGCGCACCGAACTGTGGCGGGAGTTGCCGGAGGATGTCCGGGAGGGGCTGTTCCGGTCGTCCGCCGAGTCGCTGCCGGTGGGACGGGTCGGCGAGCCGGCGGATGTGGCGGAGTCGTACCTGTATCTGATGCGCGGTGGCTACAGCACCGGGTCGGTGGTGGTCGTGGACGGCGGCGGCACGCTCGTCTGAGGCGTCTCTCGTCCCGTCAGCCGGTGGCGAGGCGGACGCCGGTGGCGGTCACGACCGTCCCGAGGCGGGGGAAGTCGAGCCGGACGGACGCCTCGTGCTCGGCGGCGGTGAAGGCGGCCATGGCGTCCTCCACGAAGACGAGGCCGTAGCCGAGGTCCGCGGCGGCGCGGGCGGTGGACTCGACACCGAGGTTGGTGGCGATGCCCGCGAACACCAGCGTGGTGACGCCTCGTTCGCGCAGCCGCTCATGCAGTCCGGTGCCCTGGAAGGCGCCGAGGGTGTGCTTGACCACCTCCAGGTCGCCGTGGCGGGCGAGTCCGGCCACCAGGCCGCTGCCGGGCGGCTGTTCGGCGACCGAGGGGCGTTCGACCCGGACGAGCACGACGGGCGCTCCGGCGTCGCGGAAGGTGTGCGCCAACTCCTCGGCGATGGCGAGCACATGTGTGCCGGTGCGGGGTTCCAGGGGCAGCGCGACGACGCGGTCCATCAGGTCGATGAGGATCAGGGCGGTGCGCTGCGGATCGAGCACGGGAGCTGCGGTCATGACGGAACGTTAGCCGCCGTCAGCCGTCCGTGCCGGAAATCCGGATCAACAGGTCCGTGAACTGATCGCGTTCGGCGGCCGAGAGCGGGGCCAGCAGGTCGTCGTTGGCCGCACGGGCAGCCTCCTCGCAGCGTTCGAGGAGGCGGGCGCCCTCGCCGGTGAGGGACACGGCGTTCTTGCGCCGGTCCCGGGGGTCGGGGGTGCGGACGACGTGGCCCGCGGACTGGAGGTCGTTCAGGACGCCGACCAGGTCCTTGGGGTCGAGGCCGACGCTGCGGCCGAGGTCGGCCTGGGCGACGGGGGCGAGGTCGCGGACGGCGGAGAGGACCACGTGGTGCCACATCTTCACGCCCTCGGCCGCGAGGGCCTCGGCGACCAGGGCGCGGCCCCGGGCGGCGGCCCGGCCGAGGAGCCAGCTGGGCAGGGAACGGATCGCGGGCAGGGGTGCGTCGGCCATGGCGGAAGCCTATCCGGAATTCATTGGACTTCCCAACGAAAACCGGCTACCGTTGGGACTCCCAACGATTCTTGGGTCTTCCCAACACTGATGTGCCGGGTCCGCCCGGCCCTGGAGGTGCTGATGCGTCGCGTTCGCTATGACCGCCCTGGAGGCCCGCTTTTCCTGGAGGGGGCGCCCGTCCCGGAGCCCGGCCCCGGGGAGCTGCTGGTGCGCTGCGAGGCGGTCGGCGTCACACTGCCGATCGTCCGCAAGGTCACCGAGGCCGCCGATCCCATCGCACTGGGCGGCGAGATCGCCGGTGAGGTGGTGGCGGCCGGTGAGGGCGCGACCCGCTTCCGGCCGGGCGAGCGGGTGACCGGGCTGTGCTTCGGCCACGGGTACGCCGACTTCGCCGTGCTGCACGAGGCCATGGCCTCGCCGGTACCGGACGGCGCGGGCGCCGTGGACGCGGTCGCGCTGGTGCGCAGCGGCCTGGTGGCGTTCGGGGCGCTGGAGGCGGCGCGGCCGGTACCGGACGAGGCGGTCCTCGTCACGGCAGCGGCGAGCGGCGTCGGGCATCTCGCCGTGCAGCTGGCGCGGGCGCGGGGCGCGGGACGGGTGGTGGGCGCGGTGTCCGATCCGGCGAAGGCGGACTTCGTGCGGGCGCTGGGCGCGGACGACTGTATTCAATATGCGGACGACAGTTGGGGGGATCCGGTCGATTGCATACTGGATGCGGTCGGCGGTGATCTGCTCACCCCGGCGCTCGCCGCCCTCGCCCCGCACGGCCGCCTGGTCGCCTACAGTTCGGGCGGCGGCACGATCCAGGCCTACGATCTCCTGGTCGGCGCCAAGTCCGTGATCGGCTTCCAGATGGCCCTGATCGCCCGCGGCCGGCCGGAGCTGTACGAGCAGTGGCGCAAGGAGTTGTGGCGGCTGTTCGCCGAGGGCGCCGTGACGCCCGCCGTGCACGCCGAGTTCGCCCTGGAGGACGCGGCGAAGGCGCACGAGGCGATCGAGACGCGCGCCAACGTCGGCAAGGTCGTCCTGCGTCCGTGAGGCCCCGGCGCACTCCGTGCGCCGCACGCTTCTTGTGGGGCGCCGGGGCCGCAACTACCGTCATCGGTGCGCATGTTGGACATCGGATGTCCGGATGTCCGGATGTCCGACCGACGAAGGGCAGGTCGTACCATGCCGTCAGGTCTTCGCGCCCGTCTCAGATCCGTACTCGCCCTCGTGTGCACGACGGCGGCGCTGCTCCTGGTGCCGCTCGCCGCACCCCACCCGGCACAGGCTCAATCCGTGGACATGACAACCCAGTTCGCCCAGCAGGTCCTGTTCAAGGCGTCCCAGGACCCCGGCTACGCCTGCTTCCGCATCCCGACGGTCGTCAAGGCCGTCGACGGCACACTGCTGGCGTTCGCCGAGGGACGGGTCCCCAACTGCGGGGACGCCACCGACATCGACATCGTGCTCAAGCGCTCCACCGACGGCGGCCGCACCTGGGGCCCGCTCCAGGTGGTCAACAAGGGCGACGGCGACACCCACGGCAACCCGGCGCCGGTCGTGGACCGCACCACCGGCCGCATCTGGCTCGCGGAGACGTACAACACGGGCCGTACGGACAGCGCCAGTTGCTCGGTGCCGTGCGACCGCACCCCGCACCTCCAGTACAGCGACGACAGCGGCCTGACCTGGTCGGTGCCGCGCGACCTGAGCCCGGAGATCCTGCCCACCGCCTGGAACTCCTGGTACGCGACCGGACCGGCGCACGGCATCCAGCTCACACACGGCCGGTACGCCGGGCGGCTGGTCTTCGGGGTCAACGCCGAGTCCTGGGACGGCACCCGGATCACCGCCAACCACGCCGCACTGATCGTCAGCGACGACCACGGCGGCCACTGGCGGGTCGGCGCCCGGGACACCTGGCCCATCGCCGAGGACGGCACCTTCCGGCAAAAACCCTCCGAACTCACCCTCGCCGAACTCGGCGACGGCTCCGTTCTGGTCAGCGGCCGGGAGCAGGACGGCACCGACCTCGGCCACCGCACCCAGGCCGTCAGCCGCGACGGCGGTTCCAGCTTCACCTCCGCCTTCCACGACCTGCCGGACCTGTACGCACCGATGGTGCAGGGCTCGCTGCTGCGGCTCGGCGACCGTCTGCTGCTCGCCTGCCCCGCCGACCCCGACCGTCGCCGCACGATGATGATCCGCTCCTCCTACGACGGCGGCCGCACCTGGGACAGCGTGGACCGCGGCACGGTCGTCACCACGGACTGGTCCGGCTACTCCGACCTGGTCCGCGTCGCCGGGGACACGATCGGCCTGGTCTACGAGGGCGGCGCGGTGGACGCGCGCGACGAGATCCGCTTCGCCCGCTTCACCGAGAGCTGGCTCGCCCCGCGCCGCGGCCCCGACCCGGTGACCGCCGACCTGGCCCCGCACGCCCGCCCGGCCGCGGTGCTCGGCGGCGCGAAGGAGACGCGGGGGGTGTCCGGCGGCGCGTTGGAGTTCAACGGCACCGACGCGGCCGTACGCCTGCCGTACAGCAGCCGGCTGCTGCTCGGCACGAAGGACTTCACGGCGTCGCTGTGGTTCCGGTACACGGCCACCACCGGTGAGCAGCCACTGCTGTGGATGGGCGGGATCGGCACCGCGCAGCCCCAGGTGTGGCTGCGCGGGGAGCCGGCGAACAACCGGATCCAGGGCCTGATCACCGTGCGGGACGGCGCGGCGGCTCCGCAGTCTGCATACGTTCGCACGAATACCGCATACAACGACGGCCAGTGGCATCACGTGGTGCTCCGGCGGGGCGGCGGCCGGCTGATGTTGTCGGTCGACGGTATGCAGTCGTCCGTATCCGACATCCCGGGGTCGGTCAGCCGCAACTCCCCCTTCGGCGTGCACATCGCTCAGCGCATGGACAGCCGGGCCTTCTTCACCGGCGCCATCGACGAGGTGCACGTATGGGACCGGGCCCTCACCGACCAGGAGCTGTCGGACCCGAAGGCCCTGCGGTCAGCGAAGGACACGGTCCTGTGGCTGCCCCTGGACCACGTGGGCCGCTGACGCCCCCGGCACGGCGTCCAGAACCTCCTCCGGATCGCGGGCGCGGCGCTTGGCGATGACCGCGCACACCATCAGCTGCATCTGGTGGAAGAGCATCAGCGGCAGCACGGCGAGGGAGGCGTGGGCGCCGAACAGGACACCGGCCATGGGCAGCCCGGAGGCCAGGGACTTCTTCGACCCGGCGAACTGGATGGCGATCCGGTCCGCCCGGCCGAAGCCGAGTGCCTTGCCTCCGTACCAGGTCAGCAGCAGCATCAGGGCCAGCAGGGCGGCCTCCACGACGACCAGGCCCCCGAGCCGCGCGGGGCTGACCTGGTGCCAGATGCCCTGGGTCATGCCCTCGCTGAAGGCGGTGTAGACGACGAGCAGGATGGAGCCGCGGTCGACCAGGCCGAGGACCTTCTTGTGCCGCGTGATGAAGCCGCCGATCCAGCGGCGCAGCAGCTGTCCGGCGAGGAACGGCACCAGCAGCTGGAGCACGATCTTCATCAGGGAGTCGGCGGAGAACCCGCCGCCGCTGTTGCCGAGGAGCGCCGCCGCCAGCAGCGGGGTGATCAGTATGCCGGCGAGGGAGGAGAAGGAACCCGCGCAGATCGCCGCGGGCACGTTGCCGCGGGCGATCGAGGTGAACGCGATCGACGACTGGATCGTGGACGGCACCAGCGTCAGGAACAGCAGGCCCTGGTAGAGCGGATGGGTCAGCAGCGTCGGCTCCAGCGCCCGCGCGGCGAGCCCGAACACCGGGAAGAGCACGAACGTGCACAGCAGCACCGTGGTGTGCAGGCGCCAGTGGCGCAGGCCTTCCAGTGCCTCCCGGGTCGACAGCCGGGCGCCGTAGAGGAAGAAGAGGAAGGCGATCGCGGTCGTCGACGCGCCCGAGGCGACGTGGGCGGCGGCCCCCCGGGCCGGGAGAAGTGCGGCGAGGCCCACGGTCCCCAGCAGCAGGACGATGTACGGGTCGATCGGCATCCAGCTGGGCCGGCGCAGGCGTGTCACGGTGCTCCGATGTGGTCTGTGTGTGCGTATGGGAGGGGCTGAAGGTGTCGCCGGTCGCAAGGTCGGTAGGTCGGTAGGTCGGTAGGTGTCGCTGAGTGTCTGTCTTCTCGCTCGGGCCCGCAGGAGCCCCCTCCATCGTCCCCCGCACCACGCTGATCGGGAATCCCGTACACCACTCTGACTGTCATCATGATGTGCGATAGACGGCTAGTCTGGTGATGTGTACGAGCCGGCGCAGCTGCGCAGCTTCCTCGCCGTGGCCCAGACCCTGAGCTTCACGCAGGCCGCGCGCCGGCTCGGGCTGCGCCAGTCCACGGTCAGCCAGCATGTCCGCCGTCTGGAGGACGCGACCGGCCGGCAGCTGTTCACCCGGGACACCCATGCGGTGGAGCTGACCGAGGACGGCGAGGCGATGCTGGGGTTCGCCCGGCGGATCCTCCAGGTGCACGAGCAGGCGACGGCGTTCTTCACCGGCGCCCGGGTGCGTGGCCGGCTCCGGTTCGGCGCCTCGGAGGACTTCGTGCTCACCCGGCTCCCGGAGATCCTGGAGGCCTTCCGCTACGACCATCCCGAGGTCGACCTGGAGCTGACCGTGGAGCTGTCCGGCACCCTGCACGAGCAGCTGGCCGCCGGAAAGCTGGACCTGGTGCTCGCCAAGCGCCGCCCCGAGGACCCCCGTGGCGAACTGGTGTGGCGCGACGACCTGGTGTGGATCGGCGCCGAGCGGCTGCGCCTGGACGCCGACCGGCCGGTCCCGCTGATCGTGTATCCCCCGCCCGGCATCACCCGGGCCCGTGCGCTCCAGGCCCTGGAGCGCGAGGGGCGGGCGTGGCGGATCGTATGCACCAGCGGCAGCCTCAACGGCCTCATCGCGGCCGCCCGCGCCGGCCTCGGCGTGATGGCGCACTCCCGGCGTCTGATCCCGCCCGGCCTGTTCCGCCTGCCGGACCGCTGCGGACTGCCCGACCTCGGCAAGGTCGACTTCGTCCTCGTCCACGGCCGCCGTCACGGCGCGGCGGAGGACGCCGCGAACGCTCTGGCCGCGGCCGTCCTGGCGGGCGGCGAACGGCTGGGGCGGCGCGGCGACTGACCGGAACGGCACACGCCGTATGTCGCGAGCAGGATGGTGTGGGCGGTAATCGGCCCGTACAGATTCGGTGGAGATTACGGCACCGAAACTTACTGACCCGTCAGTATTGTGTCCGGCCCTTCCCCATGTGAGGGCATTTTCCGGTCACCTCCCAGGAAATACGTGAGGTTTGCACGGTTAACCACCCCCTCCCGCCCGGTGACGCCGTGAGGTAGCTTTCACCGCGCTGTGCCGAGCATCACGGGCGTGACCGACAGCGAGGATCGGGGAGCGAGGTTTGCGCGAGTTCACCAACCCGCCGTTGGCGTCGGCGCCGCCGGTGGGCGGCCTGGCCGACGTCGTCTTCGAGCATGCCCAGAACGACCCCGCCCATGTCGCCCTCGGCCGCAAGGATCCCGACGGGCAGTGGCGCGATGTGACCGCCGCCGAGTTCCGCGACGAGGTCATGGCCCTCGCCAAGGGCCTGCTCGCGCGCGGCATCCGTTTCGGCGACCGCGTCGCGATCATGTCCCGTACCCGCTACGAGTGGACCCTGTTCGACTTCGCACTGTGGACGATCGGCGCCCAGGTGGTGCCCGTCTACCCCACCTCCTCGGCCGAGCAGTGCTTCTGGATGGTCTACGACGCCGAGGTGACCGCGGCGATCGTGGAGCACGAGGACCACGCGATGACCATCGCCACCGTCATCGACCGCCTCCCGCAGCTGCGCCAGCTGTGGCAGCTGGACGCGGGCTGTGTGCAGGAGCTGTACGACGCCGGCGCGCATCTGGACGACGAGACGGTGCACCGGCACCGGCAGGCCGTCACGCCGGACTCGGTCGCCACAATCATCTACACCTCCGGCACCACGGGCCGCCCGAAGGGCTGTGTGCTCTCGCACGGGAACTTCATGTTCGAGGCGGACACGATGATCCAGCGGTGGCAGCCGGTGTTCCACACCAAGAGGGACGACGAGGCCTCCACCCTGCTGTTCCTGCCGCTCGCGCATGTCTTCGGGCGGATGGTGGAGGTCGCCGCGATCCGCGGCAGAGTCCGCTTCGGGCACCAGCCGCAGCTGCACGCCGCCGCTCTGCTGCCCGATCTGGCCGCGTTCCGGCCGACGTTCATCCTGGCGGTGCCGTACATCTTCGAGAAGGTGTTCAACGCCGCGCGCCGCAAGGCGGAGAAGGAGGGCAGGTCGGGGCCGTTCGAGAAGGCGGTCGACATCGCGGTGAAGTACGCGGAGGCCGTGGAGGCCAAGGCGTGGGGCACCGGGCCCGGCCCGTCGGCGGGACTGCGCATGCAGCACCAGCTCTTCGACAAGCTCGTCTACGGCAAGGTCCGCGCGGCGATGGGCGGCCGGATCCGCAACGCGATGTCCGGCGGTTCGGGGATGGACCGGCGCCTGGGGCTGTTCTTCGCGGGCGCGGGCGTGCAGATCTACGAGGGCTACGGCCTGACCGAGTCGACGGCCGCGGCGACCGCCAATCCGCCCGAGCGCACCCGTTACGGCACGGTCGGCCAGGCCATCCCCGGGATGACCGTGCACATCGCCGACGACGGGGAGATCTGGCTGCACGGCGGCAACGTCTTCCAGGGCTACCTCAACAACCCCAAGGCCACCGACGAGACCCTGCACGAGGGCTGGCTGGCCACCGGTGACCTCGGCTCGCTGGACGAGGACGGTTATCTGACCATCACCGGCCGCAAGAAGGAGATCCTGGTGACCTCCGGCGGCAAGAGTGTCTCGCCCGGGGTGCTGGAGGAGCGGGTCCGCGAGCATCCGCTGGTGAACCAGTGCATCGTGGTCGGCAACGACCGGCCGTACATCGCCGCCCTGGTCACCCTCGACCAGGAGGCCGTCGAGCACTGGCTGCAGATGCGCGGCAAGCCGAAGCTGACCCCGGCGCAGCTGGTGCGCGACGCCGACCTGGAGACGGAGGTGCGGCGGGCGGTGGTGGCCGCCAACACCCTCGTCTCCCAGGCCGAGTCGATCCGTACCTTCCGCATCCTGGCGCAGCCGTTCACCGAGGAACACGGCCTGCTCACACCGTCGTTGAAGCTGAAGCGGAAGGCGATCGAGAAGGTCTACGACGACGAGGTCGAGGCCCTCTACCAGACCTGACGCAGCGTCACACTCTCACCCTTGGTCAGTGACGCTGCGTCATTTCCCGCCGGGTTACTTGATCGTCACGCGGAAGATCTTGTCGGAGCCGTCGGGGGCGTTGCCGTTGTTGTCGCAGTTGGTGGTGGACAGCCACAGTTCGTCGGTACCGGGGACCTTGGTGACGGTGCGCAGCCGGCCGTAGGAGCCGACGTAGTACGCGGTGGGGGTGCCGACGTTCTCGGTGTCGCCGTTGATGGGGATGCGCCAGAGGCGTTCGCCGCGCAGGGACGCCATGTAGATGACGTTGCGGACAACGGCGATGCCGCTGGGCGAGGCCTCGGAGACGTTCCAGGTGGCCTTGGGGTTGGTCATGCCGGGGACGCTGCAGGTGCCCTCGCAGGTGGGCCAGCCGTAGTTCGCGCCGGGCTTGATGAGGTTGAGTTCGTCCTTGGAGCTGTTGCCGAACTCGGCTTCCCACAGGCGGCCGTTGCGGTCGAAGGCGAGGCCCTGCGGGTTGCGGTGGCCGTAGCTGTAGACGTAGTTGCCGAACGGGTTGCCGGGCGCCGGTTTTCCGTCGGTGGTCATGCGCAGGATCTTGCCGTTGAGGGAGTTCTTGTCCTGGGCGAGATCGGGCTGCTGGGCCTCGCCGGTGGAGACGTAGAGGTAGCCGTCGGGGCCGAAGGCGAGGCGGCCGCCGTTGTGGTAGCGGTTCTTCTTGATGCCCTGGAGCAGGATCTTGTAGCCGGTGAGGGTGGTGCCGTCGTAGGTCATGCGGACGACCCGGTTGCCCTCGGCGGCGGTGTGCATGAAGTAGACGTAGTGGTTCGTGGCCCACCTGGGGTCGACGGCGACGCCGAGCAGGCCGCCCTCGCCGTTGGTGGTCACCGCGTTCGGGACGGTGCCGGCCTGGGTCCTCGTGCCGTCCTTGGTGACCTTCCAGACCCGGAAGTCGTCCCGCTCGGTGACGAGGGCGGTCTTGCCGTCGGGCATCCAGTAGGTGCCCCAGGGGATGGTCCAGCCGGAGGAGAGGGTGGCGATGGACGACGGGACGCCACCGTCGGTGGCGCAGGCCTTGGTGGTGAAGGAGACCGTGTTGCTCGGTGGTGAGACGTTGCCGGCGGCGTCGCGGGCGACGACGTCCAGGGTGTAGGGGCTGTTGCAGGCGAGCCCGGTGAGGGTGGTGGAGGTGCCGGTGGTGACGGTCTGGTAGACGGTCGAGCCGCTGCGGATGTCGTAGGCGGTCACGCCGTGGTCGTCGGTCGAGGCGCCCCAGGCGAGGTCGACGGTATTCGATGTGACGTCGACCGTATGCAATGTGCCGGGTGCGGTCGGCGGTGTGGTGTCGGAGCTGGGCTTCGTCGTGCAGTCGACGACCGGGCTGGCGGGCGAGGTGTTGCCGGCCGCGTCCCGGGCGATGACCGTGAGGTCGTAGGTGGTGTTCGGGGTGAGCCCGGTGAGCGTGTGCGTCGTGGTGGTGCCCGGCGCCTCGCCGATCTTGTTGCCGTGTTCGTAGAGGTCGTACGCCGCGACGCCCGTGTCGTCCGTCGAGGCGCCCCAGGACAGGGTGAGCCGGTCCTCGCCGATGTCCGAGCAGGAGGGCTGCCCGGGGCGGGTGGGGGGCTGTGTGTCGGTGGCGGCCGCGAGGCTCAGGCGGTCGAGGTTGGGGCCGCCGTTGTCGGTGGTGGCGGTCGCGCGGATCGTGTTGGTGCCCGCCTTCAGCCGGACGTTGACGGTCCTGGTGGCCCAGGTGTTCCAGTCGGTGGTGGCCGGGAAGGAGACAGCGGGTGCCGCGACGGTGCCGTTGACGGCGAGGTCCATCGGCCGGTCGGCGGGGGTGCCGTTCGCGTACCGCAGGGTGAGTGAGGCGGGGCCGGCGGTGGCCGCGGAGACGGTGAACTCCACGGAGGAGCCCTTGACGTTGGTGTAGTCGACGAAGCCGGTCCCGGTGTAGCCGGTGTGGTTGGTGGCGACGGCGCCCTGGGAGATCAGGGCGTCCTCGGCCTGGTAGTCGGTGGCGGCAAGGGCGGTGCCCTGGCTCAGGACGGCCAGCGGCAGCGCGAGTACCGCGGCCAGGCCGTAGAGCAGAACTCTCCTGATGGTCATGGCTGTTGGTCCCCTGTCCCCTTCAGCCCGTGTACCGGGTGAAGATCTTGAGGTAGTCGTACGGCTGCTGCGACACGCCGCTGCACGCGTCGCCGTCGGTGCCCGAGCCGCAGGGGCGGTCGCGGTTGACGGACCAGTAGGTCAGACGGGCGATGTGGTGCTGCTGGGCGTAGGCGAGCATGGTGCGGAAGTCGGCGGTGCGGACGCGCTCGGCGGAGTCGTCGGTCTTTCCGTTCATGGACGACAGCCCGATGCGGGCGTAGGCGGTGGTGTCGCTGTAGCCGTAGGCGGCTTTGACGCGGGCCTCGAGGCCGTCCACGGCCCGGGTGGTGAGGGTGCCCATGGTGGTGGTGCCGCCGCCGAAGTCGAACGGCATGACGCACCAGACATCGTTCTGCAGCCCGGACCTGGCGGCCCGCTGGATCATGTCGACGCCGGTGGCGTCGGGGCCGGTCGTGGTGGTGCCGAAGGTGATGACCGTCTTCAGGCCGGGGTTGTTCGCCTTCACCGTCTTCAGGGCGTCGATGACGCGCTGGCGTACGGTGGCGTTCGTCCACTCGGTGTTCTCGATGTCGATGTCGATGGCGTGCAGACGGTATGCAGTGATCAGTTTTTGGTATGCAGTCGCCAGCGCGCCGGCGCTCGTGCACTTCTCGCCCAGCTTCGCGCCGCTCCAGCCGCCGACGGAGACGATGACATCGCCGCCCGCGGACCGTATACGGTCGACCGTCGACTGATCACTGCCGCCGGTCAACGGTCGACTGCCGTCCCACTTCGGGTTGCAGGTGCCGTCGGACAGGACGAACGCGAGCGTGAACCACTTCACGCCGGTCGCCGACATCACCTTCGTCGGGTCGGGCGGACTCCCCCAGCCCAGGTACTCGTAGGGGGCGACGGCCATGCCGGGTACGGCGGCGGTGGTGGCCGCCGTCCGGTCCGAGGCCGTGGGCCGTACCCGGATCAGGCGGGTCTCCCCCGGTCGCAGGGTCGCGCTGTAGGAGCCGGTGACGGTGCCGCGGTGGGCGCCGGACCACAGGTCGGTGACGTCGCCGGAGCCGGTGAAGCCGATCCGGGACCAGTCCACGGAGACGGTGGCGGAGCCGACGGTCGCGGTGTTGAAGAGGGCAACCGTGTAGGAGCCGTCACTCTCGCGTTTGCTCCAGACCTGCTGGGATCCGTTGTCGGCCACGCGTTTCGCGGCGATGCCGTCCTGGTCGACGGCGATCAGCCGGTCGTTGGTGAGCATGGCCTTGTCGACCGGGTCGAGGTGGGTGAGGTCGGTGCCGAGCAGCAGCGGGGCCGCCGCCATCGACCACAGGGTGAACTGGGAGCGGCGCTGGTCGGCGGTGAGTCCGGCCCGGTCGCCGTTGCCGATCTCCAGGGAGTCGAGGTCGTTCCAGCCGCCGGGGCCGGCGTAGGGCTGCCAGGCGGCGGCCGAGTCGAAGCGGCGCGCGACGTGGGTCCAGTCGGTGAGGGGGTAGCCGCTGCCGTTCGGGCCCGGGCCGCAGTAGCACTCGACGTCGCCCTGGGTGCGCCAGCTGTTGGCGAGGGTGCGCCAGGTGGCGGCGTGGTCGACGGGGAGGTTGTTGGACAGGGCGAAGGTGATGGGGCGGCCGGTGGCGCGCAGGGCCTTGTCCCAGGCCTGGATGTCGGGGATGTCCTGGCTGCCCACGCCGTCGATCTTCAGGTAGTCGACGCCCCACGAGGCGAACTGCCGGGCCCAGGAGTTCACGAAGTCCTGGGCGCCCGGCTTGGTGTAGTCGAGGGCGTACATGTTCTTGCAGTTGTAGTTCTTCTCGGTCTTCGACGTGTCCGCGATGTCCTTGGCGTGGTACGGCGTGCCTTCGACGGGGGTGTTCTTGAGGACGGCGTTCTTGGCGATGCCGGGGGTGACGTAGAAGCCGAACTTCAGGCCCTTCGCGTGCACATGGTCGGCGACGGCCTTGATGCCGTGCGGGAACGTGGCGGGGTCGGCGCTCCAGCGGCCGTAGCCGTCGACGGTGAAGCCGTTGCTGTCGCACTTCTGCCAGAAGTCGTCGAGGTTGACCTGGACGAAGCCGTGCGAGGCGAGGCCCGAGGAGGCCAGGGCGTCGGCCTGGGCGTCGATCGCGGCCTCGGTCGGCTGACGGCGTACGAAGCTCCAGCTGCTCCAGCCCATGGCGGGCCGGACGGACTGGCCGTTGTCGGAGGCGGCCGCGGGGTGGGCGGCTTGGGTGAGCGGTACGGCGGCGGCGACGAGCAGTCCGGCCGCCACCGTTGTGAGTGTTCGGATGCGGGTCATGGGTGTCGTTCCCTGTTCACGGCGGGGGTGGCGTAGGAGGTGCCGATCCAGGCCTCGTCGATCCGCAGCTGCCGGTAGTGGGTGGTGTCGGTGGCGGCGGCCCAGGTGGAGTCGACCTCGAGGCGGACGTAGCGGGCGGTGCCGGCGGGCAGGGCGATACTCTGCACGCCGCGGGCGCTGGGGAGTTGGCCGGTGGTGACGGCGCTGCCCCAGTGGCTGCCGTCGTTGCTCAGGTACACCTTGTACGCCTTGATCCGCGCCGACTGTTCGGTGGCGGAGCGGGCGTAGGCGACGGAGTCCTCACGCTGGTTGAGCCCGAGGTAGCGGACCGTTCGGGCCGTGCCGAGGTCGAAGGTGAGGGTGACGGGCAGGGTCTTGTCGTTGTCCCAGTAGGTGAGGTAGGAGCCGTCGCCGGCGGCGGTGGCGGGGTGGCCGCTCGCGGCGGCGCTCGCGGTCACGGTGACGCCGGTCGCGATGCCCTGGCGGCCCGCGGTGATCACTTTGAGGACGGTGTCGTACGGGTCCCAGCCGCCGAGGCCGGTTAGGGTCAGCGTGCCGCCGGACTGCGACCACGCGACGGCTTTGCCGGTACGGAGGTTGGTGACCGAGGCGATGCGGTAGCCGTTGTCGCGGACGCGCAGCGTGGAGGTGCTCGGCGGGGTCAGGACGTGGATGTACTGGCGGTTCGGGTCGTCCTTGGCGATGGTGGTGACGCCGTGGGCGCCGTCGTTCCAGTTGCCGGGTGCGAGGCCGCCGTACATGTAGCCGCCGCCCTCGGTGCCGTGCAGGGACTCCCAGACCGGGTCGAGGTAGGAGTTCGCGAAGGTGTTGAAGGCGGCCTGGTTCGCCGGGAATCTGCCGTTGACCTGGGCGGTCTCGGCCATCAGTGCCTTGACGGAGGATCCGGCGTTGGAGACGAGGCGGCCGAGGGTGAGTCCGCGGTCGACGGTGGGGTCGGTGCCGTCGTACCACCAGGCGCCGGTGGACGGCAGTTTGAAGTCGGCCTCCGTGAGGCGGGGTTGGGCGGTGTATACAGCCTGCGGGTAATCGTATGCAGGCGTCATTCCCGTCTTCTGCTCATTGCTGATCATGTCCATGATCGGCGTGTCTTCGTTGTTGTTGCTGAGGGTGTAGTCGGGGCGCTTCTGGTAGATCTGCTGGTAGAGGTTGTGGCTCAGCCAGTAGTCGTTGTCGTTGTCGATCCAGAAGCCGCCGAGGTCCGGGTAGCGGTCCATGACCTCGAAGAAGTTGTCGTACGAGAACTCGCCGAAGCCGTCGCGGGTGGTCAGGTCGACCTGCTTGCCCTTGTAGGCGGAGTAGGCGGCGGAGTCGAGCCATTCGTGGCCGCCGTCGCTGTGCCACTGCGGGTCGTCGGTCATGTAGAGGATGACCTTCATGCCCTTGGCCTTGGCGGCTGCGATGAGTTCGCCGAGGAAGTCCCGCTTGGTGGAGCAGGAGCCGGGGATCTTCGAGGGCCAGGGGCGGGCGTAGCCGAGCCGGCTGTGGAAGGTCGCCAGTACGAGGTACTGCGTATGCAGTTTTCTGGCTTCGTTCACCCAGTAGTCCGGCGTCCAGCCGCCGGCGGTGACGTCCTTCTCCCAGGCGGCGCAGTCGGTGTGGGCGGGGGCGGTGCGCAGCCCCCAGTGCAGGAAGAGGCCGCCGACGGACGCGCGCAGGAAGGCCTGGCGGGGGTTGTCCAGGTCCGCCGGGCGGGCGGGTGTGCCGCAGTCCTCGCTCGATCCGGTCGCCGAGACGCGCAGGGCGCCGCCGGTGGTGGAGTGGCTGTCGGCCAGGCAGTAGCCCGTGACGTTCTGGAAGCCGATGTCGTGCGGGGACCCGCTGCCCTTCTGGGCGGTGAAGCGGGTCAGGCGGACACCGCTCGCCGCGTTCGCGATGACGGCGGGGCGGCCGTCGTCGGCGGTATACCGCACACTGCTGTCGGTGAACTGTATACCGTCGACATTGTGCAGGTACCAGCCGTACGCCGGCCGGGTGCCGATGCTGTTCGGGTTGTAGTCGCCCGGGTCGTTGCCCGGCACGCCCGTCGCCATGGTGCCGTTGCCGCCGGGGACCGTGATGTTGACGTCGGTGAAGGTGACCCCGCTGATCCGGTGGCCGTTCTCGCCCCACAGGGTCGGGCTGAAGGAGGGGCTGTTGCCGGTCGCCGTGATGTCGTCGTACGTGACATCGCTGATCGATCCGACACCGGGGCTGCCGCCGCACCGGCTTCGTGTGCCGATCTTCTCCATGATCGGGGAGTGGACGCCGGTCATCGTGATGTCGCGGTAGTGGACGTCGGATATCTTCGCGCCGTCCATGGAGACCATGCCGAGGCCGGACTTGTCGGCGCCCTCGATGCGGATCTTCTCGAACTGGTAGTCCGAGAAGTCGCCGCAGGTCTCCGAGCCGAACATCAGGGCGTTGCAGCAGCGCGCCGACAGCACCGAATCGCTGACCCGGACATGGCCGCTGGGGAGTTTGGCGCCGAGGGCGTAGTCACTCTTGAAGACCAGGGCGTCGTCGTTGGCGGATATGTGCGCGCCGGTGATCGTGACGTTCGTGGTGGAGATGACGTTCCAGCCGTCGCGGTCGCTCGCGGTGTCGATGGTCAGCCGGTCGGAGACGACGTTCGTGCAGCCGTTGATCAGGGCGGCGAAGTGGCCGCCGCGGCGCAGGGTGAGGCCGTCGCCGAGGCGCAGCCCGTCACAGCGGGTCAGGGACAGGATCTTGTCGGCCTGCCCGGACCTGGGGTTGCCGGTGATCAGGTGGCCCGCGCCGTCGATGACGCCGCCGCCGGTGAAGCCGATGTCGGTGAGCTTGTCGCCGTAGATCATCGCGTCGTGGAAGTGGCTGTGCCCGAAGTCCTGGTACTTGTCGTTCGGGTTGGACTCGGGCGGGTCGTAGGTGTTGGCAGAGGAGCCCTGGAGGGTGGCGCCCTGGTCGAGCTGGAGCGTCACATGGCTCTTCATGTGGATGGTGTTCCTGGACTGGTAGGTGCCGGCCGGGAAGCGGACGGTGCCGCCGCCGGCCGCGGCCGCGGCGGTGATGGCCTTGTCGACGGCGGGGGTGTCGTTGGCGTGGCCGTCGCCCTTGGCGCCGTAGGCGCGTACGTCGTACACGGCGGCGGGGCGGGCGGCGGGCCGCGGGGCCGCGAGGGCGGCGGGGTGGGACAGGCCGAGGACGACGGCGAGGGCGGCGAGAAGGATCGCCGCCGCCCTTCTCGCGTGGCCGGGGCCGGCGGTTTGGGGTGTCAACGGTCCGTTCCTCTAGGAGAGTTGGTAGCCGCGGAGGTTCGTGAGCAGGAGGTAGGTGTTCTCCAGGGAGCCCGAGGTGTCGCCGAGGGAGCGGTAGATGCCCCACTTGGGGCGCACGCGGTCGGCGAGGAACGTGTCGACGCCGCTCCTGGTCCTGTCGATGACCGTCGTGGAGCCGTTCTTGAGGATCCAGCGGACGGAGCCGGCGCCGCCGTTGCCGACCTTGATCTGGAAGTCGACGTCGGTCCATGTGTCGTGCAGTGGGTCGAGGCCGGTACTGCCGACGAGGATGTCGTCGACGGCGAGCCGGAGTTCGATGGTCTGCTTCCCGTTCTGGCGGCGCAGCGACTGCACGACGATCGGCGAGGTGCCGCTGCCGGGCTGCTTCATCTGCATGATGTGCGTGAAGGTGGTGGTCGCCTTGAGCGTGCTGGGGACGTACATCGAGTACGTGATCCGCCAGGTCTGCCCCTCGGTCCACTTCAGATAGCTGTCCGCGCCGGTGCGCAGGCCGGTGACCTCCTGGCGCTGCCGGTCGGGGGAGGTGTCACGGTCGACGGTGTGCATGTTGAAGCGCCAGTTGTCGCCGGTGGCGAAGATGTGCGGATGGCCGGCCGGGTGGGAGTGGGCGCGGTCGTCCTCGACGGTCTCGAAGGCGCCGAGTCCGTCGGTGCGCGCCGACGGCGACCACTTCAGCTGCCAGTCGGCGGCGTGGGCCGCGGTGGCGGGCAGGCCGGGCGGAAGTCCACTCGCGGCCGCCACGGCGCCGCCGAGCGCGGCCCCCAACACCACCCTTCTAGACGTGCTCATGACATTCCACCGTCCTCACGCAGTTGCTCGTTCATGATCAGGAAGGCGCCGAGCCCGTGGAAGTCGTTGACGGCCCGGGGGCGGGCGGCGTAGTACGCGTACGTGCCGACGTTGGTGCCGACGGAGATGCCGGACAGTTCGGTACGGCCGTCCGCGCCGACCGACAGCCGGGCCAGCACGCCCTGGTAGCCGCGCCGGGCCACGGCCCTGAAGTGCCCGTCCAGGTAGCCCTGTTGAGCACCCCGGTCGAGGGCGTAGGCGAACATGCTGGAGCAGGACGTCTCGGTCCAGTCGTCCGGCCGGTCCCCCTTGTCGATCACCTGGAACCAGCGCCCGGACGCCGGGTCCTGGTACTTCTCCAGGGCCGACGCCAACGTGCGGAAGATTCCCAGCAGTTGGGGACGGTACTGCAGGTTCGCCGGGATCGCGTCCAGGACGTTCACCGTCGCCATGGCGTACCAGCCGACGGCCCGGCACCAGTGCTCGGGGGCCAGTCCGGTGGCCGGATCGGCCCAGCTCGCCGACCTCGACTCGTCGTAGGCGTGCCGGAGCAGGCCGTTCGCGACCTGGAGGTGACGGCCGTAGACGTACAGCTGCCGGGCGGCCTCGCCGTCCGCGTACGCACCGTCGTGGAACTCCTGGCCGTATTCGACCAGGAACGGGTTCACCATGTAGGCGCCGTCCGCCCAGAGTTGATGGGCGCGGCTGCTGGTGTCGGCGTGCCAGAAGCCACCGTCGGAGGTGCGCGGATAGGTGTTCAGGCGGTCGCGGATCTTCTGGGCCGCCTTGCGGTAGCGGTCCTGGCCGGTCTCGTGGTGCAGGATCACCAGGAGCCGACCCGCCTGCATGCTGTCCAGGCTGTCGAACGACTGGCCGATGCTGCCGTCAGCGCTCACGAACCGGTCGACGTAGGCCTTGATGTACGCCAGCAGACGGGGGTCGTGCGTGCGCCGGTAGACGAGGTACTGACCGTAGAGGTACAGGCCCACCGGGTACGACCAGCCGCCGATGGTCTGCGGCGTGTAGCGCGCCATGGTGGAGTCGACGACGGCCGTGGACCAGTCGCGGGCGGCGGCGGGACGGGCGGACAGGGCAGTGGCGGGACGAACGGCGGGGGCGGGAGCGGCAGCGGCCGGGGGCACGGCGGCGGGCAGCGCCGTCAGGGCTGCGGTGGCGAGCGCGGCGGTGCTCAGCGCCGCGCGCAGGCGTCGGCGTCTCATGCTCCTCCTTCTCGGTAGGCGTACGCGGGCCGGTGCGCGGCGGGGCCGTGCACCAGGGCGTGGACGAGGGGGTGGTCCGGGGCGTGCCGGCAGGCGGGGTCGGTGCGGGCGGGGTCGCCGGTCAGGGCGTGGGCCTGGCAGCGGCAGCCGCCGTGGTCGACCGTGCGCAGGGCGCAGCCCCGGCACGGTTCGGGCATCCAGGCCTCGCCCCGGAAGGCGTTGAAGGCCTTCGACTCTCGCCAGATCCAGGCCAGTTCGCGGTCCTTCACGTTCGGCGGGTCCAGTCCGGGCAGGGCGCCGGCGGCGGGGCAGGGCAGCACCGTGCCGTCCGGGGCGACGGTCAGGGAGACGGCACCCCAGCCGCCCATGCAGGGTTTCGCGGTGGCGTCCACGAGATCGGCGGCGACCCACACCAACTCCAGTGTGCCTCCCAGCCGTTCACGCCAGCGGGCCACGCGGGTGCGGGCGCACTCGGTCTGGTCGGGCGTCGGCAGCAGGGCGGCGCGGTTGCGGGCCGCCCAGCCGTGGTACTGGGTGTTGGCCAGCTCGATCCGGTCGGCGCCCCAGTCGAGGGCGAGCTGGACCAGGTCGTCGAGAGCATCCAGGTTGCCGTGATGGAGGACGACGTTCAGACCCAGGGGAAGACCCGCCTCGCGCACCAGCCGGGCGGCACGCTCCTTGGCCCCGAACGACCGTGCGCCCGCGATGTGTTCAGCGGTCACGGGGTCGGCGTGCTGCACCGACAGCTGCACGCTGCGCAGCCCGGCCCCGGTCAGCGCGGCCAGCCGCCGCTCGCCGAGCCCCACCCCGCTGGTGACGAGCTGGGTGTAGAGGCCCGCGCCGTCCGCGGCGGCCACCAGGTCCGGCAGGTCGTGCCGCAGCAGCGGTTCGCCGCCGGACAGATGGGTGTGAACGACGCCGAGGGCACCCGCCTGCCGGAAGACCTCCGACCACTGTCCGGTGCTCAGCTCTGCTGACCGGCCAGTCAGTTCGACGGGGTTGGAGCAGTAGCCGCAGCGCAGCGGACAGGCGTGGGTGAGTTCGGCGAGCAGGGCCCAGGGAGGGGCAGCGACGGTCATCCGAGCCAGCCCTCCTTCCGTAACTGTTCGAGGAACGCGGGGACTTCGGCGGCTACGGCCGCGCACGGATGGCGTGCCGTCAGTTCGGCGACGACGGCGTCCACGTCCCGGACGCCGTCGCACAGCCGCAGCACCTCGCCCGCGCCGCCGTCGAGCACCACCACCCGCTCCGGCAGCAGCAACAGGTCGGCGCCCCGCACTCGGTCGCGCCGCAGCAGGACTCCCCGGGCGAGGACCGGCCGCCAGGGCACGGCGGGCGACAGCGGCGCGGGTGTCATGTCCCGCCTCCGACCGCCGTACCCGCCCTGCCCGTCGAGTCCGCAGCGCCCGCTGCGGTCGTCGCGTCCGCCGCGTCCACCGCGTCCAGCAGTGCCCACAGCACCTCGCACTTGAACTCCAGGGCGGCCACGGCCTGTTGCTGCTCGTCCGGGGTGCGGGCACAGGCCAGGACCAGGGCGAGGGCCTGTTCGGCGTCGCGGGCGCCCTGGGTGACGCGGGTGCGGAAGTAGGCGAGGCCCGCCGGGTCGATCCAGGGGTAGTGGCGTTCGAAGGCGGCGATGCGGGTGCGCATCAGGTCCGGGGCGGACAGCTCGGTCAGGGAGGCGGCGACGGCGTCGAGCACCGGGCGCCGCCGGCAGAAGTCGACGTACGCCTCCACCGCGAACCGCACCCCGGGCGGCACCCGGGACGCGTCCCACAGCTCCTCGCGGTCGAGCCCGGCCGCCTCGCCGAGCCGCAGCCAGCGCTCGATACCGCCCCCCGTGCCGTCGGTACCGTCCTGGTCGTGGATGCGGCGCAGCCAGGCGCGGCGGTCCTCGGGCCGTTCCAGAGCGGCGAGGATCAGCGCGTCCTTGACGGGGATGTGCCGCTGGTAGTGGAAGCGGGCGGCGATCCAGCGGCGCAGTTCGGCGGGGGTCAGTTCGCCGCGGTGCATCCGCCGGTTGAAGGGGTGGCGGTCGTGGTAGCGCGCCCTGGTGACGGCGCGCAGCCGCTCGGTGAACTCGGCGGCCGGCCAGGCGGCGCGGCCGTCGGCTTCCGGTGCCGCCGTGGTCATGCGGCCGGGGGCGGCTCGGGCGGGCGGCGGTCGGCGAGCGCGTAGGCGGTCACCTCCAGCGCGGTCTCCACGACACGGTAACCAGGGCTTCGCCAGACCTTTTCATCCGATGTCTTCGGGGTGCGGAGGTCCGTCCGGGTGGACAGGGAAGGGCTCTCGTTCATGGGTGCGTACTCGCTTTCCCGAGGTGGGGGAACTCATCAGGGAAGGCCAATGGGGACAGGGGAGAGTCGACGGCCAGGTCAGGGCCTGTTCACGTACGTGCACCGGGTTCATCGACACGTCCGGTGGCGCGATACAGAGTCGCGGGACGATGCGCCGCGGTCAATGGTCCGGACCGAAAACGTCGGATGCGTTTCCGGCCAATCTCCGCCGCGGAGGCTGACTCGCCGGTCAGTTCCCGCGGATTCCGCGGTCAGGAATGCGGCACGGCCGTTGATCGTTGACGATGGGAGAAGAACCTGTCGACAACCGAAGGATCACGAGGCTCGTGAGCAGCAAGGTCCCCCCGATCATCCTCAACAACGGCATCGAGATGCCCCAGCTGGGCTTCGGAGTCTGGCAGGTGCCGGACGACGATGCCGAGCGGGCCGTCACCACGGCGCTCGCGGCCGGGTACCGCAGCATCGACACCGCCGCGATCTACGGCAACGAAGAGGGCACCGGCAAGGCCCTCGCCGCCTCCGGCGTCCCCCGCGAGGAACTCTTCGTCACCACCAAGCTCTGGAACGCCGACCAGGGGTACGACGCCACCCTCCGCGCGTTCGACACCTCGCTGGCGAAGCTGGGCCTCGACCACGTGGACCTGTACCTGATCCACTGGCCGCTGCCCTCCCGCGACACCTACGTCGACACCTACCGGGCGCTCGAACAGCTCTACGCCGACAAGCGCGTGCGCGCCATCGGCGTGTCCAACTTCCTCCCCGAGCACCTGGAGCGGCTGATCGCCGAGACCTCCGTCATCCCGGCGGTCAACCAGATCGAGCTGCACCCGCACCTCCAGCAGCACGCCGCCCGCGCGTACCACGCGGAGCAGGGCATCGCGACCGAGGCCTGGTCGCCGCTCGGCCAGGGCAAGGGGCTGCTGGAGGTGCCGGCGATCGTCGCGATCGCGCAGAAGCACGGCCGCACCCCGGCTCAGGTCGTGCTGCGCTGGCACGTCCAGCTGGGCACCGTCGTGATCCCGAAGTCCGTGACGCCGTCCCGGATCAAGGAGAACATCGAGGTCTTCGACTTCAGCCTGGACGACGAGGACCTCGCGGCGATCAGCGCGCTCAACGAGGACCGGCGCATCGGCCCCGACCCGGCCACCTTCGACTACGTGGGCTGAGCCGCTCTGCCCCGGACCGACGCCGGGTTCCGGGTCGCCGGCCACTGGCACCTCGCACATCACGGCCGCCCGTCCCGCCGCCCGGCGGGGCGGGCGGCCGTGCGCGGTCCGCGAGTGCCGGGCCCCTCCCACCGGCGGTCGTACCCCGTCCTCGGGCACGTGCGGCCCGTCGTTCAGCCGGCCCGCGCGCCCGTTCAGTCGGTCCGCACGTCCGCGTGGACGATCTCGAACTCCTCCAGGGCGACGACGTCGACGTGCGCCTTGATCACGCTCTCGTGCCGGATGAGTGCCTGGCCCGCCCGGGACCCGTCCAGTGCGGCCCGGTCGGCGAAGAGCACCCCGACCACGCCGCGGCCGCGCATGCGGTCCAGGAAGAGGGCGGCGCCGGCGAATCCGGGCAGCACCTCCAGGCGGGGCAGCACCCCGGAGTGGAAGGTGTCGAAGGCCAGGTCCGCGTCCGCCGGCGCGAACTCCAGCCGCGTCAGCCGCATGCCGCCGCCGGTGAGCGGCCGGTGCCCGACCGGGAAGACCGTGGCCTCGTAGTTCTCGACCGCGACGGTCCCGGCGAAGGGGTGCAGCAGTGCCGGGCGCCGCTCGCGCATGACCTGGTCGCTGTGGTCGCGCGCCTCGGCCGACTCCCACCAGCTGACCGCGAACAGGGTGCCGAGCCCCCGGTCGACGAACACGCCGGCACCCCGGAAACCCGGGCGTTCCTCGAGCAGATCGTGCCCCTGCGTGTTCAGGGTCCGGATGGCCGTGCCCAGCTGCGCCGGATTGCCGGTCGCGTACACCGTGCGGACGAACAACATGCGTCCCACCTCCCGGAGCCGTGACCATGCGGGGCCGACGGCGGCAGACATACGCGTATTAAACGGTCTTTTCAGTCTTACGGGGCGGGCAAATCACCGCAATACGCTCAGGTTTCGGGAGTTCGCAACTGGAGGGTTGACGGGGACATGTAGACGGGGCCACGGTGTACGGCACCCGGTAAGGAAACTTTCCTAACAGAAGGGTCCCCCACAGTGCGCTTTCGAACACTGACCCTCGCCGCGGCCTCCGGTGCCGCCCTGCTCGCCGCGGGCGTGCTCCCCGCACACGCGTCCGCCGTCCCGTCGGCGAGGTCCGCCCCGACGTCCGCCCAGGAGGGCTCGGTCAGCGCGGCCGACCTGCTCGCCAAGGTGAAGTCCTGTTCGCAGATATCGAACGGCAAGTACAAGACCGACGAGGAGACCGCGGCCACGGTCCCCGTGTGCGGCAAGAACGGCGCGGTGTTCTGGAAGGCCGACATGGACATCGACTGCGACGGCCAGACCACCACCAACTGCAACAAGAACCGCGACCCCTGGTACCAGGACGACACCGCCTTCCACCAGTCCGACGGCAAGCCCCTGAAGGCGGAGGCGCTGCCCTACATCGTGGTGCCCAGCTCCAGCAGCATCTGGAACTACTCCAGCGCCGGCATCAAGGGCGGCGGCGTGGTCGCAGTCGTCTACAACAACAAGGTGGAGTACGCCGTCGTCGGCGACACCGGCCCCACGAAGATCATCGGCGAGGCCTCGTACGCCACCGCCAAGGCACTCGGCATCGACCCCGACCCGAAGACCGGCGGGGCCGACTCCGGGGTGACCTACATCCTGTTCAAGAACTCCAAGGTCTCCCCCATCGAGAGCCACAGCGCGGCGGTCTCGCTCGGGGACCAGCTGGCCAAGCAGTTCCTCGCCAGCAACTGACCCTCCTGGGGCTCGACTTTGCAGCCTCAGGCTTCTCGCTGCACATACGCCTTCACCTGGGTTTTTGTGTCGGGACGGCATGCATGTGTGGGCACGTGTCGGCATGCGTGGGCGTGATTCCTTCCCGTTCGTTTCCCAGTGGCAGACTGTGCGCGAGGCGCCGTGCGCGAGGAGATGACGACCTCGGCGTGAGCTACCGGCGCCCGATGTTCGTCAGATAGAGCAAGGGCAGTAGCCAGCCCCGGTGCATCACGCCGGGGCTGGATCAGCGCCAGAGCATGGGCTGATGTTGCGACGAGCTTACGACCCGCCACTGACAATGCCGGCTCCGTCGTCGGGCCAGACAGCCAACGCCGCCCCCTCCTCCTTGTCCACAAGCACGATGTGCGCACCCACCGGGCTGCCGTACTCGTCGGCCCACGACCGGAACTTGCGGCGCGACGTCACTTCGTCGTCCCACCAACTGTGCATGCGCGGCTCGCCGTCGACGGTCAGAATCAGATGGAAGCGGCCGGGGTCAGCGACCGGGATGGGATACATGGAAGTGCTCCGAGGTCGCCCGCTCGACTCGAAGCCGAAGCTCTCCGTGCCTCCAGGATGGCAGACACTCGCGCCTCATCGGGCCACGCAGCCAGCTGCTCGCCGGTGTCCTCGTCGGTGAGGGTGATCCGGGCGCCGGGCACGCCGTACAGGCCGACACAGTCGCGGAACTTCCCGCGGGCGACGCGCTCGTCCCGCCACCAGCCGTGCTGTGCTGGCCGCCCGCCGATGGTGTGCAGGAGGTGGTAGCGGCCAGGATCAGGTACGTCGCTCATCCCGCCAGCCCTCTTCGTCCGTCCACGTTCGCACCCGTGCCGACGCGCCCGTCTCGCCCGCCAGCTCTGCGGCCACCTCACGCAGGTCGGCGAGGATCCCCTCCACTGTCGATGGGCCGCGCCACGGTTCCATGGTGGCGATCGCGTGCTCTCGGCACAGGTCCGCCCAGCGCGGACCCTCCTCAGGAAAGGTGACCACCTGCGCAGTGCGGTAGCCGTCGCCGCACACCGTGCAGGGACGCACGATCGGCTCGCGCAGCCGCGCACCGACCTGCCGGCGGGTCACCTCGGGTGGCGCCAGCTCCAGGTGGGACGGGTCCACGGCGTGGCGGCCGAGCAGCTCGTCGACGCTCATGCGGTCCACGATGCCTCCTCCCTGCCTGTCGCGACGCGTGCGCCACCCTAGCCCAGAATCGAACATGTGAACGACCCTGCGCCACCGTCCCGCCTCGACCTCCTCCGCTTCCTCGAACGCGTCCAGCCAGCCGACCTCGAACGCACCCGCCGCTGGATCGCCGACGAGGAACGTCGCGAGGCCGAGCGGCAGCAGGGCGAGCAGGCCCGGCCGGAGCCCCCGGATTGGTTGATCGAGTACGGGCTCAATCGGGACCCACTGCCGACGGCAGTCCACACCGGGGAGTGCACGATGGCGGGCAAGAGGTCGAAGGCCACAGACTCGGACACGATCCGGCGTGCCATCGCGGCCGGCGTGAAAGCCTGCACGTTCTGCCGGCCGGATTCGGAGTTGGGGATCCTCGACTGAATGCGAGTGGCTCCCCGCGTGGGGCGGAGCGACCACGATGACTATGCAAGCGGCGCGTCAATATCCGATTTGCGGGACTTCGCATTAATGTCTCGTACGCGAAAGAAGTCGATCTCTACCGGAGATCGCGCCCATTCACTTTCACGGAGAGCACATGCACAAGCTTCGCAACGCTGCCGTCCTCGTCGCTACCCTCGGCAGCGTCGGACTCATGACCGCCGGCACCGCCCACGCCGGCGGCGAGGGCGGCCACGGCGACGGATTCAACATCCAGCAGAGCTCCACATGCAGGTCGCACGACCTGAACCTCGACGTCCTCGGCGAGGTCGGAATCCTCAACGGATTGTTGGGCAACGCCCTCAACGGCGAGGGCAACCCGGGCGCACAGCAGAGCCACCTCGGCTCGACCATGGGCTGCAACAACAGCGCCCTCTAAAGGCAGGCGCGCCTCTCACGCGGAGCGGGAGGCGCGCCGGGCTTCACATCCGAGTGCCGCAAGCTTGAGATGCTGAACGCACGACCGCCCCGCCTCAACCGTGGAGGGCGGGGCGGAAGGCGTTGCGTCCGGCATCCTCAGCCCACGACCGAGGTGGAGATCGTGGAGACGAAGCCCGGCGCACTCCCCGAACCTCGGGGCTGACAGAGCAGGGGCCGCCAAGACGGGGGATGCGAGAAGCAGCCGCGCAGCCTCCCGTGGGGAGCCGGGAGGAGCGGCGGGCCCTGCCGCATAGTCGTAGCAGCAGGGCCCGGAGGGGGATCCCACCCGGGGGAAGGGGGATCCGGTGCGCCAACGATGCACCAAAACCAGCCACAGCGAAAGAGATCGGCCACGAAAATCTGCCGGGCACGACAGCACCCCGCCACGACGGGGGATGCGTGACGGGGTGCCGTGGCCAGTGTGGCACGGGGCGGGGCTGGGCGGCTTCTACGGATGCCGCGTCAACCCGCAGGGATGGTTCGCGTGCGTCGGTCAGATGACCGGGCATGGCGTCCAGCCAGTCCTGCGCGAACGCCACGATGACGGGCAGCACATCCGCTGGGAAGTATTCGTCGCCGCGTGTTCGCTTCCACCCGCCTTCGTTCAGGTGGGCAAGCAATGCGACTTCCAGGGTTCGCGCTACGCCCTTCGGCAGGCCTGTCCACACGCGGTGCCGCTGAGAGAGACCAACGCTCGCGTGCTGCTCCAGACGCTTGTGCCCGGTACCTGAGCTGATGCCCAGCTTCACCGTCGGAACACCCGTGTCGGTGCCGCTGACAACATAGAAGACGTCGTGAGGCGGAGCAGTCTGCCCTGTCCTGCACACCCGGCACATGACCTCGGCGTCGTACCCCTGGTTGATGTGGAACCCGGCCGAGGTCGCGTCCGCGCATGCGGTAGGAGTCGCCCTTGAGTGAGATGACCTCTGCGTGGTGGACGAGGCGGTCGATCATGGCCGCGGCGACCGTGTCGTCGCCGAAGACCTCTCCCCAACGTGCTGGCGTCGCACGACAACAAGTGGGTCTTCCCGGCTATCGCGGGCGGCTGCCTCGCCTCAGCGGCGTTCTCGGTCGACTACTGGCCCCACATCTCCAAGGGGGCCGATGAGCGCAAGAGGACTCCGGGGAGCAGGAATCCTCGGCCGGCGATCCCTGCCGTACCCGACTACGTCGGCAAGCGCATCTACCGGATCCGTCACGGGCACAAGGCGTGGCTGGACGAGGACGGGCACAGCAGGTTCGCCGTTGAGCGGCGGATGGGTCACGAGGTGCCTGGTGTCGAGGGGACGTACAGCAGCGTGACCGTGGCGATGGAGCGTGCCATCATGAAGGCGTTGCAGGACCGCTGGGAAACGTTCCAGGCGGGTCCGGGCCTCTCCGAGTAGCCCCGGTTTCCCACTCGTTTCCCACCCGCAGGTAGTGGCTGAGCTCCGCCGCAGGCCAGAGTCCCTTCCAGTCCCCCGCAGGGCTGCTTCTCACTTGTTCCTCGCCAACGACTGACCGGAAGACCATGGGTTCGCCGGGCAGCCACAGGGTGGCCCGGCGACGGCCGGTGTCGGCGGGCTGTGACGGGGACGGTCAGGCGGTCGCGGGAGTGAGGGTCACGTCACGCGCGGGGCGCGCCATGCCACTGTGCGTCCGCACTGTGTGCCTAGGGTGGCCTCACCGGAGGTGAGGAATGCGGGTAGGGCTGCACGCGCTCGGCATCGGTAACGGTGCCCGCCCCGAAGTGATCGCGGCCGTCGCCACCGCAGCGGAGGCGCATGGCTTCGCCAGACTGTGGTGCGGTGAGCATGTGGTACTCGTGGACGCGCCGGCGTCCCGCTACCCCTACTCCGCGGACGGCCGGATTGCCGTGCCCGCGGACGCGGACTGGCTGGACCCGCTGCTCGCGCTGAGCTTCGCCGCGGCAGTCACCAGCCGGATCGAGCTCGCCACCGGAGTGCTCCTGCTGCCCGAGCACAACCCGGTGGTGGTCGCCAAGCGGGCCGCCACCCTCGATGTGCTCTCCGCCGGACGGTTCACCCTCGGCATCGGAGCGGGCTGGTCAGCCGAGGAGTTCGCCGCACTCGGCGTCCCCTTCACCGGACGCGGACGCCGCACCGACGAGTACCTCGCCGCGATGCGCACCCTCTGGGCCAAGGACCCTGCCTCCTACACCGGGGAGTTCACCCGCTTCGACGCGATCCGGGTCAACCCCAAGCCGCTGCGCGGCGCCCGACTCCCGGTCGTGGTCGGCGGCAACAGCAACACCGCCCTGCGCCGCGCGGCCACACTCGCCGACGGCTGGTACGGCTTCAACATGCCGGTCACCGACGTTCCCGAACGCATCGCCTTCCTCACCGACGAGTGCGCCCGACACGGCCGCACCCGCGGTGAACTCACCGTCGCTGTCGCACTGAGTGACGGCCGCCCGGAGCATCTTCCGGAGCTCGCCACAGCCGGCGTCACCGAGGTTGTCGTCGTCGGCGCGCCCCCGCCGACCCCCGACGAGGCGGTGACCTGGGTCACGGAACTCGCCCGGACCTGGATCCCACCGGACGAATGACCAGGGCCCCATGCCAGGGCCAGCCACGTTGTTTTCACGCCGCACGGCGTCCCCGCCCGGGGCCGAGACGACTGACCTGTGCAATACGTCAGTTGGGCTGCCCCAGCGGGCGTACGACCACGGTGTTGACGTCGACCCCGGCCGGCTGCCGGATCGCCCAGACGACCGAGTCGGCGATCTGGTCGGCGGTCAGCAGGTTCCCCGGGGGCAGGCTGCCGAGGCCGTCCCAGAACGGGGTCTCCACCCGGCCGGGGGCGACCAGCGTCACCCCGACCCCGAACTCCGTGACCTGGCGCCGGGTGTTCTCGGCGAGCCCGGTGACCGCCCACTTGGTGGCGCCGTAGAGGTTGCCGGGGGTGTTCACGAACCCGGCGACACTGCCGATGAGGACGATCCGGCCACGGGTCTCCTTCAACGCCTCGCCGGAGGCACGGATGAGCAGGGCCGGGCCGAGGACGTTGGTGAGGACCATCTCGGTCCAGCCGGCCGGGTCGCCGTCGGCCACGGAGTCGTGGGTGGCGAAACCGGCGTTGGCGACGACGGTATCCAGTCGACCGTATGCCTTGAGCGTACGGTCGACAGCATTCTGTATATCGTCGAACGTCGACGCATCACCGGCGACTGTCCGCAGTTCCTCGGGGCGGCCGAGCTCGTCCGCGAAGTCCCGCAGCCGGGACTCCGTACGGCCGGTGACGGTGACGCGATGCCCGGCGGCCAGCAGTTGCCGGGCGACGGCGGCGCCGATGCCGGTGGCCCCGCCGGTGATGAGTGCGACCGGAGAGTCGTTCACGGGTTCCCCCTGTATGTCGGTGACGCCAGGGAGTCCATCACGTGGAGCGCGCTCGAAGTCAACTGCCTGCGCCCGAACAGCAATCACCCTCCTTCCGCCACACCCCCGCGCCTACGCCGGCCGTACCGCCCGGTGCACCGTGTGGGCCGCGAGGACGAACACGTCGGGGCGGCGGTGGACGCTGCCGGGGTCGGCGGGGTCGAGGAGCCGGTCGAGGGTTGCGCGGTCCCCGGCGTCCAGGGCCTCGGCATGGAGGTCCCGGGCGCGGGTCAGCATGGAGACCACGAACGCGCGAGCCGTCTCGGGGAGGGGGGCGGGCAGGTCGAGCAGGAAGGTGCGGGTGCCGGTGTGCTTCAGACCGGCGGCCGTCAGCAGGGCGGGCCAGTCCTCGGCCTCGGCGACCGCGCCGGGCAGCTCGGCGCGCATCTCGGCGAAGCGGTCCTCCTGGAGGGCGTCGAGGCGGGTCTGGAGTCCGGGGCGGCCGAAGCCGACGTCGCGGGGCAGATAGCGCGGAGCCAGACCGCCCTCCAAAATGGCCAGCGTGCCGCCGGGGGCGAGCCGGGCGCCGAACGCGGCGAGTGCGGCCTTCTGGTCGCCGAGGTGATGCAGGCTGCGGCTGGCCCACAGCAGGTCCGCCGGATACTCCAACTCACCGAGTGCGTCCGGGAGTTCACCGGCCAGGGTGTCGAAGCGGTCGGCGACCCCCGCGCGGGCCGCGCGGGCGCGGGCGTGCTCCAGCAACGGTGCCGAGCCGTCGGCGGCGACCACCCGTGCGCCGGGGAACTGGCGCGCGAAAAGGCAGGCGATCACCCCGGGGCCACTGCCCGCGTCCACGATCAGACCGGGCTCGGTCACCTCCGTGCCCAGCCAGGCCAGGGCGCTCTCGTACGCCGGGGCGGTCACCTCGGCCTCCGTCTCCAGGTGGGCCGCCATCGCGGCCCAGTCGATGTCGCCGCCGTGGGCGTGGCCCGCGTGGCCCCCATGGGCGTGCTGCTGATGCCCGCCGTGGTCGTGGTGCGCCTGCTGCTGCCCGTGGTGCTCGTGTGCCATGGTGTTCCGCCTCTCCTTCGGATGCGGCCAGCGTGCGACGCCGCTGCGCGAGGAGGCCAGTCCTGTTGCCGGTGCCGCAAAAAGTTTGCCGATGCGGCACAGCGGAGCCGAATGCGGCCCGGGCCGGTGGGCGCGAACGGCGCTCGCCTCGAAGCCGTATCTCGAAGCCGTATGACGAGGCCGGGGCCGTCCTGGAGCTCGGTCCCCTGCTGGAGCGGGCGGACGGGACGTACGCGCCGCCGGAGACGGCGATCCGCCGAGGCGCCGGCCGTGGTTGGTGACGGAGTACGCCACCGTGCACGCGGGTGTGACTCCCCGGGCGGACACCGCCGGGACGACTGCGCTCACGATGAGCGCCGTCGCGCCGACGGTGTCTCAAAGTACTGAACGCGGGGACGCATGAGCGACTCCTTGCATGAGGCGCGCCGTGACGGGCACGTCGACCGGCAGGAACCGCTCCCGCCGGTGCGACGGCAGGTAGCGCCGAGTGCCTTGTCGCCCAGGGGAGTTGCCGAGGTTCGCCGCACCGCCCGGCCGTCACGTCATGTCATGCCCCGGTTCCCTCCCCCGCCGACGCCGCCGGTTTGCGGTACGCCCGCACGGCGAACACCGGGTCCGGGCGGGGACGGTCCTGGTCCGGGAGGCGGGCGAGGCGCGCGGCGAACCGCTCGCTGCGCGGCTCGCCCGGCGGCAGCTGGGTGAACCAGCCGCGGCGCAGGTCGGCGATGGTGGTGCGCGGGCTGCGGCCCTGGCCGGCGCCGCGGAACACGCCCGCGCCGGCCGGTTCCAGCCCGTGCCGGACGGCGTGCGCGGTGACGGTGGCGGCGGCGTCCTGGGCGGCGCGGCGCGGGCGGTCGGCGAGGGCGGTGTCGATGTCGCTGCCGACGTCGTGCGCGTCGGCCTTGTCGACGGTGGTGACGTAGACCCCGCCGGGCCGCAGCACACGGGCGCACTCGGCGACGATCGCGCGGACGTCCCCGGCGTCGTCCAGCAGGTGCAGCAGCCAGACGCTGGTCACCGCGTCGAACGTGCCCGTGGGGAACGGCAGGCGGCGGCTGTCGGCACGGACGACCGCGCCCGGGAGTCTCGCCCCGGCCCTGCGGACCATCGCGGTGGTGAGGTCGGCGCCGGTCACCCGCAGCGCGGGGCGGTCGGCGGCCAGCCGGCGGGTGAGGATGCCGGTGCCGCAGGCCACGTCGAGGAGCCGGCCCGGCCCCTCGGGGATCAGATCGAGCACCGCTTCGGCGGCGGCGTGGGCACGGGCCTCGCCGCCGCGGGACGCGTCGTAGGCGTCGGCTTCCTTGTCGTAGTCGAGCACGTTCCTCAGTGTGCGCCGTGACCTGGGGCGATGTCCTCCACCCTGCGGGCGAGGGCGAAGTCCTTCTCGGTGACCGCGCCGCCCGCGCTGTGCGTGTGCACGGTGAGGGAGACGGTGTGGTAGCCGAGGGTGAGGTCGGAGTGGTGGTCCAGCTCGTCCTGGACGGCGGCGATGTGCATGACCAGCGCCGCCGCCGCGACGTGCGAGCCGAGCCGGTAGGAGCGGGCGAGCCTGTCCCCGTCCAGCGACCAGCCGGGCAGCTCCGCGAGCCGGTCCTCGATCTCCTTCTGCGACAGCGGTTCCACGGCCATGGCGTTCGGCTCCCTTCGCGTCAGCGGTTCTTGTTCAGCCTGCCACGTCAGGCCCGCGCGCACTCCGCCGCGAGGTCGTCGGCGAGGGCCGCGATCCGGTAACGGCCCTCCACGCGGGCCACCCAGTCGTGCGGCAGACCGGTGTCGCCGTGCAGCGCGCCGAGGAGGTTGCCGCAGATCGAGCCGGTGGAGTCGCTGTCGCCCGAGTGGTTGACGGCCAGCAGCAGGGCCCGCTCGACGTCGGGCTCGGCGAGCGCGCAGTACACGCCGATGGCGAGTGCCTCCTCGGCGACCCAGCCCGCGCCGAGGGACTCGGTCTTCTCGGCGGTCGGTGCCCCGTCGTCGGCGAGGTCGAGGGCGGCGCGCAGGGCGGCCGTGGTCTCCGTGTGGCCGCGGTGCCGTTCCAGCAGGCGCAGGGTGCGCAGTACCGCGCCGTCCAGGGAGTCCCCGGCGACCAGGTGCGCGACGATCGCGGCGAGCGCGCCGGCCGCGTAGTAGCCGGTGGGGTGGCCGTGGGTGATCTGGGCGCCGCGTGCCGCCATGGCGAAGGCCGCGTCGGCGGGGGCCGCGAGGCCGAAGGGGGCCGAGCGCATGACCGTGCCGCAGCCCTTGGAGTCGGGGTTGACCTCGCCCGGTGTGCCGTCGAGCGGGAGTGCGGGGTCGGGCGCGTACATCTGGGCGACGCCGGACAGGCAGGCGTTTCCGGGCGCGCGGCGGGAGTACAGCCAGGCCTCGGTCACCAGGCCGGCCGGAGTCGGTGTGCCGGGCTGCGGCGGCACGGGCTGTTCGGGGCCGGGCTTGGACTGGGTCTCCAGCCAGCGCTCGTACGCCTGGCGCAGCAGCTGCGGCCAGGCGCCGTCGATGCCCTTCTCGCGTTGCCGTGCGTGCGCCTGGATCAGGGCCTCGACGGTGAACAGGGTCATCTGGGTGTCGTCGCTGATCAGTCCGACCGCTCCGTGCGCGCCGGGTACGAGGCCGGTGACGCCGTGCGCACCGTGCGCGGCGCGGATGCGGTCCAGCGAGGCGAACTCCACGGGATAGCCGAGGGCGTCACCGAGCGCGCCGCCGAGGAGGCAGCCGCGGACCCGGGCCCGGTGGACTGCCGCGGCCTGGAGGGACGGGGACCGGGGCGGCGTGTGCCACGGCTCGTTCATGCGCAAGGGAGCAACTCCTCGACTACGGTCGGACGTATGACCATTGTCGCTTCCGGTCCTTCCGCGTCCGCCACCGCCCCCGCCCCCGCCCCCGCCGCCGTCGCCGTCGCCGACAAGGGCGTCGGCCCGCTGCTGCGCGCATGGCGGGAGCGGCGCCGGGTCTCGCAGCTGGAGCTGGCGCTGCGCGCCGACTCCTCGGCGCGGCACATCAGTTTCATCGAGACGGGCCGGTCGCGGCCGAGCGAGGAGATGGTGCTGCGGCTCGCCGAGCACCTGGACGTGCCGGTGCGCGAGCGCAACTCCCTGCTGCTGGCGGCCGGTTACGCCCCGCACTATCCGGAGACCCCGCTGGACGACCCGGCGCTGGACGCGCTGCGGGCCGGGCTGGAACACCTCATCCAGTGCTACGAGCCGTACCCCGCGCTGGTGGTCGACGCCTGCTACACGGTCGTGGCCGCGAACCGGGGTATCGCGATGCTGCTGGACGGGGTGCCGGAGACGCTGCTGGCGCCGGCGCCGAACGCGATGCGGCTGACCCTGCACCCACAGGGACTGGCGTCGCGCATCCGCAACCTGCGGGCCTGGCGCGGGCATCTGCTGGAGCAGATGGAACGGCAGATCGCCCTGCAGCGCTCGGAGCGGCTGCACGCCCTGTACGAGGAGGTGGCCGCCTACCCGGTGCCCGAGAACACGCGTGACGACATGGAGGACGGCGGCGACAGCGGTGAACCGGAGGGCCCCGTCGCGTACTTCGCGCTGCCCATGCGTATCGAGCACGACGGCCGGATCCTGTCGTTCGTGTCGTCGATCTCCACCTTCAACACGCCGATGGACGTGACGGTCGCCGAACTCGCCATCGAGACGTTCCTGCCCGCGGATCCGGCCACCGCCAAGTACCTGCACACGGTGGCGGGTTGACCGCACCTGCCACGTCCCTGCCGCTTCCTTGCCACGTCCCTGTCTCGCTTGCCTGCCTATACCACGCTTCTCCCCCGCTGCCGCGGCGTCCGTCGGCCAATCCGATCCCCTCGGACCCGTGTGCGAGAGGCGATCACGTGGCAGACTGCCCGGGTACTTCGGCGCGTAGGGGAGGCGTGGCGTGAGTGAGCGGCGGGCTGCGCCCACCGTGGGCCAGGTGGTGCTCGGCAAACGGCTGCAGGAGCTGCGCGAGGCGGCGGGCCTCACCCGGGACGAGGCCGCCCGCGTCCTGCGGGTGGCGTCGGCGACCGTACGGCGCATGGAGATGGCCGACGTCGCCCTGAAGATCCCCTACGTGCAGGTGCTGCTGGAGACCTACGGGGTGCCCGAGGAGGAGGCGGCCGCGTTCGTGCGGCTGGCCGAGGAGGCGAACCAGCCGGGCTGGTGGCAGCGGTTCCACGACGTGCTGCCGGACTGGTTCAGCATGTACGTCAGCCTGGAGGGCGCCGCCCGGATCATCCGCTCCTACGAGCCGCACTTCGTGCCCGGTCTGCTCCAGACCGAGGAGTACGCGCGCGCGGTGATGGAGGCCGGCACGATCGGGCAGACCTCGCCGCACACCGTGGAACGGCATGTGTCGCTGCGCCTGGAGCGGCAGCGGCTGCTGGAGCGGAACGACCCGCCCCACCTGTGGGTGATCATGGACGAGACGGTGCTGCGGCGCCCGGTGAGCATCCACGGCGAGGTGATGCGCGACCAGCTCGACAAGCTGCTGGAGTTCGCCGGGCGGGACCGGGTCACGCTGCAGATCGCCGAGTTCTCGGCGGGCCCGCATCCGGGGACGTACGCGCCGTTCACGCTGTTCCGGTTCGCCGAGCCGGAGCTGCCGGACATGGTGTTCACCGAGTATCTGACCGGCGCGCTGTACCTGGACTCCCGTCGCGAGGTGGCCGCGCATCTGGAGGTGCTGGACCACATGACGGCCCGGGCCGCGTCGGCGCAGCGCACGCAGAGCCTGCTGCGGGAGTTCCGCGAGGCCCTGTGACCCGCGTCCACGGCCGTCCCGCGTCCACGGCCCGCGTCCTGCATCCACGCCCGAGGGGTCAGGCCGCGCCGCCCTTGGTGTCCCGGTCCTCGTCCACGATCTCCGCGTCCACCACGCCTTCCTCGTCGGCGGGGGTTTCCTGTTCCGTGGCGGGGCCCGGTTCGCCGGCGGAGGCAGAGGCGTTGGCGTACATGGCCTGGCCCATCTTCTGGCTGACGGTGGCGAGTTTCTCGACGCCGGTGCGGAGTTCGCCGGTCTCCGCGTTCCGCTCCAGGAGCGCTTTGAGTTCCGTGGCCGCCTCCTGGACCTCCGACCTGGTGTCGGCGGGGATGCGGTCCTCGTTGTCGCGCAGGAACTTCTCGGTCTGGTAGACGAGTTGCTCGGCCTGGTTGCGGGTCTCCGCCGCCTCGCGGCGCCGGCGGTCCTCCTCGGCGTACTGCTCCGCCTCGCGCATCATGCGGTCGATGTCGTCCTTGGGCAGGGCGGAGCCGCCGGTGACGGTCATCTTCTGCTCGCGGCCCGTCGCGAGGTCCTTGGCGGAGACGTGCATGATCCCGTTGGCGTCGATGTCGAAGGCCACCTCGATCTGCGGGACGCCGCGCGGGGCGGGCGGCAGTCCGGTGAGGTCGAAGACGCCGAGCTTCTTGTTGTAGGCGGCGATCTCGCGTTCGCCCTGGTAGACCTGGATACCGACCGAGGGCTGGTTGTCGGTGGCGGTGGTGAAGATCTCCGAACGGCGCGTCGGGATCGTGGTGTTGCGCTCGATCAGCCTGGTCATGATGCCGCCCTTGGTCTCGATGCCGAGGGACAGCGGGGTGACGTCGAGGAGGAGGACGTCCTTGACGTCGCCGCGCAGCACGCCCGCCTGGAGGGCGGCGCCGACGGCGACGACCTCGTCGGGGTTGACGCCCTTGTGCGGGTCCTTGCCGGTGAGTTCGCGCACCAGGTCGGTGACGGCCGGCATCCGGGTGGAGCCGCCGACGAGGATGACGTGGTCGATGGCGGACAGCTCGATCCCCGCGTCCTGCACGGCCTGGTGGAAGGGCTGCTTGCAGCGGTCGAGCAGGTCGGCGGTCAGCTCCTGGAACTGGGCGCGCGTCAGTTTCTCCTCCAGGTGCAGCGGGCCCGCGGCGGAGGCGGTGATGTAGGGCAGGTTGATCGTGGTCTCGGAGGACGACGACAGTTCGATCTTGGCCTTCTCGGCGGCTTCCCGCAGCCGCTGCACGGCCATCTTGTCGGCGCCCAGGTCGATGCCGTGCCCGGCCTTGAAGCGCTTCGCCAGATGCTCGACGATCCGCTGGTCCCAGTCGTCGCCGCCGAGGTGGGTGTCGCCGTTGGTGGCCTTCACCTCGATGACGCCGTCGCCGATCTCCAGCAGGGACACGTCGAAGGTGCCGCCGCCGAGGTCGAAGACCAGGACCGTCTGCTCCTCGCCCCGGTCCAGGCCGTAGGCGAGGGCGGCCGCGGTCGGCTCGTTGATGATCCTGAGCACCTTCAGGCCGGCGATCTCCCCGGCCTCCTTGGTGGCCTGGCGCTGGGCGTCGTCGAAGTACGCCGGTACGGTGATCACCGCGTCCGAGACGTCCTCGCCGAGGTAGGCCTCCGCGTCCCGCTTCAGCTTCTGCAGCACCCGCGCCGACAGCTCCTGCGCGCGCAGCCGGGAGCCGTCGACCGTACCGCTGTCCGGGAAGCGCCAGGCGGCATCGCCCATGTGCCGTTTCACCGAACGGGCCGTGCGCTCCACGTTCGTCACGGCCTGCCGTTTGGCGACCTCGCCGACCAGCACCTCTCCGTTCTTCGCGAACGCCACCACCGACGGCGTGGTCCGCGCGCCCTCCGCGTTGGTGACGACGGTGGGCTCGCCGCCCTCCAGGAGGGCCACCACCGAGTTGGTCGTCCCGAGATCGATCCCGACCGCACGTGCCATGATCCGTCCCCTTCCGCTTGCGCCAGGGCGTCCTTCGGCACTCCCAGCACATGACGTGCTTACGACGGTGTCAATGGCCGGATGGGCCGGATGCGGGATCCCGGATACAGGATCCTGCATGCGAGATCTTGGATGCAGGATCCTGGATGCGGGATCCCGGACGCTCACGGTCCCGGGGAACGGCGGTGCCGCGCCCCCGGGACGGGACGCGGCACCGGATGTCGTACGGGCGTCAGGCCAGCTCGGCCGAAAGCGTGATGGTCGTACCGGCCAGGGCCTGGCTGACCGGGCAGTTCTTCTTGGCGTCCTCGGCGGCCGAGGCGAAGCCCTCCTCGTCGAGGCCGGGGACCTCGCCGCGCACCCAGAGGTGGATGCCGGTGATGCCCGTGCCGGGCTGGAAGGTCACGTCGGCCTTGGTCTCCAGGCGGGTGGGCGGGGTGCCGGCGCCGGTCAGACCGTGCGAGAGGGCCATGGAGAAGCAGCTGGAGTGGGCGGCGGCGATCAGCTCCTCGGGGCTGGTCCTGCCGTTCGCCTGCTCGGCGCGCGACGGCCACGACACCGGCTGCGAGCCGATGCCGGAGGAGTCGAAGGTGACGGTGCCGCTGCCCGTGAGCAGCTCGCCCTCCCAGACGGTGTGCGCGGTACGCGTGGTGGCCACGGTGGTTCCTTTCGCGGGTGGTCGGCCCCGTTTCCGGGGTGCCGTTTCCGGGTTCCGTGTCCCCATCCGATCACATCCGGGCCCGCCGCATGCCGAGGACCGGCCCACACGCGGTGAACGGAAGGTGACGGTGCGTTCCGCCGGGCTTCCCGGGGTGTTCAGGCCGCCTGTTCCTCCTCGGTGGCGGCGGTGAGCGGGACCTCCGGGCCGTTCAGCTCGCGCAGCCAGCGGCGCAGTGCGTGGTGCACCTGTTCGGCGCCGGCCAGTTCCCCGTGGTCCGCGGCGGGAGCGGACAGGTCCAGCGGAGAGAGCAGGAACGGGCGGGACTGGGCGCCGCCGAGGCCGCCGTGGGAACCGATCTGCTCCTCGAAGGCGAGCACCTCGCCGCCGGCCGGATCGTACGCGGAGTTCACCATGATGTCGGCGGTGTGCGGAAAGGAGTGGGTGCGCCGGACGGCGTCGGCGGCGCCGGGCCCGAAGCACGCCAGCGGCCCGGACGCGTCGTCCAGGTCGGCCAGCGGGACCTCCACACCGTTCGCCCCCAGCACCACACCGCCGTGCTCCGCGCTGCGCACCAGCAGGAAGCCGATGCCGGGGTGATGGGCGAGGGTGGTGAGCAGGGCGGGGTGGCGGGCGTCGATCTCCTCGCGGGTCATGCGGTGGTGCACGTCCGGGAAGGAGACCAAGCCGAGGTTGCCGGAGGCCAGCACGATCGGCTCGGAGCGGGAGGGGGGTCCGTCGGCGCTGCGGGTGCGGGCGGGCCGGTGCTGCTCACCCGCCTCCTCCTCCACTGGCCGGCGCAGCGCGGCCCGGACGGCGGCCCGGGCCTCGGCGCCGCTGCGGGTTCGTCCCGCGCTGCGGGGCACGGGCAGTCCGCAGCCGGCGCGGACGAGGTCGCCGAGGGTGAGGCCGTAGCGGCCGTGGAAGGTCTCGCCGGGGCTCTGGCCGTGGTCGGAGAGGACGACGAGGCGGTAGGGGCGGGGGGCGTGTTCGGCGACGCGCTGGAGCAGGGCGAGGGCACGGTCGAGGCGTTGCAGCACCTTCTCGGCGTCCCGGCTGTGCGGGCCGGAGTGGTGGGCGACCTCGTCGTAGGCGACCAGGTCGGCGTAGACGGCGGTGCGCCCGGCGAGCATGTCACCCATCACCGCGGCGACGACGACGTCCCGCTCGACGACGGTGGCGAAGGCCCGCACGAGGGGGTAGAGGCCGCCGCGGCCGACCCGGGGGCGCTGTCCGCGCAGCCGGGCACGGACGGACTGGCCGACCTCTCGGACCACTTCGGCGCCGAAGGACAGGGCGGTGCGTACGGCGTTGGCGGGGTCGGAGAAATAGGCGAAGTAGCCTGCGCGGGAACGGTTCTCCTTGCCCCGTCGGCGAGTGGTGATGGACAGGACGAGGGCCTGCTCGCCGGCGCCGCCGCTGAAGAGGTTGCCGCGGCTGGCACCGTCGATGGTGAGCAGTCCGCCGTCGCCGGTGTGCACGGCGGCGCGGCGCTGCAGCTCGGCGGCGCTCGTCGGCCGGTTGCACACCATCACCTCGCCGCGGTCCTTCTCGTACCAGCGGAACGCGGGAACGTCGAAGGTGCTGCCGTGGAGAATGCCGAGCTGGCTGGCACCGGTCTGGCTGGACCAGTCGGTGCGCCAGGGGGTGAGGCGGTGGGTGGCTGCGGGTGCAGGTGCGGGTGTATGCGCGGATGCGGGTGCGGGTGCAGCGGATGCGGGTGCGGGTGTATGCGATCGCCCGTCGACTGTCGGCCGTCGGCCGTCGGCCGTCTCCTGTCCGCCGTCGGCGGGGCGTCGGTCGACCGTCCCCAGCCACCCGGCCACCGTCGGCATCAGCCCCTTGCGGACCGCCGCCGTCAGGACGTCGTGGCCGACGCCGTCGAGTTGGACGCAGACCAGGCCGGGGGTGGTGGGGCAGGGCGGGTCGGATCTGCGGCGGCGGGCGGCGAGGCGGTGCAGGCGGCGGCGGTAGGCCTCGTCGTCGCGTACGGCGAGGGCGGCGCCGGTGGCCGAGGCGACGGCGGACATCACGGCGGCGACGATGACCGCGGTCTCCGGGGCTGCCGCGCCCCGGCCGGAGGGGTTGATGCGCAGGGCGAGCAGCAGCAGGGAGCCGTTGAGGGCGAAGACGAGCAGGCCGAGGAAGAGGGCGGGGACGAGGAGCAGGAGCCGGACCAGGAGCGGCCAGGCGACGGCCGACAGGACGCCGAAGGCGCCGGCGCCGCAGGCGGCGGTGACGGCGATCCGGGTGGCGCTGTCGCCGTCGGCGGACTGGAGCTGGAAGTCGGGCAGGAGGGCGGCGAGGACCAGCATGGTGAGGGTGGAGGCCGCCCATACGGTGGTGCTCCGTCCGATCTGGCTGGCGACCCGCCGCCACGGAACGCCTCGTACTCTCCGAACGCCTCGTACGCCCCGTATGCCTTGTACGCCTCGCACGCCTTGTCCACCTCGCGTCCCGGGCCGCTCGACGCCCGGGCCCCGTTCCACCTTGTCATACCGGGCCGGGGGCGCCGGCCTGCGGCTGTGCGGCTGGCGACGGCTCAGCGGCCGTCGTAGCCGGCGGTCGGCATGGACAGCCGGCGGTGGACGCGGGCCTTCATCTGGGCGTCGTAGGCCGGTTCGGCGCGGTCGGCCGTTTCCACTCGCACGCCGCGCCGGGCGCATTCGGCGGTGAAGGCGTCGACGGAGGACAGGGCGCGGCGCAGGACGCGGAGGCTGGGGGCGACGAACACGTCGATGCCGGGGCGGACGCCGTCCCACAGGGCGCAGTGGTCGAAGCGCAGGCCGCCGACGAGGAGTTCGCGGGCGACGACGTATCCGTGCTCGGCGGCCCAGCGGGCGCACATGGCGTGCTGGCTGCGGGCGTCGACGAGGAAGGGGTCGGCTTCCAGTTCCTCCAGCGGGGTCAGGCTGGCGATGGCGGTGACCCGTACGGGCGCGGGCATGCCGGAGGCGGCCTGCGGTTGTCCCATGGCGTCCCCCTCACCTCCGGGTTTCGCCGCCGACCCTACTCCTGCCCGTAGGCTTCGGGGAGTCGCGTGAAGGAGGCGGAAGAAGGTGCCGGTGGAGATCACCTGGTGGGGTCACGCGACGTGCACGATCGAGGATGCGGGGATCCGGGTGCTGACCGATCCTCTGTTCGCGCGCCGGCTCGCGCATCTGCGGCGGCGCCGGGGGGACGTACCGCCGGCGGCGGCCCGGCGCGCGGACGTGGTGCTCGTGTCGCATCTGCACGCCGATCATCTGCATGTGCCGTCGCTGGCGTCGCTCGCGCCGGGTACGCGGCTGCTCGTGCCCCGGGGTGCGCCGCGGGCGGTGCCGGCGCTGCGCCGGCTGCGGCGGTTGCGGGTTTCGGAGGTGGTGCCGGGGGATGTGGTGGGTGTGGGTGAGGTGCGGATCCGGGTGGTGCCGGCGGCGCACGACGGGCGGCGGTTGCCGGTGGGGCCGCACCGGTCGCCCGCGCTGGGGTATGTCGTGGAGGGGGCGGCGCGGACGTACTTCGCGGGGGACACGGGGTTGTTCGACGCGATGGCGGAGCGGGTCGGGCCGGTGGACGTGGCGTTGTTGCCGGTGGGCGGTTGGGGGCCGTTCCTGGGTGAGGGGCATCTGGACGCGGGGCGGGCGGCGCGGGCGCTGGTCCGGCTGGCGCCGCGGCTGGCGGTTCCGGTGCACTACGGGACGTACTGGCCGATCGGGATGGATGCGGTGCGGCCGCACGAGTTCTCTGCGCCGGGGGACGAGTTCGTGCGGCTGGCGGGGGTGGTGGCGCCGCAGGTGGTGGTGCGCAGGCTGGGGCACGGGGAGAGTGTGCGGCTGGAGGTCGCGCGGTGAGTGTGCGGGTGGCGGCGGTGGTGCTGGCTGCTGCGTCGGGGCCTGCGGGGCCGGTGGTGCCGGCGGAGTCGACGCAGCAGGCGATCGGTTATCCGTCGTTGTTCCTGCTGGTGTTGATCGGGGCGTTGGTGCCGGTGGTGCCGACGGGGGCGCTGGTGAGTTCGGCGGCGGTGGTGGCGTTCCATCAGACGGCGCCGTTCTCGTGGGCGTTGGTGTTCGTGACGGCGGCGTCGGCGGCGTTCCTGGGGGACGGGGCGTTGTACTGGCTGGGGCGGCGTGGGATGCGGTCGCGGGGCGGGTCGCGGTGGCTGGAGGCGATACGGTCGCGGGCGCCGGATGCCGCGCTGGCTTCGGCGCGGGGCAGGTTGGCGGAGCACGGGGTCGCGGTGCTGGTGTTGTCGCGGTTGGTGCCGGCGGGTCGTATTCCGGTGATGCTGGCTTGTCCGATGGCTGATTGGCCGTTGCGGCGGTTCGGCCGGGGGAATGTGGCGGCGTGTCTGGCGTGGGCGGCGACGTATCAGGTCATCGGGATCCTGGGGGGTTCGTTGTTCAGCGAGCCCTGGGAGGGGGTCGTGGTGGCGGTGGCGCTGACGGTGGTGGTCAGTGCGGTGCCGGGTGTGGTGCGGCGGTTTCGGTAGCGCCGTCGGGGTGGGTGTTCGTTTCGGGGTGCGGGTTCGTGGTGGTTGACCGCGCTGTTCCCCGCGCCTCTTGCGGGGCGCTGTGGCCGAGCGCTCCGGAAGCGCCGATCGGGAGATCCCACAGGTCTTTCCGCTCCAGCCCTGCCTTCTCCCAGGCCGCGCGGACGCGTGTGAGCGGTTCGAGGACCGGTTCGGCGGAGAGGACGAAGGTGCCCCAGTGCATGGGGGCCATGCGGGGGGCGCCGAGGTCGAGGGTGGCCCGGACGGCTTCCTCGGGGTCGCAGTGGACGTCGCTGAGCCACCAGCGGGGGTCGTAGGCGCCGATGGGCATGAGGGCGAGGTCGATGCCGGGGTAGCGGCGGCCGATGCGGGAGAACCAGTGGCCGTAGCCGGTGTCGCCGGCGAAGTAGAGGCGCCGGCCGTCGGTGCCGGTGAGGATCCAGCCGCCCCACAGGCTGCGGCAGGTGTCGGTGAGGGTGCGCTTGGACCAGTGGTGGGCGGGGACGAAGTCGAAGCGGACTCCGGAGAGTTCGGCGCCTTCCCACCAGTCGAGTTCGGTGACGTGGGTGAAGCGGCGGCGCCGGAACCACTGGGCGAGTCCGGCGGGGACGAACAGCGGTGTGGTGCGCGGGAGTCGGCGCAGGGTGGGGGCGTCGAGGTGGTCGTAGTGGTTGTGGCTGATGACGACGGCGTCGATGCGGGGCAGGTTCTCCCAGGGGACGCCGACGGGGGTGATGCGGGCGGGGGTGCCGAGGATGCGACGGGACCAGACGGGGTCGGTGAGGACGGTCAGGCCACCTATGCGGACGATCCAGCTGGCGTGTCCGGCCCAGGTGACGGCGAGGGCGTGGGGGTCGGGTCGGGGCAGCGGGCCGGGTTCGACGGGGAGCAGGGGGAGGTCGGCGAGGCCTTCGGCGCCGGGGCGTACGGAGCCTTCGCGGGCGAAGCGGGCCATGGCCTTGAGGCCGGGCAGCGGGGCGGTGAGCCGGTCGTGGAACGTCCGTGGCCACACTCGGTGTTCGCGCAGGGGGCGGGGTTCGGCGAGGGGCGGGACGGAGGGGGCGAGGGGTGTCGGGGCGGTCATGGTGACGACGGTCGTGGCCGCAGGTGTCACGGGAGACATGGGTGCCGTGGGGGCTGTGGGTGGCGTGGGAGACGTGGCTGTCGGTGAGGTCGTCGGCGAGGTCGTGGTGGGCGATCCGGGCTCGTGCGTCTGCTGCGTCTGCTGCGTCATCGAGGAGGCTCCCGTCGCTGGGCTTCGTCGCGGAGATCGTCGAGGAGCGATGTCAAGGAGGTCAACGCGCGGTGCACGTGCGGCAGTTCCAACGGTGTGGGTGACGTGAGGCATTCCGTGCGTTCGTCGTCGGTGGTGCCGAGCAGGGGGCCGGTGGCGAGGCGTACGCGCAGGGCGCCGAGGTCGTCGCCGAAGCGGTGGCCGCCGGGTGCGGGCATGCCGAGGCGGGCGGTGAGGAAGTCCTCCAACTCCTGTGCGTCGCCGACTCCTTGGGCGGCGAGGAATGCGCGCAGCGGGCCGAGGTCGGCGTAGAGGTGGCGGCCGGCCTGTGGGGGGCGGACGAGGGCACCGGCGGCGACGAGCGTGGTGTGCGCGGCGGCGGCCACGCGCGCGTGGAGTCGTACGGCGTGCTCGCGGCGCTCGGTGACGGGCGGGGGCTCGTCGAGGGCGTAGCCGGCCGCGGCGGCGACGGGAGCGGCGACGCGGGCGCCGAGTGCGGTGAGGATGTCGAGCACGCGCGCGTGGAGGTGCAGTCCGGGTCCGGTCGCGGGGAAGCGGGCGACGGCGGCGGGCCAGCCGGGGGGCAGCAGGGAGCCGGCGAGGTCGGTGACGACGGTGACGCGGTCGGGGCGCATCTCGGCGGGGCTGAGCAGGACGGTGTCGTGGGGGTCGTGCAGGGTGTCGCGCCAGGTCTCGTCGCTGACCAGGTGCAGGCCTTCGGAGGTGGCGGCTTCGACGGTCTCGTGGAGGAGTTCGGGGGCGGCGACGGTGGCGGTGGGGTCGTCGGCGACGGACAGGACGAGCAGTTGGGGTTCGCCGCCCTCGGCGCGGACCCGGCGGACGGTCTCCAGCAGGGCGTAGGGGTCGGGGACGCCGCCGCTCTCGGCGGGGGTCGGCACGTGGTAGACGGGCCGGCCGAGGATCCGGGCGTAGGGCGCCCACCAGGCGGCGCAGGGGCGGGGGACGAGGACGTCGGCGCCGTCCGGGGCGAGCGCGGCGGTGAGGGCGAGGAGCAGGGCGGGGGCGCCGGGGCCGGCGGCGACCTGGTCGGGGACGGTGGGCAGGCCGCGCCGGGTCCAGTAGCCGCAGGCCGCTTCGAGGAGGGCGGGGGCGCCGCCGACGGGCTGGGCGTCGGTGCGGCGGGCGGCGGCGGCGAGTACGGCGGTGAGTTCGGGGAGCACGGGCAGGCCGTCGCCGGGCAGCGGCGGGCCGTAGCGGACGGGGCCGTGGCCCTCGGGGTCCGTGCGCCGCATGTCCGCCTCCGCGCAGTCCGTGATGGGTCGTCGTGGGCTCGTCGTGGGCTGGTGGTGGGCTCGTGGTGGGCCGGCGTGCGGTGCGCTGTCCGGTGTCGTGGGGTACGGCGGCCGGCGCGGGTGGGGGCGGACGGCCTCGGGTGGGTGTACCCGGCGGGCGGGTGCCCATGAGCGGTGCGGGGCGTCGTCCCGGTCACACACCGGTGGGGCGGCGGACCGCCGTGGCGTGCCGGTCGCCGTACAGCCGGTGGCCGGCTCCGGCGCAGGCGGCGGCGATGAGGACGCCGCCGGCGACGAGGGCGGGGAGGGAGCCGGTGAAGCTGCCGCCCTGTCCGGCCTCGACACCGTGCTGCACGCCGACCGGGGCGCAGTCGTCGTCTTGGCGGGACGGGGTGCCGTGCGACTTGCCGTCGTGCGAGGGGTCGTTCTGCGGGGTGCCGGGCTCGGTGCAGGTGTGGATGTTCGTGTGGGTGTGGGTGTTCGTGTCGGAGCAGGCGCCGCTTCCGCTTACGCCTGCGTTTCCGGATCCGTTCCCGTTCCCGGCTCCGCCGCCGCTTGTCCGGCAGTTGAGTCCGCCGCTCTGGCACGGCGCGGTGTCGCGGCACGGGGTGCGGTCGGCGCAGGACTCGCCGTCCCGGCAGCCGGTGCTGTCCCGGCAGGAGGCGTCTGCGGGCGGGCACTGGGTGCCGCTGCTGTCGGCGCAGGGTTTGGCGTCGGGCAAGACCTGGGCCGGGGCCTCGGCGACGCCGGGCAACGGGCCGGTGGCTGTGCCGGGCAACGGGTCACTGGCTGCGTCGGGCATCGGGCCGGTGGCGGGACCCGGCAACGAGTTGGTGACGCCGCCGGTCAGAGGGTCAGTGGGGGCGCCAGGCAAAGGGCCGGTACCGCCACCGGACAACGGACCGGCCGCAGCACCGGACAACGGGCCCGTCGCGCCCCCGGTCAAAGGGCCGGCGGGGGCGCCGGACAAAAGGCCGGTACCGGCACCGGACAACGGACCGGCCGCAGCACCGGACAACGGGCCCGTCGCGCCCCCGGTCAAAGGGCCGGCGGGGGCGCCGGACAAAAGGCCGGTACCGCCACCGGACAACGGACCGGTCACAGCACCGGACAACGGGCCCGTCTCAGCGCCGGTCATGGAGCCGGTCCCGCGGCCGGTCATGGAGCCGGTCCCTCCGCCGGTCATGGAGCCGGTCCCTCCGCCGGACACGGAGCCGGTCCCTCCGCCGGACATGGAGCCGGTCCCTCCGCCGGTCATGGGTCCAGTCGCAGCGCCCGGCGAGGGGCCGATGGCGCCGCCGGACGGAGGGCCGGTGGCGCCGCCGGTCGGGGGGCCGGTCGTGGTGTCGCAGTGCGCGGAGACGACGGAGGGGGCGGGGCCGGCCGGGGCGGCGAAGGCAGCAGGGCCGGGCAGGAAGAGGGCGGCACCGGCGGCGAGGGCGACGGACAGGGCTCGGGCGGTGCGGCGCATGGGACGGGCTCCTCGACGGGCTGCTGCGGATCGGCCGGCCCGCGTGTACGTCGGGCGCTGCCGGGCGGCGCCACGGGTACCGGGCACGGGGCCGGGGGCACGGGGTGTGTGCCCTCGCTGCCATCACAGCCCGTGCCGCGCCGGACCGCGCGCCGCCGGACCCATTCGCGGGACGCGGACGCCCAGCCGGGTGACAGGGGTGCATGACGCCGGTACGGCACGGTACGGGGGCGGCCGCGCCGTGGCACGCCGTGGCACGGCGCGGCCGGCACGCGCGGACACCGGCGCCACGGCCGGGGCCGGGAGCCGGCGAGGAGGCCGGGCCACCGGGCGCCGGGCGCCGGGCGCAGACGACCAGGCGCCCGAGCGGTCGCCGGTGCACGGCGCCGCGACCGCGTGGAACAAGGACCGACACACCGCCGTACGACGCGGCCGACAACACCACCGCCGGGCCGGGAGCCGGCAAGGAGGCCGGGCCACCGGCCTCCGGTTGCCCGGCACGGGCGGTCAGGCCGGCGAGGGGATGCAGCGGTGCCGTTCCGGTGTGGGCGGTTGCCGGTGGAGGGCGGGCAGGGCCCCTGGGGGTGTGTCCGGGGTGGTGGTCAGGCGCTGGTGGTGCGCGGGGTCGTCGTCTCGCCGCAGCAGCGGTCGCGGGCGCCCTCGCGGGTGCGGCCGGAGCTGACGAGGCGGCGCGGGTTGCGGCGCAGGTACTCGCCCTCCAGCTGCGCCATGCGCTCGTTGTGGGCCCGCAGTGCGTCGTTGGAGCCGTACAGCAGGGTGTCGTGGCGCGTGCGGTGGATCGTCTCCAGCTCTTTCATGAGCTGCTGGTCGTCCAGTCGGCTGGGCTCGACTCCGGTCATGGTGGTGCCCCGCTCGTCGTGTCCGTGGTCCCGGCCCCGAGCGTGCTGCCGGGAGGATCCCGGGAGGCCGGGGTTCCTGCCATCCACCATACGAAGATCCCGCGCCCTGAGCCTGCGAAGGCCCGAGGGCGCGGGAAAGCAGGGGCGTGCGGGTCAGCGGGCGCGTTCGACGCGGCGTTCGTCCCAGACGGGTTCCGGGGTCTCGCGGACGCGGCCGTCGGTGCCGAAGACGAGGTAGCGGTCGAAGGAGCGGGCGAACCAGCGGTCGTGGGTGACGGCGAGGACCGTGCCGTCAAAGGCCTCCATGCCCTCCTGGAGTGCCTCGGCCGACTCCAGGTCGAGGTTGTCGGTGGGCTCGTCCAGCAGCAGCGCGGTGGCGCCCGCGAGCTCCAGCAGGAGGATCTGGAAGCGGGCCTGCTGGCCGCCGGAGAGCCGGTCGAAGGCTTGCTCGGCCTGCTGGGTGAGCTCGTAGCGGCGCAGCCGGGACATGGCCGGGCCCCGGTCCTGGGCGTGTTCCTTCCACAGGATGTCGAGGAGGGTGCGGCCGTGGAGTTCGGGGTGGGCGTGGGTCTGGGCGAAGTGGCCGGGGACGACGCGTGCGCCGAGTTTCCACTCCCCCGTGTGTGTCACGTCGTCGCCGGCGAGCAGGCGCAGGAAGTGGGACTTGCCGGAGCCGTTGGAGCCGAGGACGGCGACCCGTTCGCCGTAGAAGACCTCCAGGTCGAAGGGCTTCATCAGGCCGGTCAGTTCAAGTCCCTTGCAGGTGAGGGCTCTTACGCCGGTGCGGCCGCCCTTGAGGCGCATGGTGATGTCCTGTTCGCGGGGCGGCTCCGGGGGCGGGCCGGCTTCCTCGAACTTGCGCAGGCGGGTCTGTGCGGCGGCGTACCGGGAGGCCAGTTCGTGGGAGACGGTGGCCGCTTGACGGAGGTTCAGTACGAGCTTCTTGAGCTGGGCGTGTTTCTCGTCCCAGCGGCGGCGCAGTTCCTCGAAGCGGGCGAAGCGTTCGCGGCGGGCCTCGTGGTAGGTGGCGAATCCGGCGCCGTGCACCCAGGCGTCGGCGCCGGCCGGGCCCGGTTCGACGGAGATGATCTTCTCGGCGGCGCGGGCGAGGAGTTCGCGGTCGTGGGAGACGAACAGGACCGTCTTGCGGGTCTGCCTGAGCTGCTCCTCGAGCCAGCGTTTGCCGGGTACGTCGAGGTAGTTGTCGGGCTCGTCCAGCAGGAGCACCTCGTCGGTGCCGCGCAGCAGGGCTTCGAGGACGAGGCGTTTTTGTTCGCCGCCGGAGAGGGTGCGCACCTGCCGCCACTGGGCGGTGTCGTAGGGCATGCCGAGCGCGGCGGTGGTGCACACGTCCCACAGGGTCTCGGCTTCGTAGCCGCGGGCCTCGGCCCAGTCGGCGAGGGCCTGGGCGTAGGCGAGCTGGGCGGCTTCGTCGTCGACGGTCATGATCGTGTGCTCGGCGTCGTCGACGGCCTTGGCGGCCTCGCGGATGCGGGGCGGGGCGACGGAGACGAGCAGGTCTCGTACGGTCGTCTCGTCGCGCACGGAGCCCACGAACTGGCGCATGACGCCGAGGCCGCCGGTGACGGTGACGGTGCCGCCGTGAGGCTTCAGCTCGCCGGAGATCAGGCGCAGCAGGGTGGTCTTGCCGGCGCCGTTGGGGCCGACCAGGGCGACGGCGGAGCCTTCGCCGACGCGGAAGGACACGTCCCCGAGGAGGGTCCTCCCGTCGGGGAGGTGGTACTCGAGGTGCGCGGCTTCCAGATGTCCCATGACCTGGCATTCTGCGGGGTGGGCGGCGAAGAGGGCAAACGCTTATCGGGCGGCTTGCGGTGCCGGCCCGGTCATCGGGCGGTGTCGATCGGTGCTCCGGTCGGGCCGGGGTGTCCGGCCGGTTCCACGGCGGCGCCTTCCCAGGAGATCATCTTCCAGCCGTCGGCCGGGGTTCCTTCGAGGGCGACCACGCCGGTGTTCCGGAGGGGGCGGGCGGCGGCGAAGGCGACGTCGACGTTGTGGGCGCGGGCGGCGGTCCACAGGCGGATCGCGGCGCCGTGGCTGATCATGACGACGGTGCCTGCGCCGCCGGCCGCGGCCTCGGCGACGACGGCGTCGTACCGGGCGAGGGCCGCCTCGCCGTTCTCTCCGCCGGGGATGCGCCGGGTGGTGTCGCCGGCCGCCCAGGCGAAGATCGTGTGCATGTACTCCCGGCCCTCGGCGGACTCGCCGGGCAGCATCTCCAGGTCGCCGGCGGACACCTCGCGGATGCCGTCGCGGACGACCGCTTCGAGGCCTCGGGCGGCGGCCAGCGGGGCCGCGGTCAGCCGGGTGCGCAGCAGCGTGGAGACGTAGAGGGCGTCGATGTGCTCGCCGGCGAGGGCTTCGGGCAGGGCGGCGGCCTGCGCCTCGCCGAGCGGGGTGAGCCCCGGTCCGGGCACGGCGGTGTCCAGGAGGTGGTCCACGTTGGAGGGGGTCTCGCCGTGGCGGACGAGGAGCAGACGCATGCGGGGCTCTCCCTTCGCGCCGGTCATGCGCCCGGCGCACGCGCACACAGGCAACGGGCACCTCAGGGTATCGGCACGTGGGTGAGGGCCGGTGTGCCGGGCCCACGCCGGGCAGCTTCCGGGAACTGATGTTTATGACGAACCGTCAGTCCATTATGCAAAACGCCGGTCTCATTATTCGGCCTGCGCGCGTACGGTGATCCGTACCACCGTCGGACCACCGTCGGACCAGAGGTGAGGGGAACCGCCATGCCGGGAGCACGGGAGACGGCCGTCTACACGCACGGGCACCACGCGTCGGTGCTGCGCTCGCACACCTGGCGGACCGCCGCCAACTCCGCGGCGTACCTGCTCGGTTCGCTGAAGCCGCACATGAGGATCCTGGACATCGGCTGCGGCCCCGGCACCATCACCGCGGACCTGGCGGAACTGGTCCCCGACGGTCATGTCACCGGCGTCGACCACGCGCCCGGCATCCTGGAGCAGGCCCGGGCCACCGCACAGGCGCGCGGGCTGACGAACGTGGACTTCGCGGTCGCCGACGTCCATGCCCTGGACCACCCGGACGACACGTTCTGCGTGGTCCACGCCCACCAGGTGCTCCAGCACGTCGGCGACCCGGTGCAGGCGCTGCGCGAGATGCACCGGGTGACGAAGCCGGGCGGGTTCATCGCGGTACGCGACGCGGACTACGCGGCGATGACCTGGTACCCGGCGGTGCCCGGCCTGGACGACTGGCTGGATCTGTACGAGCGGGTGGCGCGGGCCAACGGCGGCGAGCCGGACGCCGGGCGCCGGCTGACGGCGTGGGCGCGGGCCGCCGGGCTGCGGGACGTCACGGCGACGTCCGCCACCTGGACGTTCGCCACGCCCGAGGAGCGGGCCTGGTGGAGCGGGCTGTGGGCGGACCGCACCCTGGCCTCCTCCTATGCGGAGCGGGCCGTACAGGGCGGGCACGCGACCGAGGAGCGGCTGCGGGCGGTGTCCGAGGCGTGGCGGGACTGGGGCCGGCGGGAGGACGGCTGGTTCGGCGTGCTGCACGGGGAGATCCTGTGCCGCAAGGAGGCCTGAGCAGGACCGAGCAGGACCGAGCAGGACTGAGGAGGTCCGGGGAGGTCCGAGGGTCAGCGGGGGTCCTCGCCCGTGAAGGAGTACCGGGTCTCCTCCCCCGTGAAGGAGTAAGCGGCCCAGGGGCCGGTGAGTTCCACCCGGACTCCCGGTTCCTCGGCCCGCGTGCGGTCGATCAGTTCCACGAACTCCTCGCAGTGCGCCCGGGGCACCAGATAGGCCGCGTCGAGCACGTTGCGGGGCGCGTGGTCCGACGGGGTGCAGGCCGGGACGCGCACCCGGCAGGCCTCCGCCCGCCCGGCGAGGCGTTCGTGCAGCATGCGGACGAAGGCCTCCCCCGGCGCCTCCCCCTGCGCCTGCTCCGGCGCCTGCTCCGGCTCGGCGGCGGAAGCGGGCTCGCGGGCGGGCCGGGGGGCGGCCGCCGGCTCCGTGTACACCTTCACGCCCCACTCCACCCGGCCCTCCAGCCGGTCCAGGACCCGCTCGAAGGAGTCCTCGTGGGTCTCCAGCAGGGTGCGCACCACACTGTCGTCCTCGCAGACGGTCCCGAGGCGCAGCGGCAGCGGGGTGGTGACCGTGGCCAGCGCGGCGATCACACCGCGGTGCGCACGGACGGTCGCCGCCAGCCACACCGGGTCCTCCAGGTGGGCCTGGAAGGCCTCCTCGCCGAAGTCGGTCCCGGGCACCGTACTGACGACCGCGACCAGCCCGCGGTGGCGCAGCAGGCCCGGCGGGGCGCCGGCGACGCCCGTCAGCTGGGACTGAAGGGGCGTGTCGAAGGGGCGGCAGACGGCATAGACGTAGCGCAGTCCGGCCATGGTCCCTCCTTTGCTCCAGCTCCAGACTGACCCTGCGGCCGCGCCCGCGCCACAGAGGACGGCTCGGTCCGCCACACCCGCGCCGCACGGGCCGGTGCGGTCCGCGGCGGGCGCCGGCCGGCCGTGAGCGGCGCTCTCAGCCCGCGGCCTTCTCCTCCACCAACAGTTTCACGGCGTTCACGATGCCCACGGCGTCGATGCCGGCCGCGTGCAGCTGCTCGTCGGGCGCGGCCGAGCCCGGCATGGTGCGCACCGCGAGCCGGACCAGCCGGGGCACGGGGCGGCCGTCGGCGAAGGCCTCCGCGACGGCGTCGCCGAGGCCGCCCTCGGGGTGGTGGTCCTCGACGGTGAGCAGGCAGCCGGTCTCGTCGGCGGCCCGGCGCAGGGTCTCGGTGTCGACGGGTTTGACGGAGTAAAGGTCGATGACGCGGATCCGGATGCCGTCCTCGGCGAGGCGGTCGGCGGCGGCCAGCGCCTCGGGCACGGTGACCCCGGCCGCGATCACGCTCACCCGGTCCTCGTCGCTGGTGCGCAGCGTCCTGCTGCCGCCGACCGGGAACTCCTCGCCGGGCCCGTAGATCACCGGTGTCGCGCCGCGTGAGGTGCGCAGGTAGCGGATGCCGTCGAGGCCGGCCATGGCCGCGACCAGGCGGGCGGTCTGGTTGGCGTCGCACGGGTACAGCACGGTCGAGCCGTACGCGCCGCGGAACATCGCCAGGTCCTCCAGGCCCATCTGGGAGGGCCCGTCCTGCCCGATGGCGACACCGGCGTGCGAGCCGACCAGGTTGATCCCGGCGCCGCTGACGGACGCCATGCGCACGAAGTCGTGGGCGCGGGTGAGGAACGCGGCGAACGTGGAGGCGTACGGCAGCCAGCCGCGGGCGGCCATGCCGACGGAGCAGGCGACGAGCTGCTGTTCGGCGATGTAGCACTCGAAGAACCGCTCGGGGTGGGCCTTGGCGAAGGCCTCGGTGCGGGTGGAGTCGCCGACCTCTCCGTCCAGGGCGACCACGTCACCGCGGGCGGTGCCGAGCGCGGCGAGGGCCGCGCCGAAGGCGTCCCGGGTGGCGACCTCGTCGCCCTCGTCGTAGTGCGGGAGCAGGACCGCCTCGGTGGTGTGGTCGCGCAGCGCGGCGGCGGCCGGCGGCTCGCCGACGCGGACGTGGACGTCGCGCGGTCCGCCGAGTTCGGCGACGGCCTCCTCGGGGTGGGGCAGCGGCTTGCCGTGCAGGCCCTCGTGGTCCTCGGCGGCGGCGACGCCCCGGCCCTTGAGGGTGCGGGCGAGGACGACGACGGGCTGCCCGGTCGTGGCCAGCGCCTCACGGTAGGCCTGGTCGATGCTCTCGATGTCGTGGCCGTCGGTCTCGACGGCGTGCCAGCCGAAGGCCCGGAAGCGGCGGGCGTAGGCGTCCAGGTCGTGGCCGTGCCGGGTGGGGCCGCGCTGTCCGAGCCGGTTGACGTCCACGATCGTGATCAGGTTGTCCAGCTGCTCGTACCCGGCGTGTTCGGCGGCCTCCCACACCGAGCCCTCCGCCAGCTCGCTGTCCCCGCACAGCACCCACACGTGGTAGCCGGTGCGCTCCAGGCGTTTGCCGGACAGGGCGATGCCGACGCCGACGGGCAGGCCCTGGCCGAGGGAGCCGGTGGCCGTCTCCACCCAGGGCAGCCGCCGGGGCGTGGGGTGCCCCTCCAGCCGGCTGCCGAGTTTGCGGAAGGTGAGGAGTTCGCCGTCCTCGACCGCGCCGGCCGCCTTGTAGGCGGCGTACAGCAAGGGGGAGGCGTGGCCCTTGGACAGGACGAAGCGGTCGTTGGCGGGGTGCTCGGGGCGTTCGAAGTCGTAGCGCAGGTGCCGGCCCAGCAGGACGGCCATCAGGTCGGCGGCGGACATCGAGGAGGTGGGGTGCCCGGAGCCCGCGGCAGCGGAGGCGCGTACGCTGTCGACGCGCAACTGCGCGGCAAGTTCGGCGAGTTCGTCGTTCTCGGCGGTGTTCATGGCTCTCCACGGATCGTTGTGCGGGTCGGCTCACGGGAGGTTTTCCGTGTATCCGCGGGCGCGGCACCCAAACGTCCGCCGGGTCACCCGAACGGCATGGCGGTGTGCGGCCGGCTCCGGCGGCGCCACCATCGGCGGGCAGGTCCAACTAGGCTCGTCCGCATGGAGATTCTCGGCGCCACACTGCGCATCTGTGTCGACGACCTCGAAGCCGCGGTCCCGTTCTACGAGCGGCTGGCGGGCGGCAGAGCCCAGCGGTTCGGGCGCGGTGGGGTGCAGGTCGCCGCGATCGGCTCCTTTTTGCTGATGAGCGGGCCGGAGGCGGAGCTGGAGATTCTCCGGAAGGTGACGGCGACCATCGCGGTGCAGGACGTGGCGGAGGCACACCAGGTGCTGACCGGCCTCGGCGCACGGATCCTCGCCGGTCCGCTGCCGAGCCCGGCCGGGCGCAGTCTGCTGGTGATGCATCCGGACGGGACCGTCTTCGAGTACGTGGACCAGCAGCGGGCCTGAGCCGCCTCGGCAGGGCCTAGGGCTGGTCCGGGCGCATCCGGAAGTCGAGGCGGGCGGGCAGCGGCTCGTCGGTGAGCCGGGACCACAGTCGGCCGATCGTCTCCTCGCCCTCGCGCAGGTCGGCGACCTCGACGTCCTCCTCGAGGACGGCACGCGCCGCCTCCGGCCGGCCCTCGGCGAGCAGCAGCTCGGCCTCGAAGAGGCGGAAGCGGCCGCGCTCGCGCACGGCGGGCGGCAGCCGGTCCCGTACGGCGCGGGCGTCGGCGGTGCGCCGCACGCGCAGCAGGGCCCGGAGGGTCTCGCGGCCGAGCGCGGCCTGGACGGCGGTCCAGGCCGCGCCGTCACCACCGTAGCCGTCACCACCGAAGCCGCCACCGCCGTGGCCGTCACCGTCGCCGAGGTCGGGGGCGGGGGCGTCTGCCGCGTCTTCCGGGCCGTGAGGGAGCCGGCCGAGTGCGCGGCACAGGTCGTCGAAGGCGTCCAGGTAGCGTTCGGCGGCCCGCTCGTGGTGGCCGGACGTCCGGTCGGCCACGGCCAGGCAGCGCAGCAGCGGCCAGCGGGCGGGCGCCCGCCGCAGGGCGCGTTCCCAGCTGCGGACGGCCTGGGCGCGGTCGCCCGCGTGCCACTGGGCGATGCCGAGGTGGTACTCGGTGTGCGGGGTGGCGGGCGCGGTCTCCAGCATGTCCCGCCAGTGCGGTGCGACGAGGCTCTCGCCGGGCGGTCGTACCCGGCTCGGCTCGGGCAGCGAGCCGGTGCGCAGCAGTTCCCGCCAGGGTGTCTGGGCCTCGCCCAGGGTGGACTCGGGGAACGGGGTGCCGGGCAGCTTCCCGTCGGAGTGCAGCACCTCCAGGGCGCCCCAGCCGGAACCGGCGGCCAGGATGGTGACCGGTTCGGTGTCGGCGTACGGCAGCCAGTCGGCGTACGCCTGCTCGACGCGGGCGCGGGGCAGGGCCGTCTCCAGCCGGTCCTCGGCGCCCCGGACCGCCTGGGGCCACTCCCCCGTACTCGGTGCGTCGAGCGGGCCGTACGCCTCCAGCCAGGACACCTCGCTCCGCGCCTCCAACCGGACGTGTTCGAGCTGGGTGCGGGCGAGACCGGCCTGGATCTCGCAGTAGCCGCCGGTGCCGGGTTCGGTCAGCCACTGCTGCCAGCGCCGGCCGCCGGGCCGGTGGCCCCACACGAAGAGCTTGCGGCCGCGCAGGGTGTCGGTGGAGGTCTGCACCAGCCCGTGCCCGTCGGCGCCGAGGGCGGCGATCCAGCGGCGCCTGGCGTCCGGCACGTCGTAGAAGTAGTCGGCGGCGTAGGGGCTGTCGAGGGGGCGGGTGCGGTCGATGCCGTCGTGGGAGGGGACCGGGATGCGGCGCAGGCGGCGTTCGTAGCCGAACTGCCAGGCCTCGTCGGCGGGTGCGAGGACGCGGACGTCCTCCGGTACCGCGGTGTTGGACCACCAGTAGGTGGGCACCGGGCGCTCGTGCGGGTTGCGGATCCGGACGCCGGCGTAGAGGAAGTCGGAGCCGTCGGGCAGCCACAGGTCGACCTGGAAGGGCAGGTCGCGCAGCCGCTCCCACTCCCACAGGCGCAGCATCTCGCCGCCGTCGGGGGCGGGGATGCGGGCGGCGTGCAGCGGGGCGCAGGACAGGGTGGTGTGGCCGGTGGCGCCGATGTTCCACTCGATGCCGCCGGAGTACCAGGCGCCGTTGAGGGCGAAGTCGGCGGGCTGGAACACCGGGTTGCGGTACAGGAGTTCGCGTCCGGTGGGCAGGTGGAGGAGGGAGGCGACGCGGCCGCCGAGGCCGGGCAGGACGGTGGCGCGCAGCCGGTCGTTCTCGATCACCAGGGCGTCGAGGGTGCGCGGTGTGCGGGTCCTGCCGTAGCCGTCGCGGACGCGGACCGGGAGCAGGCTGGTGAGCGGCTCGTGGCCGAGCTGGCGCACCATGTCCCGGGGCATGCCGGCCCGGTCGCGGTCGTCGATGCGGTGGACCTCGTCGAGGGGGTGCAGCGGGGGCAGGGGGTTGTCCGGGCCCAACTCGGCGGCGGGCAGGGTCAGTACCTCACGTCGGATCCTCGTCACGATCACCATGGAACCCGGAGCGCCGGTCACTGCCCAGGGGAGCTGCCGGTCAGGATTGCGCAAAGGCGGCCACGGCCACGTCGGCGAGGAGCGCGCCGGCCGTGCCGTCGGGGTCGGGGTCGGGGTCGGGGTCGTAGATGGTGACGTTGAGACCGGTGGTGTGTCCTGAGGCGAGCAACGGGCGGAGCAGACGGGTCAGTTCGGCGGGGGTGAGGCCGTCGGGGTCGGGGCTGTCGACGGCGGGCATGACGGACGGGTCGAGGACGTCGGCGTCCAGGTGGACCCAGAAGCCGTCGAGTGCGGGCGCCTCCAGGGTCTGTACGGTGGCGCGGGCGACGGCGTCGGCGCCGCTCGCGCGGATGTCGCCGACGGTGGCCACGGGGATCTTCAGCGCCGCGAGTTCGGCCCGGTCCTCCTCGGAGCAGTCGCGGATGCCGACGAACCGTATGTCCTCGTCCCGCAGACAGGGCCCGAGCCCCTCCAGGTCGGTCAGGTCAGGTCGCGCCGGCCGCGCCCGGCGCCGAGGGCGACCTCCTCGCCGCCCGCCGCCCCGATCTGCTCGGAGCTGTCGGGGTGGCGGAGGTCCGGGGAGGCTCCCCCGCTGCCTTGGGGGCGTGGGAGGTACCCCCAAGGGCGGCGAGCCCGTCACGGCCGAGGCGGCGCAGGGCGAGGGAGGCGCCGAGCCGGATGGAGCAGTCACCGCCGAGGACGACAGGGAAGTCCCCGGCGCGGACGTGGTGTTCGAGGCGGTCGGCCGGTGTGACGGTGCGGGCGGCGAGCGCGGCGGCGTTGAACACGCCGTCGCCCTCCTGCCAGTCGCCGAGGTCGTGGCGCGGGGGTACGACGACCTCGCTCTCGCGCGCGTCCAGCCGCTGGACGAGGCGCTGTTCGCGCAGCGCGCCGGCCGGCTGGTGACAGCCGGGGACGGTGCCGGGGGCCGGCGGGCGCAGGCCGGGGTTGGAGGGGGCGTCGAGCACGACCGGAGTACGCGGGGAAGGCCTCCTCATCGCGCCGAGGCGCCCGCGGCGCCGGTCCGCATCTCGACGGTCAGCGCCCAGCGTTCGTGGTCGCGCCAGGCCCCGTCGATGTGGATCATGGCGGGCGAGAAGCCCTCCAGGCGGAAGCCGCCGCCGCGCGCCAGCGCGACGGACGCGGTGTTCTCGGGCTGCACGTTGATCTCCAGCCGGTGCAGGCCGAGCGGGCCGAAGGCGTGGTCGACGACCAGGCCGAGAGCCTCGCGCATCAGGCCGCGCCCGGCGGCGTGCGCGAAGGCGCCGTAGCCGAGCGCGCCGCACTGGAAGCCGCCCCGCACGATGTTGTTGATGTTGATGAAGCCCGCGACGGCACCGCTGCCCCCGCTGTCCCCGCCGTCCTTCTCGCACACCAGGAAGCCGGCCTTCGTCGGGTCCTCGATCAGCCGGCTCGCGTAGGCGGCGTAGGACTCGTCGTCGTCCGGCGGGAACAGCCAGGGCCGGTGCAGGTCCTTGCTCTCGCGGGTGCGGGCCGTGAACTCGGGTCCGTCCTGGAGGGTGAAGTGACGGACGGCCACGCGAGGGCCCTCGGCGAGGTAGTGGGGCGCGGTGTGCGGCATCCGGCCAGCGTACGACGCCGGTGGCGGTGCCGCATCCGGGAATCGGGCCCGTGCGCGGTCGGCGCGGGGCCGGCTCGTCGAGGCTCAGCGCGGCGGTGTCCGCGTCGAGTTCGGCCGCGGCACCGAAGGGGGTCGTCAGCGCGGGAGTCCGGGGGCGGCCGCGGTCCGGGCGGTACGCCTGCCCGCCGACGTCCTCCAGGCACAGCGGCCCGCCGGCCGCGACGACGGCGACGCGGGCACCGGGGGGCGGCCGGGTCGGTTTCGTCATGGCGTTCACGGGTGCAGTTCCAGTCCGGGGACACCGGGCGCGTCCAGCCCGAACACCTGGGCGTACAGCGACATTTCCGCCTCCAGCGCGCGCACCATCGTCTCGGCCCGCCGGAATCCGTGGCCCTCCCCCGCGAAGGTCAGATAGGCGTGCGGCACGCCCCGGCCCCGGATCCGGGCGAGCAGGCGTTCGCACTGGGCGGGCGGGCAGATCACGTCGTCCAGGCCCTGGAGCAGCAGGAACGGCACGGTGAGCCGGTCGGCGTGGGTGAGGGGCGAGCGTTCGGCGTACCGGGCCGGCACCTCGGTGGACGGTCCGATCAGCGACTCCAGGTAGCGGGACTCGAAGTCGTGGGTCTCGCCGGGGCCCCAGGTGGTGAGGTCGAGGACGGGGTAGGCGATGGTGCCGCAGGCGTAGACGTCGGTGGTGGCCAGGGAGGCGGCGGCGGTCCAGCCGCCGGCGCTGCCACCGCGGATGGCGAGCCGGGCGGGGTCGGCGGTGCCCTCCGCGGCGAGGGCGCGGGCGACGGCGGCGCAGTCCTCGACGTCGACCACGCCCCACTGCTCGCGCAGCCGCTCCCGGTAGGCGCGGCCGTATCCGGTGGAGCCGCCGTAGTTCACCTCGGCGACGCCGATGCCGCGCGAGGTGAAGTAGGCGACGGAGAGGTCCAGTACGAGGGGTGCCCTGCTGGTGGGGCCGCCGTGCGCCCAGATGACGTAGGGCGGGGCCTCGCCGTCGGGTGCGGTGCGGGCGGGGTGGTGGGGCGGGTGGATGTGGGCGTGCACCTCGCGGCCGCCGGGGCCGGTGAAGGTGCGGGTCCGGGGCGTCGGGTAGTAGGCGGGGTCGACGGCGTCCCGGTGCCGGGCGCCGACGGGGCGGGCCCGGCCGGTGACGGTGTCCAGTTCGACCACCTCGTGGGCGGTGCGCGGGCCGGCGCCGACCGCGACGATCCGGCCGCCGTGGGTGGCGAGGGTGGGCGCGAACTCGGTCCAGGGTCCGGCGGCGTCGACGACCTCACCGGATTCTGTATCCAGTATGCCGAGTACGGTCGGCCCTCTACCGTGTACGACCGCGATCAGCCCGTTGTCCAGCGGTGCGAACCAGCGCAGGCCCGGCTTCCACAGCGGGCCGGCGAACTCCTCCTCGCGGGGGCAGAGCGGGGTGCCGTCCCGGTAGAGGTTCCACCAGCCGCTGCGGTCGCTCGTATACAGAAGACTGCCGTCTGTTGACCATTCCGCCTGGGCGATCGCCTCGCCCGGCCCGCCGGCGGCCGTGTGGACGGTATGCAGTGTTCCGTCGACACCGGTCTCGCCGACGCGTAGTTCCGTCCCCTCCCACGGCATCCGCGGATGGTCCCAGGCGAGCCATGCGACCCGGCGGCCGTCGGGCGAGACGCGCGGGCCGGTGACGAACCGGTGCCGGCCGTCGGTGAGTTCGCGCACCGCGGAGCGGTCCTCGGCGGCGGACCCGTCGAGCGGTACGGCGGCCAGGAGGCGGCGGACGTCGCCGGGGGCGTTCCCGGTGAACTCCTCCAGCACGCACCACACTTCTCCGCGGGCGGGGTCCAGGTGCGGGTCCGCCCAGCGCAGGCCCGCGCCGACCGGCGAGAGCGGGGTCAGCGGGCGCGGTTCGCCGCCGGGCTCGTACCGGTACAGCCGCTGGTCGGCGAAGTGCGTGAAGACGATCAGCGGCCGGCCGTCGTCCGTCGTTCCGGTCCAGGGGCGGCCGCCGTACTCGACGACCCGGTTGCGCACGTTCCACGGCGCGGGCAGCACGGTCTCCTGCGTGCCATGGGCGGTGCGGCGCAACAGGGCCCGGCGGCCGCCCTCGGCGGGGCGGGGCTCGGTCCACCACACCTCGTCCCCGACGAACTCGACCCACTCCGGCTGTCCGTCGTGCGCGGCGGCCAGCGCCGCGTCGACGGGTGACGGCCAGGTTCCGTACGGCGCGGTCAGCACCTGTGTGCCCTCCTTCGTCGGGACTGTTCCATGCCGTGGGCATCCAGCCGTGCGCGTCCACGCGTCTACGCCATGCGCAGGAAGCGGTCGAGCACGCGGACGCCGAAGTGCAGCGCCTCGACGGGGACGCGTTCGTCCACGCCGTGGAAGAGGGCCTGGTAGTCGAGGCCCTCGGGCAGCTCCAGCGGGGTGAAGCCGTAGCCGGTGATGCCGAGCCGGGAGAACTGCTTGGCGTCCGTGCCGCCCGACATGCAGTACGGCACGACGTGTCCGTCCGGTACGAACTCCTCGACGGCGGCCCGCATCCGCGCGAAGGTCGGCGAGTCCACCGGCGCCTGCAGGGCCACCTCGCGGTGTGCGAACTCCCACTGCACGTCGGGGCCGGTCAGTTCGTCGAGGGTGGCGGTGAACTCCTCCTCGCCGCCCGGCAGACAACGCCCGTCGACGTAGGCGACGGCCTCGCCGGGGATGACGTTGACCTTGTAACCCGCCTGCAGCATGGTCGGGTTGGCGCTGTTGCGGACGGTCGCCTCCACCAGGGCCGCGGCCGGGCCGAGCTTGTGCAGCAGCCGGTCCACGTCCCGGAAGTCCGGCTCGATGCCGTACAGGGCGGCGAGTTCGGTGAGCGCGGCTCGCACGGTCGGGGTGAGCCGGTGCGGCCACTCGTGCTCGCCGATGCGGGTGACGGCGGCGGTGAGCCGGGTGACCGCGTTCTCCTGGTTCACCTTGGAGCCGTGGCCGGCCCGGCCGCGCGCGGTGAGCTTCAGCCAGCCGGTGCCCCGCTCCCCGGCCGCGATCGGGTAGATACGGTGGCCGGCGCCGTCGTGGAAGGTGAAGGCGCCGGACTCGCTGACCCCCTCGGTGCAGCCCTCGAAGAGTTCGGGGTGGCGGTCGGCGAGGAAGCCGGAGCCGTCCTCGGCGCTGGCCTCCTCGTCGGCGGTGAACGCGATGACGAGGTCGCGGCGGGGCCGTACGCCGCGGCGGGCCCAGGAGCGGACTACCGCGAGGATCATCGCGTCCATGTTCTTCATGTCGACGGCGCCGCGCCCCCACACCACCCCGTCGCGGATCTCCCCGGAGAAGGGGGGCACGCTCCAGTCGGCGGCCTCGGCGGGCACCACGTCGAGATGGCCGTGGACGAGCAGCGCGTCGGCGCCGGGGTCGGTGCCCTCGATCCGGGCGACGACGTTGGTGCGGCCGGGTGTGCGCTCCAGCAGCAGCGGCTGAAGGCCCGCGCCGGCCAGCCGTTCGGCGGCGTACTCGGCGGCGGGCCGCTCCCGGCAGTCCCCGCCGCCCCGGTTGGTGGTGTCGATACGGATCAGGCCGGAGGTGAACTCCACGACCTCGGCCAGGGCCTGCTCGTCGACCTGGCCGTCGATCCGCCCGTCGACCGGCTGCGGCGTCCGCTGGTCAGCCATACTGCTCCTCCACGGCGGCGGACACGATCGTGGTGACCGCCTTGAACGTCCGGATCCCCTCGTACATCGTCGCGCTGGTGTACGCCACCTTGCGCTCCCCGATCCGCGCGACCCCCGGGACGACGGTGGCGGCCATCGCCAGGTGCTCGGCGTCGAACTCGACCGCTACGGTGAACGGCCCGCCCTGCACCGGTTCCTGACGGACCGCCAGACGTGCCGCCTCCTTGGCGGCCGCGCGGATGTCGGCGGCGGTGCGGGCCGGGGTCCGGCACACGGCCGCGTAGCGCGACACATGGTCCTTGACGGCGACCTTCAGCGCCTCGGGGGCGTAGCCGAGCGCGTCCTCGCAGGCGAGGTCGTCGCCGGTGACGAGGACGACGGGCACGCCGTACTCGGCGACGACGTGCGCGTTGAGCAGACCCTCGCTGGCGCGGACGTCGTTCAGCCACACGCCGGTGATCTGGTTGGCGAGGTAGGTGTGGGCGAGGACGCCCTCCATGCCGGCGCCCGCGTGGTAGCCGACGAGGGCGATGCCGTCGACGTCGCCGTGCTGCACACCCTCCACCATGGACAGGGTCTTGTGCCGTCCGGTGATCATCTCGACCCGCTCGTCCAGCCGCTCCAGCAGCAGGTTGCGCATGGTCCAGTGGGCCTCGTTGACGAGCACCTGGTCGGCGCCGCCGTCGAAGAAGCCCTGCGCGGCGGCGTTCACGTCCGAGGTGAACATCGACCGGCACCGCTCCCACTGCGGTGTCCCCGGCAGTACGTCGCCGGGCCACGTGACGCCCGTGGCCCCTTCCATGTCGGCACTGATGAGGATCTTCATGGTGCTTCACGTTACGCGTCGGCGGGACGACTTCCTATGAGGAGGGGCAGAGGTTGATCCCCCTGCCGGAGAGCTGTCCCGAGACGATCGGCAGCAGGATCAGGACGCTGGAGGACTTCTGGCGGGTCGCCGGCGAAGGCATTGGCTGCGACGGTTGCTTCGGGGGGCATCCCGATGCCTTCGCCGACTTCCTCCGGGGCGGCTTCGGCAGACCGGAGGCCGGTGACTTCGAGATCGAGTGGCGTGATCACGAAGTGTCCCGCCAGTACCTCGGAGGCCCGCGCGGGACGTGGCCCGACCGCCTTCGACCGGCTGGCCGAGATCATCGAAGAAGAACTTCCCGGGGGCCTGAGGCTTCGGCAGGAAGCACCTACGGACTTCCGGCCCCTGAGACCGTCCCGCGCCGCCGTCATGGGTCGGCGCTGCGCCGCTGGTCACGCGCCTTGTCGTCCCGCGAAGGCACCACTTCCCCGTGGGCTCCTGGCCTCCTGCCGCCGGGCCCCGCCAGGATTCCGTCTGGTCGACCGCACCTCGTCCGGCCCGGGCTGACGCACGGGGGTCTGCCCGGGCTCGGAACAGACAAGTGAAGGGTGCCGCCGACCGGCAACGACGGGACATGCCGAGAGGCCAATCGGTGCCTCGGAATGTCCGGGAAACAAGATCCATGCACCGGGGAGAGGTCTCCAATGACGAAGAGCATCAAGCGGATACTCGTTTCGGCATCCGTGCTTCTGCTGGGAATCGCGGCTCAGACGGCGTCCGCGTCGGCCGTGACCGTCCGTCCGATGACGTTCGACGAATGCGGTCACAACGGCGATTCCGGCGTCGACAACTGCATGTACATCAATGGCGCCGGTCTCTACGCCTCCGAGGTGCGCGGGTGGTCCACGCATGTGGGATTCGGGTACCCGGTGCACGAGGAGGTCACCGGGCCGAACGGTGTGGTCTGCAACTCGGCGACCGTCACCACCGGCGACGGGTCCGCGGTCGTCGGCTGCCAGATATACCCGAACAAGAACATCGCGGCGGGTACCTACTGCTCCATCCTCTGGGAGTACCAGGGTGGTGAGTACTACAACGACGCCGAGAACTGCGGCACCGTCAGCGGCTGAGCCGGCACCGCGTCTCACGGGGCGGGCGCGGAATAGCACTGCCGGGTACGTCGCGGCACAGTCGTCAGGCAGGCCGTCAGCGGTGAGTGCCGGGCAGGCAGCGCGATCAGCGTCGTGTAGACGAAGGCGTCCAGCAGGCGGGGATCGTCTACGGTGACGCTCTGCTGCGGCTCGCCGCGCGCGCTCAGGGTGAGGCGGTCTCCGAGCCGGGTGTTCCAGACCCTGGCCCATGCCGCCCGGCACAGCGGATTGGACCGGATCTCCAGTCCGGCCCCGGCCGGGGTGACCACGTTCAGCAGCGTCTGCGGCTCGACCCCGCACAGCGTCACACCGGGGTCGCGGCCGTTGCAGGCGGCACCGTTGCAGGAGACGTGGAAGCCCCCGCCGCCGCCCGTGCCGGCTGTGGCCACGGCAGCCACCGCCGCGCACGTCGCGAGCACCCCGCCGGCCAGCACGACGAGCCAGGCCCGGCGCCGCCCGGGCCGGCGGGCGGTCGGCGGGGGTACCGCCTGCGCATCGGCCGGCGGATCGTCCTGATCCGCCGTCCGGGCCGGGCGGATCGAGGCGCGGCGGCTCCACTCGGCTTCGGCCAGTTCCCACAGCGCGCGCATCCGCGGCTCCGGTTCGCCCGCGAGGCGGCACAGCCCGCGCACGGCGAGCCAGGGCGGCAGCGCCTTGCCACTGAGGTAGCGCTGCCAGGATGATCTGCTGTACGTGGTTTCCTCGGCCAGCGTGGCGAGGGTCAGCCGGGAGCGGTCCCGCAGCAGGCGCAGTTCGGCCGCCAGCCGCGCGCACTCGGGTGGTGTCGGGTTCATCGGCGCAACGCCGCCCAGGTGCGCGGGCCCACCTGTCCGTCGACGTCCAGGCCGAACTTCTTCTGCGCGCGGATCACCGCCGCCTCGGTGAGCGGCCCGAAGGAACCGTCGATGCCGCCCGGCGTGATGCCCGCGCGTTGCAGCAGGCACTGCAGCTCGGCGACGTCGGAGCCGGTCATGTCGACGACGAGCTGCTGTGTGCGGGTGGTGCTGTTGCCCGCGTACCACAGCCCGTCCCGGCGGCTGAACTCGCAGGCGTAGACGACGCGTTGAGTGACGGCCGCCGCGGGACGGGCGCCGGCGCCCGGCGCCGTCAGCAGGGCCGTGGTGACCGCGCCGACGACGGCCCCGGCACCCGCGGCGAGCAGCGTCCGCCAGACCGAAGAGCGGCGCGGTTCCGCGCCGCCGTCCGTCCCGGCAGCGGCGGGCGGCCCGTTCTCGGTCTCCTCGAACCGGGGCGGCACGTCCGCCGCGGCGGAGCTCGGCCGCTTGCGCCATGCTTCGTCCGCCACCTCGTGCACGGCCAGCAGCCGGACGACGTCCGCGCCCACCAGCCGTGCCAGCGCTTCCACCGCTTCGCGTGGCGGCAGCGCCCGGCCGCCGAAGTAGCGCTCCCAGGAGGAGGTGCTGTACCCCGTCTCCTTGGCGAGTTCGGGCATCGTCCGCCCGCTGGCGTCCTTCAGCTGCCGCAACCGCGACACAAGCTTGGCGACCGCCGGATCGAGCCCCGTCGGCAACGCACGCCACCGCGCCATGAACCGCCCCCTCAGGCAGGTGCGGAGGCCTCCTCCACGCACCGTCAGGCGGTGATCCTAGCCGCCCGGCCCACCGGCGAGGCGGAGCGGTTCGGGTCGCAGGGGAGGGCGAGCCCGCCCGGACACGGAACCGTCCGGGCGGGTGCCCGGCCTCAGGCGGCCTGCGGCAGCTTCAGCAGCGACGCCACCAGCCGGTCCACCTCCTCCCGCGTGTTGTAGAGCGCCAGCGACGCGCGGGCCGCCGCGTCGAGGCCGTAGTGGGCCAGGGCCGGCTGGGCGCAGTGGTGGCCGGCCCGGACGGCGATGCCGTCGCCGTCGAGCCGGTCGGCGATCTCGGCCGGGGTGCGGCCGGGCAGGGTGAAGGTCAGGACGCCGATCCGCCCGGCCGCCGGGCCGAGCAGTTCGAGGCCCGGGACCTGGGCCAGGGCCTGCTGCGCGTACGCCGTCAGCGACGTCTCGTAGTCCGCCACCGCCGCCCGGCCGAAGGCCGTCAGCCAGTTCAGGGCCGCCAGCAGCCCGGCCACGCCGGATATGTGGCCGGTGCCGGCCTCGAAACGGTGCGGGACGGGGGCGTACGTCGTACGGTCGAAGCTCACCGACTCGATCATGTTGCCGCCCGACTGCCACGGCGCCATGGCCTGGAGGATCTCCGGCCTGGCGTACAGCGCGCCGATGCCCGTGGGGGCGTAGACCTTGTGGCCGGAGAAGGTGTAGAAGTCGGCGTCCAGGCCGGTCACGTCGACGGGGAAGTGCGCCACCGCCTGTGCTCCGTCCACCAGCACCTTCGCCCGGTAGCGGTGCGCCAGCGCCGTCATCTCCCGTACCTGTGGCACGGTGCCGAGGACGTTCGAGGCGTGGCTGACGACCACGAGCCGGGTGCGCGCGGAGAGCAGATCGGCGTAGGCGTCCTGGTCGACGGAGCCGTCCGGCCGCAGGGGTACGGGCACGACGCGTGCGCGGGTCTCCTTGGCGATCCGCTGCCAGGGCACGATGTTGGCGTGGTGCTCCAGCACGGGTACGAGGACGTCGTCCCCGGGGCCGAGGTTGGCACGTCCCCAGCTCTGCGCGACCAGGTTGATCGCCTCGGTCGTGCCGCGGGTGAAGACGATGCTCTCGGCCGAGGGCGCGCCCAGGAACTCCGCGACCGCGGCCCGGCCCGCCTCGTACATCTGCGTGGCCTCGCGTGCCATGGTGTGCGCGCCGCGGTGGATGTTGGAGTTGGCGGCGGCGTAGAACGCCGTGAGTGCCTCGATGACCTGCCGGGGCTTTTGTGTGGTGGCGCCGTTGTCCAGCCAGACCAGCGGGTGGCCGTTGACCGTCCGGTGCAGGACCGGTATGTCCCGGCGGGCTGCTTCGGGTGTGAATCCCCGGGCGGTGCCGGGTGGTTGGGGCTGCCCGGCCACAACGTCAGGAGTAGTCATGGTATGTGGACACCTCGACGTTCTGGAGCACGGCGAGCGCGTCCTCCACCAGGACCGCCGCGTTGAAGTACGCCGTCATCAGGTACGACGTGATGCCCTTCTGGTCCACGCCCATGTTCTTCATCGCGAGGCCCGGTTCGACCTCGTCGGCGACCTTCGACGGCCGCAGGCCCACCACGCCCTGTTCGGCCTCGCCGAGACGCATCAGCAGGATCTCGGTCGTGCCGACGCCCGCGCCGCCGGAGAAGCGCACCTTGTCCGAGGGCAGCAGGGGCACGCCGCGCCAGGTCAGCAGGGGGCTGCCGAAGCGGCTCTCGATCACCGGGGGTACGCCCCGGCGGGTACATTCACGGCCGAACGCGGCGATCGCCTTCGGGTGGGCGAGGAAGTATGCGGGCTGCTTCCACACCCGTGTCAGCAGCTCGTCGAGGTCGTCGGGGGTCGGGGCGCCGGTGCGGGTCTGGACGCGCTGTCCGGGGGCGACGTTGTGGAAGAGCCCGGACTCCGGGTGGTACAGCATCGAGGCCTCCTGCCGCTCGCGCAGTGCGTGCACGGTCAGGTTGGCCTGGGCCCGTGTCTGGTCGATCGGCCCGTTGTAGAGGTCGGCGACGCGGGTGTGGACGCGCAGCACGGTCTGCGCGAGGGTCATGTGGTACTCGCGGGGGGTGTCCTCGTAGTCGACGAACGTCCCCGGCAGGTCGGGTTCGCCGTCGTGTCCCGCGGTGAGGTCGACGGGGACCTCGGCACCGGCCATGACATGGGCGCCGGCGGCGTACGCGTCCAGCGCGGCGCGTAAGGTCGCGTCGCGTTCGGCGAGCCGGGCGAGTTCCGCGCGCTCCAGGCAGAGGGCGGTGCCCGCGGTCAGCGCCTGCACCCGGTAGGGCAGGGCCTCGGCGCCGGTCCAGGCGGCGAGGTCGAAGAACTGGCCGTCGCCGATGACGTCGAGGAGCGCGTCCGCGCCGTACTGCCCGGTCGCGCGCTTCTCCGCGCGGCCGTGCGCGATCACCCACAGCCGGTCGGCGGGGGCGCCCTCCTGGGCCAGGATCTCGCCGGGCTCGAAGGACACCTGTGTGAAGGCGCCCGCGAGTTCCGCCAGCAGGGCCTCGTCCGCCTCGCGCAGGTACGGAAGTTCGCGCAGGTCGCCCGCGATGACGCGCGGCGTGTCGTCGTCGGTCGTGCTGATGCGGTCGTCACCGAGGACGTAGGTGCGGCGCCGGTTGACCCGGTAGACGCCGGAGTCGACGTCCACCCAGGGCAGCGCGCGCAGCAGATAGCGGGGTGTGATGCCGCGCATCTGCGGTGTCGTCTTGGTCGTGTCGGCGAGTTGCCGTGCGGCGTCCGGGCCGAGGGTCAACCGCTCGCTCATGTGAACTCCTCGCAGGTAGGGCATGGGAACGAGGAGCGATCGTCTTCCCGACGAACGGTTCATCACAAGAGAGCATTTATCTGCTGATGGCAGGAATTGTCAGCCGTATGTCACGCCGAGAATCGTATGGGTGCCCGAACGAGCTTCGTCGCCGCTGGTCGCGGCGTGCGGGGTGACGGGGATTTTCTATCGGCACGGGGACGGCCGGACCACCGAATCGTCCATAGAGGGCCGAATTTCCCCTCATATGCATGCTTGGTGAAACCCAAAGAGGTGTTTATCACTGCCGCCCGGGCAGAGCCGGGCGGCAATGGACGACGACGGACGGCAACGGGCGGGTTCTAGCGCCCGGCGAGCACGAACCAGCGGGCCGGCAGGTCGATGCGGGTGCCGTCGGTGAGGTACTCGGTCTGCGGCAGGCTGGTCACACCCTCGGCGAGGACCGTCAGGCCCGCCGCGTCGAGCAGGCGCGGGATCTCCTCGTCGTCGGCGTCGGCGGGCTTGAGCCCGTGGTGGAAGACGCGCTGGAGCTTGGGCCCCGGGCCGGCCGGCTGGGTCGCCGCGCGCCTCAGGACGTCCCGGGAGCCGGAGGTCAGTTCGACGACGAACGCGCGTCCCTCGATGCCGACGATCTCGGCGACGGCGGCGGCGACCGCGGGCCGTGCCTCCGGTTCGCTCTGATGGATGACGGCGCGCATGTAGACGTGGGCGTCGCCGAGCCGCTCGTGCAGGGCGCGGACGGCGTCGGTCTCGGTCAGGTCGAGCTGCTGGAACTCCACCGTGTCGTCGTTCTTGGCGCGCCGGGCGTGCTCGACGGCGGCGTGCGAGAGGTCGACGCCGACGGCGCGGGCGAAGCGGGTGGCGAGGTAGCGGGTCGTGGTGCCGTTGCCGCAGCCCAGGTCGACGATGGTCCGCTCCGCGTCGGCGTGGGGCAGCAGCAGAGCGCTGTGCGGTTCGGCGGAGAGGGCGGGATCACAGTCCCAGATCGCCTCGCCCGCCTCGTCGGAGGTCTCTCTCCAGTAACTTTCCCAGGCGTTGCGGTAGTTGTCCGACACGTTCATTGCGATCTCCCCACGGTTCGGTTCGTGATCGGGATATCGCGGAGGCCGGGAGTGGGGCAAGTGCCGGGTGGGCACCTTCACGAGATGCCCGGGCGCCCCGGGTGTGCCGGGGGCGCACAAAGCCGGGACGCACGCCCCTCCCCCGGCTCGCCCCTTCCCTCCCCCGTGGCCGCCCTTCGCTCACGTCCCTGCCGTGACCGCCTGTTCGAACCACACCGTCTTGCGGTGCCCGCTCGCCGTGGCGCCCCATTCGCGGGCCAGCCGGCTGACCACACGCAGCCCGCGCCCGGCCTCGTCGTACGGGCCGGCGCCGAGCATGGCGGGCAGGGCCGGTTCGTCGTCGGTGACCTCGAAGAGGAGGGCGTCGGCGAGGATCACCCGCAGCCCGACCGGCTCGCTCACGGCGTGCCGTACGGCGTTGGTGACGACCTCGCTGACCAGCAGCTCGGCCGTGTCCACCGCCTGCGGCAGCCCCCAGTCGAGCAGTTGGGCGCGCACCAGGCGGCGGGCGCGGGCCACCTCGCTCGGGCCGGGGTCGAGCCGCCATTCGGCGACATGGTCGGCGTGGATGCCGTTGAGGCGGGCCATGAGCAGGGCGACGTCGTCCTTGCGGCCGCCGCGGGTGTTGAGGGCGCGGATGATGGTGTCGCAGGCGTCGTCCATGGAGGCGGCCGGGTGCGCGGCGGACTCGCACAGCGCGGCGAGGCCCTCGCCGATGTCGCAGCCGCGGACCTCGACGAGGCCGTCGGTGCACAGCACCAGCCGGTCGCCGGGTCGGACCGCGATACGCAGGGACTCGAAGGCGACGCCGCCGACGCCGATCGGGGCGCCGGTGGGCAGGTCGAGGAGTTCGCTGCTGCCGTCCTCGGCGCGCACCAGGACGGGCGGGATGTGACCGGCGTTGGCGAGGTGCAGTTCTCCGCGGATCGGGTCGTAGACGGCGTAGAGGCAGGTGGCGAGGTAGTTGTCGCCGAGCCGGCGGGCGAGGTCGTCGAGGTTGCGCAGGAGCCGGGCGGGCGGGGTCTCCATCGTGGCCATGGTCTGCACGGCGGTGCGCAACTGCCCCATCATCGCGGCCGAGTTGAGGCCGTGGCCCATGACGTCGCCGACCACGAGGGCGGTGCGCGAGCCGGGCAGCTTGATGGTGTCGAACCAGTCGCCGCCGATCCGGCCGAGCCGGGTGCCGGGCAGATAGCGGGTGGCCACGTCGCACCCGGCCATCCGCGGGTTCACCTGCGGCAGCATGCTGTCCTGGAGGGTGTCGGCGACGTTCTCCTGGTACGTGTACATGCGGGCGTTGTCGAGCACGAGGCCCGCGCGGGCGGCGAGTTCGGCGCCGGTGGTGCGGTCCATGTCGTCGAAGGCCGGCCGGTCGGGGCGGCGCATCAGCACCATGAAGCCGAGGACGACGTTGCGGGCCTTGAGCGGCACGATCAGCAGCGAACGCCCGCCGATGAGCGGCCGCAGGTCGCGCTTCTCGAACTCGCCCGAGATCCGCTCGGACAGCTCCTCGGTGACCCGCGGGATCAGCACCGGCTCGCCGGTGACCATGCACTTGTAGAACGGGGTGTGTTCGGGGAAGGCGAAGGCCTCACCGACGGGCACGGTGTCGTCCCAGCGGCCGGGTTCGTCGTTGTGCTCGACCCAGACGCGGAACATCACGGTGCTGGCGTCCGGCGGGCCGTCCGGGAAGCCCTCGCCCGCGAGGACGGCAGCGCGCAGATGGGTGCCGGCGAAGTCCGCGAAGCGGGGCACGGCGGCGCTGGTGACCTCGCGGATGGTCTCACCGAGGTCGAGGGAGGAGCCGATGCCGGAGCTGACCTCGTTGAGGAACTCCAGCCGCTCGCGCACCGCGGCGTACTCCAGGTCCGCCTCGGCGCCGGCCGGGACGAGGGGCGGCGCGGAGCGCTGCTGGGGTACGACGGCCTCGGTGCGCACCCGGCCGGGGCGGCGGGGCACGCCCCAGTACGGGGTGACGGGCACCCGGTCGGACTGGCTGAACTCCAGGACGGGATAGCCGAGTTCGAGGACCTGGGAGACGATGCGGGAGCTGAGCCCCGGGCCCATGTTGGGCAGGATCTCGGGCAGCCGCCGCGCCAGTTCGTCGGAGGCGGGCAGTTCGGTGTGGCGGGCGAAGCCGGGCGAGATGCGCTCGGCGGTCTCGTCGTCGTAGCCGCGTTCGTCGCGCAGCCGGGTGGCGTCGGCGGCGAGCACGAGCAGCCGGGACGGGCCGGGGCCGACCAGCGGGTAGGCCCACCACAGCACGTCGAGCCGCTCGCCGTCCGGTGCCCCGCCGGGTGTGCTCTGGCGGGCGCGGCCCGCGGTGGCGTAGCCGGTGTGCCCGTCGAGCGAGGCCTCCAGGTCGGGTCCGGGGTCGTCGTACGGCGTGTACGCGTGCCGGGTGTCCGCGCCGTGCGCGTCGTCGGCCAGGGCGCCGGAGACCGGCAGCAGGTCGGCGGCGGGCCGCCCGACGGCGTCCTCGCGGTCGACGCCGAACAGCCGCCGGGCGCCGCTGCTCCAGTGGGACACGAGGCCGGCGCGGTCGACGACGACCACGCCCAGTGGAATGCGGCCCGCGGCGGCGTCCCCCTCGCCGTGGCCGGGAGGTGTGTCCCGCGTGCTGCCACGGTCGTCGCCGAAATCCATGGCCCAGGCCCTTTCTCCCCTACGGCTGTTCGCAAACGATCTGTGAAGCCTGCCACTACCGTACGGCCCGGTACGGTCGCGATGTGTGGCAATCCTGGAATTGGTTTCACCGGATCGCACCGGCGCGCGGCTCGGTGCCGCGCGGGCGCCCCCCGTCGGCTCCGGCTCCGGCCGACGGTCAGTCCTCGTGGCCCAGTTGCAGGTCGCGCTCGGTGCGGCCGCCGCCCGCGACCTGGAGGACGGTGGCGACCGGCGGGTAGCCGGCCGCGATGACGGTGTACTCGCCGGAGGAGAGGTCGACGAAGCGGAACGTGCCGTCCGCTCCGGTGGTGAGGGTGTCGACGACGTTGCCCGCGGCGTCGAGGAGCGTGACGCGCGCGTCCTCCACGGGCCGTCCGCCGCTCGCCCGGACGGTGCCCCGCAGCACGGCGCCGCCCGCGAGTTCGACGTCCTGCCGGGTCTCCCGGGAGGCCTGCACGCTGATCGGGAGGGCGGCGGGGCGGTAGGCGGGGGCGCTGGCGGCCAACGTGTACTCGCCGGCGACGAGTTCGGTGATGACGTAGCCGCCCTCGCGGCCGCTGCGGGTGGCGGCGACGACCTCGCCGTGCACGTTGGTGAGCGTGACGGTGGCGTCGCGCACGGGGTTGCCGTCGGCGGTGAGGACGCTGCCCGCGAGGCGTCCGGCGCCGCCGAGGACGACGTCGAGTTCGACGGGGCGTTCGCCGACGGTGACGGAGACGGCCTGCGGCTGGTGGCCGCCCGCGGCGGCGATGAGGACGTACGAGCCGGAGCCGGGAGTGCTGAGCGCGTACCGACCGTCGTCGCCGCTCGCGCCCCGGCCGATCTGCTGTCCGGAGACGTCGATGAGGGTGAGGGCCGCGCGGGGCACCACGGTGCCGTCGGGGTGCTGCACCGTGCCGCAGACGGGGATGCCGGCGGCGTACGCCGAGCGGGCCTGCGGGATCGGGGGGTTCGCGGGCACGGTCACGGTCACGTGCACGGCCTCGGGCTCGTGATCGGGTTCGGCGGTGGGGTGGGACACCAGGGGTTTCTCCTTGAGGAAGAAGGCGATGAGCAGGCCGGCGACGAGCACCGGGACGAGGTAGAGGAAGATCCGGGGCATCGCGTCGGCGTAGGCGCGGGTGTAGGCGTCGCGCAGGGCCGGCGGCAGTGCGTGGACGAGCTGCGGGGTGATGGAGTCGGCGTCGGGCAGCCGGGCGCCCGCGCGCGGGGGCAGTTCCCTGCGCAGCGCTGAGGTGAGGCGGTCGGCGAAGAGGGTGCCGAAGACCGCGGCGCCGACGCTGCCGCCGATCTGCCGGAAGTAGTTGTTGGCGCTGGTGGCGGTGCCGAGGTCGGCGGGGCGTACGGAGTTCTGCACGGCGAGGACGAGGACGGGCATCACGAGGCCGATGCCGGCGCCGAGGACGGCCATCCAGATGCTGTAGTGCAGCCGGGGTGTGTCGACTTCGAGGCGGGAGAGCAGCCACATGCCGACGGCGGAGACGGCGCTGCCGAGCACGGGGAAGATCTTGTAGCGGCCGGTGCGGCTGATGAGCTGGCCGCCGATGATCGAGGCGCCGACGATGCCGGCCATCATCGGCAGCATGAGCAGGCCGGACTCGGTGGCGCTGGCGCCGTCGACCATCTGCAGGAAGGTGGGCAGATAGCTGGCGGCGCCGAACAGGGCGACGCCGATGACGAGGCCCACCAGGCCGCTGACGTCGAAGACGGAGTCGCGGAACAGCCGGAGCGGGATGAGGGGTTCGGCGGCGTAGCGTTCGGCGACGAGGAAGAGCACGGACGCGGCGAGGGCGCCCGCGCCGAGGCCGAGGATCTGCCGCGAGCCCCAGGCGTATTCGGTGCCGCCCCAGCTGGTCAGCAGCACCAGGCAGGTGGAGGCGGCGGCGAGGAGCAGCGAGCCGAGGACGTCGAAGCGCCCGCGGGCGGCGGGTTTGGGCAGTTTCAGTACGACGGTGACGACGGCGAGGGTGACCAGTCCGAAGGGGACGTTGACGTAGAAGCACCAGCGCCAGGAGAGGTGGTCGGTGAAGTAGCCGCCGAGCAGCGGGCCCGCGACGGAGGCGAGGCCGAAGGCGGCGCCGATCAGGCCCATGTAGCGGCCGCGTTCGCGGGGCGGCACGATGTCGGCGATGATCGCCTGCACACCGATCATGAGACCGCCCGCGCCGACGCCCTGGAGTGCGCGGAAGGCGATCAGCTGGTCCATGGACTGGGCCCGGCCGGCGAGCGCGGAGCCGAGCACGAAGACCGCGATGGCGAACTGGAAGACGCCCTTGCGGCCGACCAGGTCGCCGAGTTTGCCGTACAGGGGCAGGCCGACGGTGGAGGTGAGCAGGTAGGCGGTGATCGCCCAGCTCATCCGGTCCAGGCCGTGCAGTTCGCCGACGATCTTCGGCAGTGCGGTGGCGACGATCATCTGGTCGAGCGCCGCGAGGAGCAGGGCGAGCATCAGCCCGAGGAACACCCACCGCACGCGGCGGGCGCCCAGTCGGGGCGCGGGCGCGGGGGCCTGCGGTGCGGCGGGGCTCTCCTGCCCGACCGGCGCCACGGCCCGCTCCTGCTCCACCAGTGTCGTGCCGCCCACGTGCCGCTCCTCTCGTCACACCTGCTCACATTTCCCGCGTAAGGCGTCAACTGTGAACAACTGCGGTGAGTTACGGAATCGTTCCGGGCAGGGCGGAGATGCACTCGAACCGGTGAAGGGGCCCAACGCCCCTTCGCCGGCGGAGCGTTGGAGCTACTTCTCGACCTCGGCGGCGAGGTTGGCGAGCAGGGCGTCGTAGATCCGGCCGAGCCCCTTGGGGGCGAAGGTCTTCTCGAAGAAGCCGCCGATGCCGCCGGCGCCCTGCCAGGTGGTGGTGACGACGGCCCGGGACCTGCCCTCGCCGGCGGGGGTGACGCGCCACGTGGTGACCATGGAGGAGTTGCGGTCCTTCTCGACCAGTTCGCCGTCGGTGGGCTCGCTGACCTCCAGCAGGCAGTCGCGCACCCGCTTGCTGGTGGCCTGGAGCCTCCAGTGGACGAGGGTGCCCTCGCCGTCGCCGCCCTCGCGGACCTCGTACTCGCTGAACTGCTCCGGCAGCAGCTTCTGCCGCGTGCCGCTGTAGTCGGCGAGGGCGTCGAACACCTTCTCCGCGTCCGCCGCGACGACCCGCTCCGTAGTGGCCTCGACCTGCGCCATTGCGTTCCTCCAGGACCTGCGTTTCTCGGGGTTGGGGCAAGCCAACCACCCCGGTGCCCGGCCCCCCAAATCGGGGGGCGCCAACGCGGACGCACGATCATGGGAACAGATGTTCTATTGTGTGCGGCAGTGCTACCGAGGAGGCGTCATGCGCTGGGAGAACCTCACCGTCCGGCCTGCGGCAACCGTCGAGCCGCAGGAGCCGGCCGCGCACGGCCGGGCCGCCGAGCCCGCGCTGTTCGGCGCGGACGCCGTGGTCACCCGCACGTTCGACACGCCCGAGTTCCGCGGGATCACCTTCCACGAGGTCCGGGCGCGCTCGGTGCTGAACCGGGTGCCGGGCGCCTTGCGCATGCCGTTCGAGTGGACCGTCAATCCCTACCGCGGGTGCAGCCACGCGTGCTGGTACTTCACTGCATGACCCTATTGAGCCCGGGAGGGCCGATGCTCAGCACTCCGAACGCGGACAAGGCCTGGAAAGACATGACGAGGTCATTCCCGACCCCGGAGGCGCCCGGCCAGTATGCCGCCCCGGGCAAGGCGGAGAGGACGGCTTACGCCGTGCTGCTGCATGGACCGGCTGCGCGTTCAGGCGGCGCCGACGCGAGTCAGTGGCTGCTGCTGCGCGACCGCACAGCGAAGCGCCTGTAACCGACGCACCAGCAGCAGCCGCACACTTCAGGAACGCGCCAGTCGCCCAGGACACCGTCGAGGCAGTCCTGCACCGGCCCGTACAGGCCGCACGGAACCAGCCTGCGGACCATCGCCCTGCGAGACCCGGACGACCCCTGTGACTTCCCTGACGCTCACCGAGGGCATTTCCGTGTGTGCGCTCAGGTCAGCGCAGGCCGTCTGTGTCGTCGTGCTCTTCGCCGACTGGGAGTGGCCGACGGTCGTCCCACGGCCCCTCGCTGTAGATGACCGCGGAGACCGCGCCGTCGTAGGCGCCGTTGAGGCCCAGCGACGACATGTGGGGCAACTGGTTCCAGCGTGCCATCCGCCTGCCCACCAAACAACTCGAAGTCCAGCTCGCCTTCCCCGCCGACCTCGAGCCCGTCGTGTGGGCCACCGAAACCTCCATGACCGCCGAAGCCTCCCCCTGCGCATCCCACCCGTCCGCAGCGACGACGCCGGACAACGGCACTTCACATGGATCACGACCACACCCGCCCTACACGCTCGGAACCGTCTGGAATGGCGGAGGCAGCCGAAGCCGGTGGTGTTGCCGCAACGGATGTGGTCCGCGACCCGGGCGTGAGCGCGGTGGCGGACCTCCAGGTATTGGATCGAGCTGCCGAACACGTCGGCCTGGTCGCGCAGCACGGCCAGGTCCCGGATCGCCTCGCCTCCGTCGGCGAGCATCACCGTCAGGTCCACCGCGACGCGGCCGGGATCGTGCCCGGTCCCACGCGGCCGCAGCCGGTGCAGAGCGTCACTGAAGGCGCTGGTCAGCGAGGTGGCATCGGCCAGATCCGCCAGCAGACGTGAGCCGGCGTGGCTGACCACCCCGTACCCGTCGGCACTGACGACGAGCTTGGGGCGTGACCGGGTAGCGTGCACGCAGAAAGTGCCTTTCTGCTGGTACGACTGGGACCTTTAGACAAGCCTCATCGTTGTAGCTCAGAAGACACTTTCGCTTTTCCGATCATGATCCGGACGCGACCCCGGATGAGACGCGCAGGCTAACACTCTCCCGTCCTGTCACTGGCAGAACCGACCAGCATTTTCGCAACAGCCGTGCGCCGAGACACCGATCAACTCACCTATTCCGGCGCCCAGTTACTGCTGCCGTGAGTACCTCCTGACGATCGCCCCCCGAAGGGCCGCCATCTGGCGGTCGCCGACGGCTCGGACACACAGACGATTCCTGCCCCTGCTTTCGAGGTTCACTCCCGGCCAAAAGACAGAAGACCGATCGGTTTCGGCCCCATATCTGGAGACATTGAGGTGGCGAGGAATCTACGCAATCTGCAGCTCGATGACGCCGTGAAGCGGCCCCTCCGAGCTGGTCGTCGCAGATCACAGGCGGGGCATTTTGGAGTATCGTTCAATACGAAAACAACTGGGGGAGCAGTTCCAGCCGCCATGGGGGCCGGATAAGAACGTCGCCCGTCGGCCTGCGGCCAGGTGATGGGCGAGAAGCCGCAGGGTCGCGCCGCATAGGTCGATCAACGAGGGGGTAGGCAGCAGCACGAAGATCCTGGTGCACGCGGAGAATGACGCAAGGGCAGAAAGGTACGGACGGCAAGAGCGACGCGTGCGCAGCCTGCGTCGGCGAAATGCGCCACCTTCTTTGTGGGCCCATTTGTCAGCGGCCCCCTGTCGAGGTGCGCGAGGCCTTGTCCCTTGGATATCAAGGTTTTGATCCCGGCATCGCGGCGAGGGGAAACGACCCTTTTGCAAGGGTTGGTTTCGTGTCCATCGAGAGAATCCGGAGGGAAGTCTCGTGACTTTTAAGAACATCTTCGACAGTGGCGGAAGTGAAGCCAAGTCCGCCGAAGAGTCCGCTCGGAAGCTCCATGAAAATATTCCCGGGGCTCGGCCCGAAAGGGAAGGGGTCGATCCCGAGCTCTACGACGGCATTCCTGACGCTGTGCGTGACCCGAAGATCGTGCGCGACACGTCGCCCGAGGCGCTCAGTATCATGGAAAATTTCATCACCCCTCTGTTCAAGAACACCCAGACGGCAGCGGCGGAGCAGAAAGAAGCCAGCGAGAACCCCGAGTCCACATCCGGTATGGCGTCTTCGGCCAAGGATGAGGCATTCAAGAAAGTGAAAGTGGAGATCAAGGAAGAAGACCAGCCGAAGATCAGGGAGGAAGACCGTCCAAAGATCAGCGACGAGCAGCTGGAAGAATCGAGGAAGGACAACCGCCAATCAGCCAAAGACATTAAAAGGAGCGACGACGGGTCAGTCAAGGGGTGAGGTTGAGTTCGGGGCCGACTCGAGGGGTGCGAGGGCTGGTCGAAGACCTCAGCTTTATGAGTCCGCCGCCCTTGAGCAGCAGCAACGGCCCCGCTCGGCAGCCTGACGACTCCTCACTGGGGCGTGCAGGGCCGTCAGCAGCTCACGAGTAGTCCCCGACAAATCGTTCAGTTCTGGAAGGCAAGGAGGCTGAAGACCATGGGCGGTCCCACCAAGAACAATGTGAGTACGACTCATCTCGGCGAACGATTTGTGCGCCACCCGCTGACAAAGCGAAACCTGGAGGAACTCGGCATCGCCGGAAAGGCCGCCGCCATCCTGGAGCGGGACAAGGAAAAGCTGAAGCGGAAGGCCGAGAAGAAGGCGAAGGACGGGAGCGACCGGTATGTCTCCCCTACCGGATTTTCTTTGAACAAGGGGCGATTCGACTTTCCCGAGGAGGGCACTGCGCACGATCTCGGGTGGATCGCCTACATGACGGTGGGGGTGCCGCTCGTCGAAGAGCGAGGCGACATTGCGCAGCCTCCTCCCGACGTGATTGCCAAGCAGACGTACGTCAATCGGACCGACCCCGTCCCCACCGACTGGTCGCACACGGTCGAATTCTCGATCTCGAACACGATCAGCTGGTCGCTCCAGGGACAGGTGCAGCTCACGTTCGGAGCAAAAGTCACTGCGTCACTGCAGCAGCAGCTGCAGAAGAGCATGGCTTTGAATCAATCTCAGAAGACCACCCTGAAGAACAGCAAAGACAATCAAGGCGTTGACACGGAGTCTCAGTCGCAGACGACGAGCACGTCAACGGCCACGAGCACCGCCACGGGTACTGGCGAATTGTCGGCACAGCTGATGCTCGGGATCACGGCTTCTGTCAGTGGTTCGCTGACCACTTCGTTCAAGACTTCGTCCACGCTGAGCGGCAAAGTCGGCAGCCGCGTGGACGTCCTGGCCACGCAGCGACGTCAGGTGCGGAGGTTCGACTACGAATACCCCATCTCCTTCGGTGGGTGGGTCGCTCTGTATTACCCCGAGCCGGTGGAGGTCAAAGAGACCCGCCCGAGCGGCCCACAGGCCATGGAGCCGAAATATTCCAGGGTGCTTGCATGGAAACTCGGCGAGACCGGCACGGTCGCGGAGGCTTTCGACTTGACCGATGAAGGCAAGCCGTTCCTGCAAAAAGGGGAGGCTGAGGTCGTTTCCACCCTCGCCGGGGTGCACGAGATCTTCGAGCTTGAAAACCTCAATTTCGATCTGGAGCAGCACCCCCTTCACAAGGGCAAGGGCAAGGAGCAGGAGCGCCCGAAAGAGGCTCCCTCGGTGCGCGCCACCGGGCTGGGCAGGTCGTACGGCCTCGCGCTGGACGAGCCGAACAACAAGGCGTACGTCGCCGACCGGAACGGCAGGCTGTACGAGGTGGATCTCGCCTCGGATCTCCGCTCCGGTAACTGGCGTGAGGTCGCGAGCGGCCTGGGCGACATCGTGGATGTGGCGCTGGACCTGTCGAAGAAGGTCGCGTACGTCACCGACTACTCAGGTGGCCGCCTGTGCAAGGTGAAGAACCTGTTCGATGGCTCCAAGGCCGTCGAAGTCGTCGAGGTCGCCAAGGTCCCCTACGTGTACGGCCTCGCGCTGGACGGGTCGGACAGGGCCTATGTCACCGACTACAACAACGGGCAGTTGATCGCGGTCAATCTGAAGGACGAACTGGAGAACGGTGAGGCGAGGACGAAGCCGGTCATCGGGGGCATGGCGTATGCCTCCGGAGTAGCGCTGGACAGGGACGGCAGGAGGGCGTACGTCGGCCGGTACGTCAGCGGCCCTCTGTACGAGGTCGACCTCAATCCCCCTTCCGGCGCCGCCAAGAGCGAAGTCGCCACCTTCTCCGCAAGCACCCGCGTCGCGCTGGACGGCAAGGGCCGCGCATACGTCTCCGACCATGCGGGCGATTGCCTGCACGAGGTCGACCTGAATGAGAAGACCAAGGGCCTGCAGCGCGTGGTCGCCACCGGGCTTGGCGATGCTTGCGGCGTCGGGCCGCACAGCCGCGCCGGCAAGATCTACGTGAGCAATATGTCCGGCCAGCTGTGGGAGATCCCCGACGTGCTGCCCGGGGCTCCGGAAACGTCGTAGCGTAGGTCGTCTTTCGCGGGTGGGCGGGCATGGCTTCCTTGATCGTGCGGGTTGTCGAGGCTCACATGATCGGAGCGTGCGGCGGCACGGGCTGCTTGGTGTGCTTGCACGATCGCTTCGCGGACGGTCACGTTCAATCCCGGTGCAGGACTTCCGGCGCTGGTCCTCCTCTCGCAGAATCCCTCCTGGCCGCCATCGGCAACGCGGTCGACCGGCTCACCACCACCCCGCCGGCCCACATGGCCGAATCCGGCTCCTCCCACACCTGACGGCTGCGGACTGCTCCGGCACGGGGAAGACCCAGGTCAACTGAACTGTCCGGTGGAGGATCTTCGAGGGCCGGCCATGGGTTATCCCATGGCCGCTCGGGCCGCGTCGAGAAACGTCAGTCGGTTGTCCTCCAGGTAGTCCCGCACGCTCCCACCATCGGGCAAGCCTTCCCACACGGTCCGGTTGAGGTCGAGAAAGTACGCGCGCGGCATCATGCAAGAGCCGGGTAACTGGATGCGGATGAGCAGCTCCGCGACCCATGATGTCCTGCGTCTTCAGGTACCAGGCGTGAGTGTCGTTGAACTCGGGAGGCCGGCCGAACGCGGAGCGTTCCGCGTCCGCCGCCTCGATGAACCGCTCCAGCAGCGCCAGCCGTTCGGCGCGCAGGGTCGCTGACAAGGCGATCTGCTGCGGATGTTGTTCGGCACATTGCGCCGACAGCTGAGTGCTGTGCTGGACGGGATAGGACAACAAGCCGCCGGGGACGAGCCACCCAAGGATTTGAGTGACACCCAGATCTGACCTGCCATGGCGCTCATCGTCCTATGCTGTCGGTCTACGAGGATTCAGGGGCTGCGGCGCCTCCCGCGCAGGGCGAGCCGACGTCCTTCTCCGCGCACGGTCGTGGCCGCGGCGCACCACACCAGCAGATAGAGACGATCTCGCTACGGCTGCTGTGATCACGGCATCGGAGCCTCATCGCCGTCGCGGCCCCGCCGCGATTCGCCGCCCCATGTGGATGAGGGGTGCCGGCCCGAGTGGGCGAGGCTATACCGGCTCTCAGTGGTCGTACGGGGTGTGAAGTACTGTGCCCCCGCGACGGGCTCATCACAAGGGGGCGGAGATGGAAGGCAACCACGTACGCGCAGGTGACGTCGTGCTCGGGCACGGCCTGCACTGGCGTGGAGTGATCCGCACCCGACGGGCCGTCGTCACCACGACCCTCGCCGTCGGCGGGCTTGCCGTGTCGCTCAACTACGGTGGTCTGCTGGGCAGCGCGCACAGCCACGAGTCGGTGACGTCCCGGGTGGTCGCCGGTATTAGCGCGGGTGTCTTCCTGGTGGCCGCGCTGTTCGCGGTGCGCGGGGCCACGGATGATCTGGTGAAGCTTCTGGCGGGGCGGATCAGCGACAGCCGGTCCGTCGCCCTGCGGGTCCTCTGCCTGCTCTTCGGCTACGCGCTGGTCATCCTTGGCGCGCTCAGCCTGATCCGGGTGCCGTGGGAGAAGCTCCTGCTGGGCGGCGCGTTGACCGGAGTGATCCTCGGGATCGCCGCCCAGCCGGTCCTCGGCAACATCTGCGCCGGTCTGGTGCTGCTGGTCTCTCACCCCTTCACGATCGGTGAGCGGATCAGCATTCAGTCCGGACCTCTCGGCGGCCGTATCGAGGGCGAGGTGACCGACATGACCTTGCTGTTCGTCCAACTCCACACGGAGGACGGCCCAGTGCTGCTGCCCAACAACGCCGTGCTCGGTGCCGCCATCGGCCCACCCGCTCGCGAGGTGCTCGCGGAGTGACGGCTGACGGTCAGCCCCGGCCGACGGCGTTCGGTGGACTCGCGCCGAGAGCGCTCCGACGGCTCCAACAACCTTGTGCGCGGCGGGTGTCCGGAACCTGCTTGCGGTCCTACGCTTGTCACCCGGAGCGATGCGCCAGGCACGCGAACAGGGGGCGGCCCTGTGGAATGGACCAGGTTGTGGCTCGATGACCCGGAGGAGCACGACTTCCCGGCAGCGGCCGACTACCTCGACCTGCTCCTCCCGGCGGAGGAAGTGACGCGGATCGTCGACGCCCTGCGCGCGTCCGAGACGCAGACGAAGAAGGCCAAGGACATCATGCGCGCCTCGGGCCTGCCGTTGCTCCCGGCGGACAACGTCCACGTCCAGCACAACATCCAGAAGGTGAAACGCGGCAGCAAACTCTCCCCGGTCCTCCTGGTGCGCGGTACTCCGTTGGTGATCGCCGACGGATACCACCGGGTCTGTGCCGCCTATCACCTGACGGAGGACCTGATCGTGCCATGCCGGATCGCCGGCCGGCCTCCTGAACCCCTCCGGATCCGGCAGAGGCACCAGCATGCCGGGCACTGACGACCCCGAAGGGTGCCTGGACCGGGTCTGGACCCGGCGCTGTCTCGTACGCCCCGTCACGGGACGAGCCGCACGGCGGGACGCAGCCGTGGGGTGAGGTCGGTCAGCAGTCGGTAGGCGTACGGGAGTACATAGGGGCCAAGACAGGCGGCGCCGATCGCAAGAGCTACGCCGGTCCAAGCGAGCGGGCCCAGGGGTGTGCAGTCGAAGAAATGGCTGATGGCGGAGGTCTGGACGAGGACGACGAGTGCAGCTGCAGTGCAGAGAGCGGTGGCCAGGACCAGCGGGCTGCTGCGGCGTCCCGCACTGGTCTGGGTGAGCTGGGCGCCGAACCACGCCGCACAGGCCCGTGGCGCTGGTACGTCGTGCCGTACCTGGCGTGAGGGTGCCGATCAGCCAGGCGATGGCCGCGCCGATCCCGGTTACCAGTCCGCGGTGCCGGATCTGCCAGTTCAGTGGTCGGCCGAGGACGGCGTAGCCGACGGGTTGGCCGTCGGCCGCGGTCGGCTCGTCGGCGGGTTCCGGGGCGGTGGCCGTCGTGGACGTAGTCCACATGGTCGCCGTGCGGCACCGCCACATGACCGCACCCAGGACCGTGCTGGTGAGTGTGGCTGTCATGGACGGTGTGGCCGCCGGGCTCGCACTCGTCCACACGACCTTCATGCGCGCGATGCAGATGGCCGTCGTGGACATAGTCGACGTGGTCGTCGTGCGGCACCGCTACATGGCCGCACCCAAGACCGTGCTGGTGAGTGTGGTGAGCATGGACAGCAGGCATTGCGGTTTCCGTAGTCATTCGCAACCTCTCCTCAGCCCTACGTACGCCTTCCCTTCACCCGCAGACGCACCTCGGCGACTCTGCCAGACAATGATCAGCGACTGCATCTAAATGACATCTTTTGTCTAGAACCACGCACGCTCACGTGCGGACCCCCGATCCGGCGCCGGTTGCGCCGCGGCTGTACGGGCTCGCCGACCGCGTCAGTGTCTGGAACCACGGCGTTCTGTCCATCTGCCTGCAATTTTCAGACAGCGACGGTCCCGGACACCCTCACGGCAGCCGAACCGCCTTGTTCGGCACGGATGCCTCCGGCTGCCGCCCCGGCGCGACTGCCGCACCCGACCGACCGCACTGCCACTTGGCCGACGACATGGCCCGACTGAGCGGCTCACCGCCCAGCAAGCGGCGCCGAGCGTGGCCTCCTGTGCGCGATCCGCCTCGCCGGCGTCGCTCAAGCCGAGGCCCAGCTGCTCGATACCGCAGGCGGCCCGGATACGGGCTCGCGCCGAAAGCCGCCAGTAGACCGTCGCGCGTCCCCCTTCAAAAGGCCCTGCGGCCAGAAGTTTACGCATGACCCATCGTTCATATGGACATGGATTTCATTTCCATCTACGGTGAAGCCATGCCAACTCGGCGCCAGCCACAGGAGGTGATGTGCCGTGAGCGGCCGGACGACCCGGCAGCAGAGGGCGGTCCTGCAGATGCTCGCCGCCTGCCAGGACTTCGTGTCGGCCCAGGAGCTGCACACCCTGCTCCTGGCCGGAGACCACGCGATCGGCCTGACCACCGTCTACCGCGCCCTGCGCGAGCTGGAGACGGACGGCGGCGTCGACGTCGTACGCGACGAAGCCGGCGGGCGGCTCTACCGGCTGCGCCCCGCCGACGGGCACCGCCACTACCTGGTGTGCCGTGGCTGCGGCCGCAGCCGCCCGGTGAATTCCGAAATCGTCGAGCAATGGGCGGGCCGGATCGCCGCAGACACGGGGTTCGCCGCTGTGGAGCACACGGTCGAACTCACCGGCGTCTGCGCCGACTGCCGGCCCTCCGAGGACGAAGGAGAGGAAACGCCATGCCACTGGGATCCCGCCGTGGGCCCGCAAGGCCGTGTCCGGAGCTGCGCGAGCTGAAGGAGAGCGTGCGCGCCCTGCTCGGGCTCGACGAGGACACCGCCGTCCTGATCCGCCAGCTCGCCTGTACCGAACCGGGCTGCCCGCCGCTGGAAACGGTCGTCGCCGTGCTGCCGATGGAAGGCGAGGCCCGCCGCTGGACCCTGCACCGCCCCGCCGACCAAATCACCGAGGACGACCTGCGAGCCGCCCTGCTCGCTACGCCCGAACAGCACGACTAGGAGACCGACTTGACCACCCCGGAATCCCAAGACCCTGGCGACGAGCGGGTCCCCGTCACCGTCCTGACCGGCTTCCTCGGCTCCGGCAAGACCACCCTCCTCAACCGCATCCTCACCGAGAACCACGGCCTGAGGATCGCGGTCATCGAGAACGAGTTCGGCGAGGTCGGCATCGACGACGCACTCGTCCTCGACGCCGAGGAAGAGATCTTCGAGATGAACAACGGCTGCATCTGCTGCACCGTGCGCGGGGATCTCATCCGCATCCTGGGCGCCCTGATGCGCCGACGCGAGAAGTTCGACCACATCCTCATCGAGACCACCGGCCTCGCCGACCCGGCGCCCGTCGCCCAGACCTTCTTCATGGACGACGAGATCGCCTCCCAGCTGCGGCTGGACGCCATCGTCACCCTCGTGGACGCCGCGCACGTGCTCCAGCACCTGGACGAGGTCAAGCCGGAGGGTGTGGAGAACGAGGCCATCGAGCAGATCGCCTTCGCCGACCGGGTCGTGCTCAACAAGACCGACCTGGTCGACGACGAGACCATCGTGCAGGTGGTCCGTCGCATCCGGGCCGTCAACGCGGGCGTCCGGATCATTCCCGCCGAGCATGCCCGCATCGACCTGCACGATGTGATGGACGTCGGCGGGTTCGACCTGGAGCGGGTGCTCGCCGACGACCCCTCCTTCCTCACCGAGACCGAGCACCAGCACGACACCACCGTCACCTCGGTCGGCATCGAGCTGAACGGCGAGCTGGACGAGGACCGCCTCAACGCCTGGCTCAGAACCCTGCTGCGCACCAAGGGCGTCGACCTCTTCCGTTCCAAGGGCATCCTCGCCATCGCCGGAGCGCCCAAGCAGTACGTCTTCCAGGGCGTGCACATGCTGCTGGACGGCACCTTCGCACGCGACTGGCGGGAGGACGAACCCCGCACGAACAAGCTGGTGTTCATCGGTCGTGACCTCGACCGCGAGGCATTGCAGCGCGGCTTCGCCGACTGCCTGGCCACGGCGGGAGCAATCGCGTGAGTACGGCAGTGGAGTCCCCGCCCGCGTGGGAGACCGACGTCGACGACGTACTCGTCGCACTCAGTGCACGCGGTGACCTGGTCACCGTCGCGGGGGCCGAGGGCACCGTGAAGATCTTCGACGCGGCAATGGGAGCCGAGATCGGCGCGCTCGACCTCCCCGGAGGCGCTCTGAAGGTCGCGCTCTCTCCGGACGCCCAGCACATGGTCGCCACCGGCCCCATGGGGTACGCGTTGTGGCGGCGCGTCGACGGGCGGACGACGGTACGGGAGTCAGGTGCCTGGTCGGCGGCCGCCGCCTGGGCGGACACTGAGCGGGTCGCGGTCGCCTCCGGGCGCCGAGCCCTCGTGCTGGACACCGACGGCGGCGAGTTGTGGCGGACGGAGCCCGCCGCGTCCACCGCCACCGACGTCGCCTGGATGCGGCGGGGGCGGCGCCTGGCCGTGGCAGCGTACGGGGCCGTGCGCTGTCACGAACGGCACACCGAGAAGCCGGTCGCCACCTACCCCTACGTCGGCTCCCACCTCGCGCTCGCCGTCGCACCCACCGGGAGGTGGATCTGCAGCGGCAACCAGGACGCGTCCATCCACATCTGGCGCGCCCGCGACGGCGGCGAACTGACCATGTCCGGCTACCCGGAGAAGATTTCCCGGCTCGCCTTCGACGACTCCGGCTTCTGGCTGGCCGCCGACGGCGCACCCGACGTGACCGTGTGGGACTTCTCCGGCAAGGGCCCGGAGGGCACGGCACCGCGCTCGCTGCGCTGCCACGAGACGGTCACCGCGCTTGCCTGGCGGCCGGGCACAGGCGGGCACCTCGCCAGCGGCGGCGCCGACGGGACCGTAGCCCTGTGGTACGCCACCGCCGGGCGAGCGCAGGCGCGTCTGCGCCCGGTGCGCGAGCTGGACGGCGCCGGTGCGGCGGTCGGCGCGCTCGCCTGGGCAGGCCCCCACCTGCTGGCGGTCGCATGGCGGGACGGCCGGGTCCGGACGTACGGCGTGCCGTCCCGGACTGCCCTGTGAACCGCACGGTCCTCCGCGCGGCGGATGGCGGCTTCCAGGTGCGTACGACGGACTGCCTCGGCCCCTGCGACCAGGCCAACGTCATCGTCGTCCAGCCCTCGACCGCCGGGCGCCGGGCCGGGGGCCGCGCCGTCTGGGTGGGCTTCGCGATGGACGACGACTGCACCGACGACCTGGTGCGGTGGGCGGCGCAAGGCGGACCGGGCATCTCCGAACCGCCCACCACCCTGGAGCTCCAGTTCATCCGCCCACCGCGCGAGGCCCGCATCCGTGCACGCCGATGACGTCGACGCCGCCGGTCGCGACGTCCTCGCGGCCGCCCGGCTCGACGAAGCGACCGCCGCCTCCGTCGCCACGACGCTCCAGGCCCTCGCCACACCGTCCCGCCTGCTGATCCTCACCGCCCTGCGGGAGCGCCCGTACCCGGTGGGCGAACTCGCCTCCGCGATCGGCATGGAGCAGTCCGCCGTCTCCCACCAACTGCGCCTGCTGCGCGCCCTCGGTCTGGTCACCGGACGGCGCGACGGCCGCCGCATCGTCTACCGCCTCTACGACGACCACGTGGCCCAGCTCCTCGACCAGGCCGTCCACCACATCGAGCACCTGCGCCTCGGCGCGCACAACTTGACCTGAGGCCGTATCCGTCAGTTGAGGCCGGCGACCCGCCAAGGCGCGGCAGCAACTTGGAGCCGGTCGGGCAGTGAGCCGTCCTCGGGCATCCCGGCCCGCAGCCACGCCCCGACCACCTCTGCGTCGGCTTCGGACGCGAGCGGACCAAGACGCACGACGGCCCCGGCGGGTCTGCGGTCGGCCGTGCACGGCTGCACCGCGGCGTGCACCCCGCGATCGCGACGGCAGTGCAGAACCTTGCCCAGGCACCCCGTGGAGACCATGACCCCGTAGGGGCAGTCGCGGACCGCGCGGCGCAGGCCGTCCATCACCTGCCCGGTCACCTCATCGCAGGATCCGCAGACGACAAGGGTGAAGGGTCGGCCCCGGGGACCGCATACGGCATCACTCATGCCCGCTTCTCCTTCGCGACGTTCAAAAGGACGCCCCCTCTTTGCGTCATCAATGCCTCAACTCGCCGCACTGACATGCGAGTTGCAGCGGGCACGATTTGACACCGCCCGCCGGCACCCCCAGCATATGCTCATGAAATCCATTTTCAACAGGGATGCCTAACCATGCGTGTCGCGTTCGTCGGTAAGGGCGGCAGCGGCAAGACGACGCTGTCCGCGCTCTTCTCCCGTCATCTGGTGCGTTCGGGCGCGCCGGTCGTCGCCATCGACGGCGACATCAACCAGCACCTGGCGTACGCCCTCGGCCTCGACGAGGACGAGTTGTTCACCGCTCCGCCGCTCAGCGCGCGCACCGGTGAGATCAAGGACTACCTACGGGGCACCAACCCTCGGATCCCTTCCTGCGAAGCCATGGTCAAGACGACCCCGCCCGGCCACGGCTCCCGGCTGCTGCGCCTGCTGGGCGACGACGAGGTCCACGGCCACCACGTCCAGGAGGTGGCCGGCGTACCCCTGATGGTCACCGGCGCCTTCGCCGAGAGCGACCTCGGTGTGGCCTGCTATCACTCGAAGCTCGGCGCGGTCGAGCTGTACCTCAACCACCTCGTGGACGGCTCCGGCGAGTACGTCGTCGTCGACATGACCGCCGGGGCCGACGCCTTCGCCTCCGGCCTGTTCACCCGGTTCGACATGACGTTCCTGGTCGTCGAGCCGACCCGTAAGAGCGTCTCCGTCTATCGCCAGTACCGCGACCACGCGGCCGAGTTCGGGATCCCGGTCGCCGTGGTCGGCAACAAGGTCACCGGCGCGGACGACCTCGCCTTCCTGCGCGGCCACGTCGGCGAGGATCTGATCGCCCACTGCGAGCAGTCCTCCCACGTGCGAGCCCAGGAACAGGGCCGCAGCGGTCATGACGAGCTGGAGCCGCACAACACCTTCGCCCTGGACCGGCTGCGCGCGGCCGTGGACGCCCGCACCAAGGACTGGGCCGCCTTCCAGCAGCACGCCGTCGACTTCCACCTGCGCAACGCCGCCGCCTGGGCCAACGAGGCCACCGGCCAGGACCTCGCCACCCAGGTCGACCCGAACTTCCGGCACGGCCCCGAAGCCCTGGCCGCCTTCGCCTGACCCGGCAAGACCCACACCGCAACAGACAAGGAACCCCCTGCATGTCACTCGACGTCTCCCCGCAGCTGCTCGCCGAAGCCGAGAACGGCCCGGTGCGGGAGGAGGACTTCGTGCAAACGGTCCGCACGTCCCTGCCCTACGCCTACAACCTGATCGCCCGCCTGGCGGACGAACTGCGCGCCGGTCCGGCCGAGTTCGCCGACAACCAGGCCCCTCCGCCCTCCGAGAAGGAACGCGGCCAGCTGCTGCGCGCCCTGTCCAGCGACGCGATCCGCGGCAGCCTGGAACGCCACTTCGGCATCGTCCTCGCCTTCCAGAACTGCCACCGGGTCGCCGCTTTCCGCCCCGAGGCGCGCGGCGGCGAGACCCACACCCGCTTCACCTCACTGCGCTCCCAGATCCTCAACCAGTCACCGGAGTTCCGGGACTGCTGAGCCCCTCGCGAGGTCAGCGGACCGCCACGACGACGTGGCTGTCGCCGTACTGCCACACCGCGCCCGCCTGTCCGAACCCCGCCTGACGCAGCAGGCGGATGTGGCCGGACAAGGTCAGCCGCGCCTCACAACCGGACCTGGTCACCAGCTGCCGGCTGCGGCGTTCGGCGAGGAGTTCGGCCAGTTCGGGGTCCTCGGCGACCGCCGCCCACCAGGAGGTCCAGTCCTCATGGGCGAGGGCGTGCTGCCGCTCAGCCCGGCGGCGGCCGACGTGCGCCGCCACCTCGGCGAGTACGGCGTCGTCCTGCGGGAGGTGGTCGCCGTTGACGAGGACACCGCCCGGCCGCAGCAGCGCCGCAAGGTGCCGGTAGACGTGGTACAGGGTGTCCGGGGTCAGGTAGTGCAGGGCTGTTGTCGACGCGACGGCGTCCAACGGGCGGTCGAGGGCCAGGGCCTGCGTCCAGCCGTCCTCGCCGATCGCGGCGTCGACGTAGCGGGCCGCGTCGGCGTGGTGTGTACGGGCCAGTTCCAGCAGCAAGGGGTCCCGGTCCACCGCCACGATGTCCGCCCTCGGCAGCCTGCGGGCCAAGCGGGCCGCCAGCGAGCCCGGTCCGCAGCCGAGGTCGACGATCAGGGGCCGGCCCGTGTGTCCGGCGGCGATGTGCTCGACGACGTCGGCGATCACCGTGAAGCGGTCTTCGCGGTCGACGGCGTACCGCCGCTGCTGGAGTTCCCAGCGCCCCACCCATTTCTCGGCCGTCGCCAGGCTCAGCCCCATCGCTCGTGCCACCTTGCCGTCTCGCACCTGTGTCCCATCAGGGACCTCTCGCCCGGACCTTACAGGTGAAAACAGTTTCCATTAAGGCTCTTCGTGTGCTGTCACCCGAGGGTGGCAAGTACAGCCAGCAGCCGGTCGATCTCCGCCACCGTGTTGTAGACGTGCAGGCTCACCCTCACCGACTCCCCGTCCTCCCCTCCGGCACCTTGGCAGTGGTGGTCGCAGCGGACCATGAAGCCGTGACTGAAGAGGATGAAGCCGAGGTCACCGGAGCCGATGTCGCGGTGCCGGAAGGTGACGATGCCCTGACGCCGCTGAACGGGAGAGTCCACGGCAAGGCTGGTCTGGCAGCCGAGGACCTCGTAGGAGTCCAGCCGGCGCAGGCCGTCCGTGAGTCGGGACGCCAGGGCGACCGTCCAGCGTTCGATACGGTCCGTACCCACGCCGTCCAGCCAGTCCAGCGCGGCGGCCAGCGAGACGATTCCGACGGTGTTGGGGGTACCGGACCAGCCGCCCGGGGTGAAGGCCGGGCCACGTGCCTGGCGGGCCCAGACCGCTCCCGTGCCGGGCAGGGCCATCGCCTTGTGGCCCGAGAAGACGCCGAAGTCGACGTCCAGGTCGGCTACGGAGACCGGGAGGTGACCGACGCTCTGGGCGGCGTCCAGGCAGATGACCGCGTCCGGGCCGACCGCCTCGCGGATGCGGTGGATGTTCATGTTCCCGCCGTAGACGTGGTGGACGTGAGTGGCGGCGACGAGCCTGGTGCGCGGTCCGGCGAGGCGCGCGAGAGCGGTGTGGTCGTAGTCGCCGGACGCCTGCTGGTAGGGCATCGGCCGGACGCGGACATGCACGCCCTGGCGGGCCAGCTGCTGCTGGGCCTCTTGCCAGGGCTCGATGTTGGCCTGGTGATCGGCGGCGGGTACGACGATCTCGTCGCCGTGGGTGAGGAGTCCGGGGAGCCAGTCGCGGGCGATGGTGCGCAGCCCTTCGGTGGCGCCGCTGGTGAAATGCACGGCGGACCGCTGCGGTGCAGGGTCGTCCAGAAACCGCCGGATGCGGTCGCGGGTCTGCTCGACCAGAGCGGTGGTGCGGTTGGCCCACGGATAGCTGCCGCGCCCGGCGTTGGCGTTGGCCGTGGTCAGGTAGGTCTGCACGGCGTCCAGGACTGCCTGCGGCTTCTGGGCGGTGGCCGCGCTGTCGAGGTAGGCCAGGTCCGGATGCCCGGTGATGATCGGGAACTGGTCGCGCACGGCACGCTGCCAATCCCCCAGTTCCTCTATAGCGGTGGGACCTTGGGAGAGTGTGGTCATGACGTTCAGTCCCGCACCAGGGGTGCGCCCGCGTCCCGCCAGGCGATGATGCCGCCGGCCAGGCTGCGCACATCCGGGTGTCCCATCCGGGTCAGCAGGGCGGCGTAGCGGGCGGACTTCTCGCCTACCGGGCAGGCCAGCAGCACGGGGCGGCTGCGGCTGAAGGGCAAGCCACCGTGGAGGAGTTCCTCGAAGAGCTCGTCGACGATGTTGACCGAGCCGTCGATGTGCAGGGCGGCGTAGGCGAAGGGGCTGCGCAGGTCGACGACAAGGGGACCGCCGGTGGCGATCCACGCCTGGGCGTCGGCGACACCGATCGCCGCAGCCGCCTGTATCTCGGCCTCGGACAGGTCGGCCGCGGAGGTCGGGCGGCGCGGGCGGCCGAACACGTCCGGGCGGCGCTTGCGCACGTAACTCAGGTAGCTCTCGACCCGGTCGCAGACGATGAAGACGGCCGTCTGCCGCTCCGACAATTCGCTGTCCACGGCCTTCAGCCGGCGTACGGCGCCAAAGTAGGCGGCGCCTCCGGTCGGTCCGGCCAGGATGCCGCACCGGCGGTTCAGCGTCAGCATGCCCTCGACCGCGTCGTCGGAGCCGACGGCCTCGATCGTGTCGTAGGTGCCGGGGTCGAACAGGCCGACCTCGTGCGCCTCGTCGATGGTGCGGATGCCGGGGATGAAGTCGGACTTGGCGGCGACCAGGCCGAGGACCCGTACGGCGGGGTCGTGTTCGCGCAGCACCCGGGCCACGCCCGTGGAGGAACCGGCCGTTCCCACACAGGCGATGAACCAGTCGGGGCAGCGGCCGTCCAGGTCCTTGACGATCTCCGGCCCGGTGCCGGTGAGGTGGGCCTCGGTGTTGCGCGGGTTGAAGTACTGGTCGGTGTGCAGGTAGGCGCTGCCGGGTTCGGACAGGGTCCGGTGGAAGAGGGTCAGGGGGTCGTCGGTGGCGGTGGGGTCGAGGCATTCGCTCTGGCCGGGCAGTTCCTCGATCTCGGCGCCGAGCAGCAGGAGCAGGTCCTTGATCTCCGGGACCCGCATCCGGTTGGTGACGCTCTTGAAGGTCAGGCCGTGCATGCCCGCGAGGACGGCGAGGGCCTTGGCGGTGTTGCCGCTGGACAGCTCGACGACCTGGCTGCCGGGTGCGGCCGCCTCGGCGAGGTGCGGCCGGGCCATGTTCCAGGCGGCCCGGTCCTTGACCGAACCGAACGGGTTGAACAGCTCCAGCTTGGCGTACAGGTCGATGTGCGCCAGACCGTGCACGGCCGGGTCGATCCGCACGAGCGGGGTGTTGCCTATGGCCTCGGTGATGCTGTCGTACCTCACTGCGCTCCCCCCACAGAAGTGATCGGCCAGTACTGGTCGTCCAGGCACCAGCGCCACGCGCCTCCTTCCTGCCAGGCGGCGACCTTGCGCGCGACCGGCTGCCGCTGGGCGTGCGTGGCATGGAAGTCCATGCAGTATCCGGCGGTGTTGGCGAAAACCAGCAGGTCACCCGGCGCGGGGCGGCGCGGCAGGAAGACCGTCCGGCGGGTGACCAGGTCGGTCTCCAGGCACAGGCTGCCGAAGAGGTGCACGGCGACCGGGCCGTCGCCAGGCCGAGCCGGATCCCGGGGAACGACGACGGGGTCCATGAGCACCCCGTGCTCCTCCAGGGCGACGTCGTCGGCCTTGGCCGCGAGCCGTACGAGGAGTTCCCCGCCGTCCTCCCCGGTGCGCACCTCCAGCACCTTCGCCAGGGTCAGCCCGCACTGGTCCAGCAGGGCCCGTCCGGGTTCGATGTGCAGGTCGTACAGGTGCTCCAGGAGGAGCGCGGCGAGGGGGCGGCCGTCGAAGGACACGGCCGGACGCGTGAGCAGTTCGTCGAGGTAGCGCGGCCCGGCGACCGGACGGTGGGCGGGGTAGAGGCCGAGGGATCCGTGGAGCGTGCCGCCCTCGTTGCGCAGCCCGTAGCCGTGCCCGCCCCACGTCAGGGGCGGCCGGGTGCCCAGGACGGCGCGGGTGAGTTCGGTCGTGTACCGCTCCCACTGCTCCCCGTCGGCCAGGTAGTCGGCGCCGAATCCGCCGCCGACGTCCACGGCCACCGTCCGCAGCCCCCGGCTCCGGCACTCCTCCAGCACCCGCAGACAGCCCTCCAGCGCCGTCGCCTTCTCGCCGAGGCCGGTCGTGTCCAGGTGATACGCCACGCCCACCGGGTCGACCACGTCGCCATGCCGCTCGACCGCTTCCAGCAGCGGCTCCAATTCGCTGACGGGCGTGCCGAAACGGCTGCGCCGGGTCAGCACCCGCACGCCGGACGTCTCAAACCCCCACAGGCGCAGGAGCACCCGCACCCGGGCAAGCGCGTGCTTGCGAACCAACCCGGCCAGCTGCTCCAGCTCGTCGCAGCCGTCGACCGCGACGGTGACCGAGGTGCGCGCGGCCAGCCACAGGAACTCCGGGTTCTTCGGGCCGGTGGCCATGACGCGGTCGGGGGTGAAGCCTGCGCCGAGCACGTGCTGTAACTCGGCCAGTGAGGCGACGTCCACGCCGGCGTCGGTGGCGGCCAGCCGCCGCAGCAGGGCGCTTGACCGGTTGGCCTTGTGGGCGAAGAACACCTGCCCGGACAGCTGATGCCGCCTGTACACCGACCGGAACTGCTCGAGATTGGCGGCCAGCTGATCGGGCACGACCAGGTTCAGCGGGGATCCGAGGGCGTCGGTGAGGGTGTGCAGCAGTTCGCCGGACTCCAGAAGTGAGCGCAGCCTCTCCCCCAGCCGCGGTGCGAGATACAAGGGCTGCCCGCCCATACCCGACCCTCCCCCCGGCACGTCGGGCCCGGTCGTCCCGGGCACGGCCACCCACTCCCCGCTGCGCGCCGTAGACCACCCTTCCCCTCCTCCGGCTGCTTTACCCCCTGAAACTCCCCGAGTGGGCGGAAGGCGCCGTATGGCCGAAGTCATACGGCCGTCAAAAGATGGCAACGGTTTTCATCTCTCATTGATCTGAAAATCATTACCATCTAGCGTCGAGAGTGTCGCCACCCCGGCCGACGCGTGTCCGCCGCGCGCCTGGTACCGCCCGAAGGAGTTCCGCATGTCCCCCGTCGACGCCTCCCGCTTCTCCCGCCCGTCCGTGAGAATCGCGCTCGTCACCGCGACGGCCGTCCTGACGGCCGCGACGGCGACCGCCTGCTCGACCTCCTCCTCGCACACCAGCGACACCGCGGCGACCGGTGGCGGCAGCGGCTCGGGCAAGACGATCCAGGTGGTGGCTGCGGAGAACTTCTGGGGCAGCATCGCCTCCCAGCTCGGCGGCAGCCACGTGAAGGTGACCAGCATCATCACCAACCCCGACACCGACCCGCACGCCTACGAGCCCACCGCCGCCGACGCCCGCACCGTGGCCGGCGCCCAGTACGCCATCGTCAACGGCATCGGCTACGACGCCTGGGCCGACAAGCTCCTCGCCTCCAACCCCGGCAGCGGGCGCACCGAGCTGAAGGTCGGCGACCTGGTCGGCATCAAGCCGGGCGGCAACCCACACAGGTGGTACTCCCCGGACAACGTCCACCAGGTCATCGAGAAGATCACCGCCGACTACAAGAAGACCGACCCCGCCGACGCCTCCTACTTCGACCAGCAGAAGACGACCTTCGAGACCAAGACGCTCGCCGGGTACAACAAGCTGATAACCGACATCAAGGCGAAGTACGCGGGCACCCCGATCGGCGCCTCCGAGTCCATCGTCACCCCGCTCTCCGAGGGCCTCGGGTTGAAGATGCTCACGCCGGAGACGTTCCTGGACGCGATGAGCGAGGGCTCCGACCCCACGGCCAAGGACAAGGCCACCATCGACCAGCAGATCAAGAACAAGCAGATCAAGATCTACGTCTACAACTCCCAGAACTCCACACCCGACGTGCAGGCACAGGTCAAGGCGGCCAAGGCCCAGGGCATTCCGGTCGCCACGGTGACCGAGACCCTCGCCCCCGCCGGAGCCACCTTCCAGCAGTGGCAGACCACCGAACTCCAGGGCATCGAGCAGGCCCTGGCCAAGGCCACCGGGAAGTGATCTGAGGCCATGAACCTGATAGCGAAGGCCCGCGAAGCCGTCCCGACCCGCCGGAGCGGCAGCCATGACGACGGCCCCGACACGGCAGCCGGACCCGGAACCGGGCCGGTGGTCGCGCTGCGCGGCGCCGCCGTGCGGGTCGGCGGCCGGACGCTCTGGTCGGGGGTGGACCTTCGCATCGGGGCCGGCGAGTTCACCGCCGTGCTCGGCCCCAACGGCGTCGGTAAATCCACCATGATCAAGGTCCTGCTCGGCACCCTGCCCACGGCAGCCGGTGACGTGCGGGTCCTCGGCGCCCGGCCCGGACAGGCCAACGACCGCATCGGCTACCTGCCGCAGCGCCGCAGCTTCGACGCCACCTTGCAGATCCGCGGTGTCGATGTCGTACGCCTGGGCCTGGACGGTGACCGGTGGGGAGTTCCGCTGCCGTTCCCGAGCGCACGTAGGCGGGCCGACCGTGCACGCGTGGACGAGGTGATCGAGCTGGTCGGGGCGACAGCGTACGCGCACCGGCCGATCGGGCAGTGCTCTGGGGGCGAGCAGCAGCGGCTGCTCATCGCCCAAGCACTGGTGCGTCAACCTCAACTGCTCCTGCTGGACGAACCGTTGGACAGCCTCGACCTCCCCAACCAGAGCGCGGTCGCCGCGCTGATCGGGCGGATCTGCCACCAGGAGGGCGTCTCGGTGGTCATGGTCGCCCACGACGTGAACCCGATACTCCACCACCTGGACCGCGTGGTGTACCTGGCCGAAGGCGGTGCCGCAACGGGCACGCCCAGCGAGGTCATCACCTCCGAGACGCTGACCCGGCTGTACGGCACGCCCGTCGAGGTGCTGCGGGCCTCGGACGGGCGGCTGGTCGTGGTGGGCCAGCCGGAGGCGCCCGCGGTGCACACCGACCGGCACGACACCATGGGGAGCGGTCATGGCGCTCGCTGAGACGGGGGTGCCGGTCTGGTCGTGGAACCTGCTCGCCGACTTCCAGGAAATGTGGTCGTACCCCTTCATGGTCAACGCGTTCCGCGCGGGCGCGGTCGTGGCCGTGGTCTCCGCGCTCGTGGGGTGGTTCGTGGTGCTGCGGCGCCAGACGTTCGCCGCGCACACCGTCTCGATGGTCGCCTTCCCCGGCGCCGCCGGGGCGGTCCTGCTCGGAGTGAGCGCGGTCTACGGGTACTTCACGCTGTGCGTGGCCGCCGCGTTGGTCATCGCCGCCCTGCACGGCGGCGGAGACCACCACGAGTCCGCACTCACGGGGACCGTGCAGGCGTTCCTGATGGCGTCCGGGTTCCTGTTCATCGCCCTGTACAAGGGGCTGCTGGAGGGGCCGCAGACCATCCTCTTCGGCACCTTCCTGGGCATCACCTCGTCCCAGGTGACCGTGCTGACGGTGGTCGGCGCGGTGGTGCTCGCGGTGCTGGCGGTGATCGGGCGGCCGCTGCTGTTCGCGTCCGTCGACCCGCAGGTCGCCGCCGGGCGCGGGGTGCCGGTCCGCGCCCTTTCAGTGATCTTCCTCGTCCTGCTCGGTGCGGCCACCGCCGAGGCGAGCCAGATCACCGGCACCCTCCTGGTCTTCGCCCTCATGGTCATCCCAGCCGCCACCGCGCAACTCCTCACCGCGCGCCCGGCGCTGAGCCTGGCCCTGGCCGTCCTGCTGGCGTTCGCCGCCACCTGGCTCGGCCTGACCGCCGCTTACTACTCGCCCTATCCCCTGGGCTTCTTCGTGACGACCATCGCCTTCGCCGGATACGTACTCGCCCTGGGCTGGCGCTCACTGCACACGCTGCTCGGCAGCCGCACCGGCGCCCGGCTCACTTCCGCGGAGGCGACCGCATGACCGTCCTACTGGCCGCATCCCCCCTCTCCCAGCCGTTCTTCCAGCACGCCCTCCTCGCCGGGACCGCCATCGCCGCCGCCTGCGGACTGGTCGGCTACTTCCTCGTCCTGCGCGCCCAGGTCTTCACCGGCGACGCCCTCAGCCACGTCGCCTTCACCGGCGCCATGGCCGCCCTCGCCTTCGGCGCCGACCTGCGCCTCGGACTGTTCGCCGCCACCATCGCCATGGCTGTGCTCTTCGGCACGCTCGGCCGCCGGGCGCGCCCCGACGACGTGGTCATCGGGAGCGTCTTCTCCTGGATCCTGGGCCTGGGCGCCTTCTTCATCACGCTCTACACGACGTCCCGCAGCACCGCGAACGGAACCGCCGGCGTCAGCGTGCTGTTCGGCTCCGTCTTCGGTATCTCCTCTGCCGGCGCGGTCGTCGCGGCTCTGGTGGCCGCGGGGGTCGGGCTGCTGGTGGTTCTCATCGCCCGGCCGCTGCTGTTCGCCACGCTCGACGAGGCCGTGGCCGCCGCCCGCGGGGTGCCGGTCCGCCTGCTCGGCTACGGCTTCCTCGCCCTGGCCGGGATCAGCGCCGCAGAGGCGACCCAGGCGGTCGGCTCCCTGCTGCTGCTCGGCCTGCTCGCCGCCCCCGCGGGCGCCGCGATCCGGCTCACAGACCGCCCCTACCGGGCACTCGCCCTCTCCACCGCGCTGGCGGTCTTGGAGATGTGGACGGGACTGTTCGCCTCGTACGCGGTGCCGAGGATGCCACCGAGCTTCGCCATCATGGCCATGGCCACAGCCGTCTACGCCGCGACGTTCCTGATACGACGGCCCGCTTCCAGCCCTCGTACGAGAACGGCCGTCCCCGTCGGCACATGAGCGAAGGCACCCGATGGAACGCGAACGACAGCCCGCCCCCACACCCTTGGCCGACGTCACGCTGATCGGCCGCCACACCCAGCAACGCACCATCGTCGTCGAGGCGCTCATCCGGGCCGAGGGCTTCGTCGGCGCCCAGGCACTCCACAACCGGCTCGCCGCCGACGGCTCACCGGTCGGCCTGTCCACGGTCTACCGCACCTTGACCGCGCTGGCCGCCGCAGGCCGGGCCGACATGGTCCGCGACACGGGCGGCGAACGCCTCTTCCGCTACCGCCCCGGCCCCGACCACCGCCACTACCTCATCTGCACCCAGTGCGGCCTGAGCCGACCTGTCGACGCCGGCCCGGTGGAGGACTGGGCGGACACCATCGCACAGACCTCCGGCTTCGCGAACGTCCGGCACACGGTGGAGCTGTCCGGGGTGTGCCCGGACTGCGACCGACGGCATGCGACGGCCGGATGACCATGAACAGACAGCGCAACCACCGTACTGGGTGATGCAGTTACCCATGGCATGGAGAGCACAGGCAGTACGCATGTCACCCGCCGGGCCCTGCTGTCGGTCGGCGGACTGATGTTTCTCAGCGCCTGCACAGCCCCTGGCGGTACGCCTGAACACGCAGAGACGCCGGCGCCGGACATCGTGAAGCCCACGCATCCGGGCGACTCTCACGCCAGCGAGCCGGCTTACGTCGAGCTGCCGGGCAGGCCGGAGTTCTACGTTCACCAGGGCCCGCGAGCCATCGCGCTGACCATCGACGACGGTCCGAACCCCGAATGGACTCCGCAGGTGCTGGACCTCCTGCACCGCTACGCCGTAACCGCCACGTTCTGCCAGGTCGGTGCTCGCGTCAGCGCGTACCCCGGCCTGGTGCGGGCGGTGGCCGCCGAAGGCCACCTGATCGCCAACCACACCTGGACCCACGCCGACCTGGCCCGGGCATCCGCGGCGACCGTCCGCTCCCAGCTGGAACGCACCAGCGACACGATCGAGAAGGTCACCGGCCAGCGCCCCACGATCTTCCGCGCCCCTTACGGAGTCTGGTCGGAGCCGACCCTGGCCACCTGCCGCGCGCTGGGCATGCGGCTCCTGGACTGGTCCGTCGACCCCCACGACTGGTCACGACCGGGCACCTCGCTCATCGTCGAGCGGATCATGGCCCACGCCCATCCCGGATCGATCATCCTCGAACACGACGGCGGAGGCGACCGCTCCCAGACAGTGGCCGCCCTGCGCCTGGTGCTTCCCCGCCTGCTCGACGCCGGCTATCACTTCGTCACCCCCTAGACGCCCACACCGTCAACCGTCGTCCGGACGGCCATCACCTCACCCTCGCTCGCGCCGACCGCTTTCGTGGCGGCGAACGCGGTGGCGCCCGCGACGTACAGCTACCCGGCCGCCTCCCGGGCGAGCGCGGCCGGCCTGGGCACCACCTGCGTCTCGGGCAAGAGAACCGACTCGGCGTGGCTCCCCCGGTCCCACGTCCAACCGAGCACCTCGGCACCGGTGCCGACTGTCACGCCCGCAGAGTCGCTTCCCTGGCCGAAGGGGAACGTCTCGGGAAGGCGTCTGGCCAGCGCGCCGGAGCGGATCGCGCCTCGTCAAGCGCAGCAGTCGCAGCCCGAAGCGCAACCGCAGGCATCCGTTGCTCCCGCCTGCTGTCGGCCGGGGCCCGGTGTCACGGCCGCCGATGCCGCCCAACACGCCTCTCCGCGCCACGCATCCCGCCCCTCCTTCACCGCGACCGTGGCAATGGCCAGGGCTGCGACCGGATCGGCCCACGACCAGCCGAGCACGGCGTTGGCGACCAAGCCCACCAGCAGGACCGCCGACAGATAGGTGCAGAGCAGAGTCTGCTTCGAGTCGGCCACGGCCGATGCCGAGCCCAGTTCCCGGCCGGCGCGGCGCTGGGCGGCCGACAGGAACGGCATCACCACGAGCGAGAGGGCGGCCAGCGCCATGCCGGGCAGGGAGCCCGTGGCCTCGCCCGTTCCGCTCAGGGCCCGTACGGCGTCGACGACGACGTAAGCGGCGAGCGCGAAGAACGACATCGCGATGATCCGCAACGCGGTCTTCTCCCTGGCTTCGCGCACCGCGTGCTCGCGGGCGGAGAACTGCCAGGCGACGGTGGCGGCGGAAGAGACCTCGATCACGGAGTCGAGGCCGAAGCCGACCAGCGCAGCGGACGAGGCCAGAGTCCCGGCCGTGAGGGCGACGACCGCCTCGATGGCGTTGCAGGTGATGGTTGCCGCGACCAGCAGCCGTATCCGTCTGGCAAGGACGCCGCGCCTGGCCGGGTCGGGGCCGAGAGGCAGGGAGATCCCTGTCGTCATGGTCAGCAGCACCCCTTGTCGTCGGCATCGGCGTACGTCCGGGCGCCCTCGACGGCGACCACAGCGGTGCGCAGGTCGTCGAGCGCGTGACCGAGGCGTTCGTCGGCGAGTTCGTAGCGGGTACGGCGGCCCACGGGGACGGTGACGACCAGGCCGCAGTCACGCAGGCACGCCAGATGATTCGACAGCCTGGTCCGCGAGATGTTCAGCGCGCCCGCGAGGTCGGCGGGGTGGGCGGGTGCTTCACGCAGGGCCAGGAGGATGCGGCAGCGGATCGGGTCGGCAAGTGCTCGACCGAACCGGACCAGCACGTCGATGTCGGAAGCCACAGTCAGCACACACCCGACAGTACACACACTCCTGAATTCAGAAAATCCTGAATCGGGCGGGGGGCGTCGGACCTCTATTCGTAACGGGATTCGTTTTCATGTACCTTCTGCATGGTCACCACCGAGGAGGAACTCCATGGCTGTCCCCAAGCGGAAGATGTCCCGCAGCAACACCCGCCACCGCCGCGCCCAGTGGAAGGCGGCCACGCCAACGCTCGTCCCGGTCACCGTCAACGGGGTCCAACACCTGGTGCCGCAGCGGCTGGTGAAGGCGTACGAACGCGGACTGCTGCGCCCCGAGGGCTGAGCGCCGATGCCCTTCGATCGACTGCCCGTCACCGTCCTGTCCGGGTTCCTCGGCGCGGGCAAGACCACCCTCCTCAACCACGTCCTCGGCAACCGCGAGGGACTTCGCGTCGCGGTCATCGTCAACGACATGAGCGAGGTGAACATCGACGCCGCCCTGGTGCGCGGCGGCCAGGCGGCCCTGTCGCGGACCGAGGAACGGCTGGTCGAGATGACCAACGGCTGTATCTGCTGCACCCTGCGCGACGACCTGCTCGAAGAGGTCGACCGACTGGCCCGCGAGGGCCTCTTCGACTACCTCCTCATCGAGTCGTCCGGCATCTCCGAACCCATGCCAGTGGCCGCCACCTTCGCCTTCGCCCGCGACGACGGCGCCACCCTCGACGACCTCGCCCGCCTGGACACCATGGTCACCGTCGTCGACGCCGCAGGCTTCCTGCCCGAACTGGCAAGCGGCGACGAACTCACCGAGCGCGGCCTGGACCAGTACGAGGACGACAAACGCACCGTCAGCGACCTACTCATGGACCAGATCGAATTCGCCGACGTCATCGTCCTCAACAAGCTCGACCTCGTGGACGACGACTCCGCCGACCAGCTCCGGGCGACACTCAGCCGCCTCAACCCGGCCGCGCGTATCGTCCCCGCCGTCCACGGCCGCGTGAAGGCAGGCCACGTACTGGGCACCGGGCTGTTCGACCTGGAACGCGCCCAACAGGCCCCCGGCTGGGTGCGGGAACTCAACGGCGACCACGTCCCCGAGACGGAGGAGTACGGGATCTCCTCGACCGTCTTCCGCGCCGAACTCCCCTTCCACCCCGGCCGACTGTGGACCTTCGTCACCGAGGAGCTCGACAACGGCGCATACGGGCAGATCCTGCGCTCCAAGGGTTTCTTCACGCTGGCCAGCCGCCCGCACGTGACGGGCCTGTGGTCACAGGCCGGCTCCGTTGCACGCTTCGAGCCCTCCGCAGCCCGCGACACCGACAGCCCGAGCGGCCAGGAACTCGTCTTCATCGGCACGCACCTGCACACCGACGCACTACAAGCGGCACTCACCGACTGCCTCATGACCGACGGCGAGAGCCTGCCACCCACCGACCCGTTCCCCCCTTGGGATACCTACGGCACCGACGAAGCTTGCGACCACGAGCACTCCGAACTCGTAGCAGGAGCCTGAAGGCCCCTCGCCAGGCAATGAACGCAGCCACGACGCCGCCCGGCCCAGCCCTGCCGGCAGGTGTCGCCGGCAGGGCAGGTACGTGCGTTACTCGGCCCGGGAACCGGTGGAGCGACCGTGTACGACGGCGAACGCGGCCGAGGCCAGCCCCAGCACGCCGACGACCAGCCCGGCGATGCCGAGGCCGCGGGCGGTCGAGTCACTGGCCGACGCGGTCGACTTGGTGCTCACGGAGCCCTTCGTGCCGGCAGGCGAGACGGTTGGGCTGCCGCCCTCGTCGGCGCCCTTGGCCGTGAGCTTGAGGACCGGTGCGGGAGGCCGTCCTCCGCCTGATCCGCCCCGACTCCTCCGCCGGCCCCGTCTACTTCGTGCTGCACGACGTGGCCAGCGAGGCCCGGGCCCGCGAACTGGCCGTCGCCCTGCACGCCGCCCTCTACGACCACCTCGAACCCCTGGCCCGTGCCATCCCCCCTCTCGCCCTGACAGTGCACCCGCGCCTCAGCGACTCGGCCCCAACCAAGGTTCCACTGAGCCTGATCCCCGGGACCTCCAGTTCGAAGAAGGAGGCCCGGCCGTCACCATCGAGATCGAACAGCGGTGGGCCCGGCGAGGAAGGTGATCGCCCGGCCCCGTGCGCCCCGGCATGCGGCCCCTCTTCGCCGCCCGGACCTGCCGACGGCACCGTCGCGCCTGCGCTGACAGGGTCGCCACCCGCCCCGCTCAACGTCTTCTCAACCTCTTCTCAACATCTTCGGCCCGACGCCTCGCCCAGGCTGGTCGAGGCCAGTGCCTGCTTCACTCCCGTCGCTCCTGCGCCGCCGGTCCACGGTCTTATGTGGAGGGGCAAATACGCTGGGTTTGCCAAACGTTCAGATTCCGGCTGTTGTCGCGACAGAACCGGCGGCTAGTCATGTCCCGCATCGCCGCCCGCGTCATCAGTAGCAACTGGAGTTGGTTGTGACCCGCCGATCCATACGACTGGCCGCCGCCCTCGGTGTCGCCATGACCCTCGCCGGAGGCTCGCTCGCCGCCGCGTCGGAGCTCGACGGCTCCTCCTCCGCGCCGCGGAAGACCGCGACCGCCAAGCACGTCCTCCTGTTGTCCGTTGACGGTCTGCACCAATCGGATCTGGCCTGGTACGTCACCCGCCACCCCGGCTCCGCCCTGGCCCGACTGGTGAACAGCGGCGTGCACTACACCAACGCGCACACCACCACCCCCTCGGACTCCTTCCCCGGCATGACCGCCCAGGTCACCGGCGGCGGCCCGGGTACCACCGGCATCTACTACGACGATGTGTACAACCACGCCCTGCTCCCGGCCGGCACCACCCACTGCAAGGGCGTCAAGCCCGGCGTCGAGGTGGACATGACCGAGGACATGGACAAGAACAAGGCCTCCCTCGATGCCGGCCAGGGCCTGAAGAACCTGCCCGGCAGCATCCTGCAGATGACCGGCCGACCGCAGAGCCTGCTCGACCCGACCAAGCTGCCCGTCGACCCCACGACCTGCAAGCCGGTCTACCCGCACTCGTACCTGCGGGTGAACACCGTCTTCAACGTGGCCCGCAAGGCAGGACTGCGCACCGCCTGGTCGGACAAGCACATCGCCTACGACATCCTCAACGGCCCTTCGGGCACGGGCATCCAGGACCAGTTCTCCCCGGAGATCAACAGCGACGCCAACGGCTACCCGGCCGGGAACGACTGGACCACCGACAACAAGGCCACCGAGCAGTACGACAGCTACAAGGTCAAGGCCGTCCTCAACGAGATCGACGGCTACGACCACAGCGGCAGCCACAAGGTCGGCACCCCTGCGATCTTCGGCATGAACTTCCAGTCGGTCTCCACCGCGCAGAAGCTGCCCACCTCCGAAGGCCTCAAGGGCGGCTACGCCGCCAAGAGCATCCCCGGCCCGCTGCTGCAGAAGAACCTCGACTACGTCAACACCCAGGTCGGCGCGATAGTCAAGGAGATCCGGGCCAAGGGCCTGGCCTCCAGCACGGACATCATCCTGTCCGCCAAGCACGGCCAGTCGCCCACCGATCCCACGGCCCTGACCCGCATCGACGACGGTCCGCTGCTCGACGGGCTCAACGCCGCCTGGAAGAAGAAGCACCCGGGTGCCGGCGACCTCGTCGCGCACTCCGTGGACGACGACGGCATGCTGCTGTGGCTGAACGACCGCTCCGCCGAGGCCACCTCGTTCGCCAAGCAGTACCTGCTGTCGCAGAGCGGCAAGGGCACCGACATCACCGGCAAGCCCACCAAGTCCTTCACCAGCAGCGGGCTCAGCAGGGTCTACGCGGGCAAGGAGGCGGCGTCGTACTTCGGCGTCAAGCCCGGTGACGCCAGGGTCCCGGACCTGTTCGGCATCGCCAAGTACGGCGTGGTCTACACAGGCGGCACCAAGAAGATCGCCGAACACGGCGGCGCCCACGCCGACGACCTGAACGTCCCGCTCGTCATCTCCGGCGCAGGCACCCCCGCGGGCGTGACCAAGCCTGCTCAGGTCGAGACCACCCAGATCGCCCCGACGATCCTGTCCCTCCTGGGCCTGAACCCCCACGACCTGCAGGCCGTCCAGAAGGACCACACCCAGGTCCTGCCGGTCCGCTGACTCTCGACAACCTGCGAGCCCGGGCCCGGGTGGACCGCACGCAGAACAGCGTGCGACCACCCGTGCTCATTCGAGGGCGTCAAGTGCTGATGTGCAACGGCCTGACGGCAGGTCACAGCCGCAGAGGTAGTGACCCTCCAAGGGCTCACCATGGCTGATGGGGGGGCACTCGGTTGGCACCACGACCATGCGGCGGGCCCTCGGTGACAACCGGCGCGCCGCCGCTGTGGGAGCGCACGATCCGGGCGGTCTCCGGCATGGCCAGGCCCTGGGCGTCGACCAGCCCGCCTGCTACGGCGAGGCCGGCATTGGTCTGCTTCATGAACTGGATGTGGGCCTGGATCTCCTCGGGCTTCCACTCGTCGAGCTTGGGGAAGTCGATGCGGCGCGGGGCCGGATCGATGCCGGCCGCGTGCAGGATCTCCCAGACGGTCGAGGCGGCGATCGGGTGTCCGAGCCGGACCAGTTCGCCCTGGATCCGGCGGTGTCCCCATCGGCTGTTGTCCCGGGCGAGGCGCAGCACGAGATTCTTCAGGGCCGCATGGGTGGGCGGCCGTCCCGGCCCACGGCGTCGCCCAGAGTAGTCCCGGCGGCCGGCGATGAGCTTGCGGTGCCGGCCAGAAGCGTGCTGGGCGTGACCGGGAAGACCTCGGCCCAGTGGCGGCGCGAGATCAGCGAGGACAGGGCCACGAACCGGAGGCGGTCGGCAGACTCGTACCGTATTGGTCTTTGCAGCCGGCGTCGTAGCACGGCGTTCTCGTGCCGCAGGACCAGCAGTTCCGCCTCCTTCGCGGTCTGGCGCCGCAGCAGCACCGCCGGAACAGACAGAAGATGCCGAGTGACCTGGTACACGAGCGACACGATCACTTGAGCATGGTCGCAGACCAACACCCCGGGGCGTGGCGCTTTGACCAGCAGCGATGAATATCCGAGCCCCACAGGATTAACGTCTACATTCATGTAGACGTTAATCCGCGTGTCCTTACGGTCCACGATCAGTGAGGTGCAGCGGTCGAGCCCGCGAGGCTCGACTGGTCGGACCGGCTCCGCCGCACGCCAGGCTCACCGTCCCGTCGTCTGGCCCAGTAGCTATGTGATGCTCTCTGTGGAGCTACGGATCAGAAGGTTGCACCAGGTAGATGGCGGGCGGGAACGAAGGAGCCCCAGCCGGGATGTGCCCACCGGCTGGGACTTCCTTGTGTTCGGTGTTACAGGGGGCGGATGTTCTCCGCCTGCGGGCCCTTCTGGCCCTGCGTAACGTCGAACTCGACGTGCTGGCCTTCCCGGAGCTCGCGGAAGCCCTGGGTGGCGATGTTCGAGTAGTGGGCGAAGACGTCTGGGCCGCCGCCTTCCTGCTCGATGAAGCCGAAGCCCTTTTCCGCGTTGAACCACTTCACGGTGCCCTTGGCCATGTGCTGTCTCCTTCGAGGGGCTCGTATCGGGTCCCGCGCCATGCGGGATCCGGAGGTGATCGCCCTGGTCCGGAGAGGCGTTGAACAGCAAAAACGCCCGCGATTGCGATCACGGGCGAACGGGACTTCGGAACCACGACTGCTACTTACGACGCTACACCGGCTGGTAGCACTCGGCGATACAGAAACACCGGCCCGACACCGGCCGGGAGTCCCCGGCGCTCGGAATGCGTCGTGTGATCCGTCCGGCGATCCTGGAGCTGCCAGGCATCCCTGAGGAGGACAGCCATGTCCATGCTCGACAAGCTCAGGAGTCTGCTGCATGGCCACGAGGACCAGGCCCGGCAGGGCGTCGAGAAAGCGGGCGACGCCTTCGACGAGCGGACCGGCAGCAAGTACGAGAGCCAGGTCGACACGGCGAAGCAGAAGCTCGACGAGCAGCTCGGGCAGCAGCCCCCGGACGACCAGCCGTAGGCGGCCCAGGCCCGCTCAATACAACTTGTCGATCTTGCCCGGACGCAGCGCCATGCGGCTGTTCCGCGACGTGACCCGTGGGGCGACTGGCCGCCACTGACATCCGTCTCCCGAGTGCGGCTCACCTGCCGTTGGGTGAGGCTGTGGTCATGGCTGAGCGTCGAGTGATCGTGTTCCCGCCCGGCGAGGGTGGCGGACGTCGTGTGCAGGTCGACAGCGAGACTCTGGGCACCGCATACAGCCTGCACGACCTGAGCGTGTTTCTTGAGCGTGCCGGCCTGGAGGGGTTGGACGTGGTGGACCTGGTGAAATCGCCGCTGATCGAGTGGCGCGGCGGCGGCCCGGAGGTATGGGAGCACTGAACGCCCCGCCGGAGGCTGGTCGCCGCCGTCGCCCGTTCGGCGCGCAGCGGTCGCTGTCGCACCCGGGTTCGCGTTCGCTGGGAGCGAGCCCGGCATGTGACCGGAGCTCGCCCCCCATCAAGCCAAGGAGACACAGCCATGGACCAAGGAAAGATCCATGAGTGGGACGCGGAACCGGGCGAGGGAAGCATCAAGAACGACCGAGGTGGTCCCGTGCTGTACTTCACGGTAGACGACCTCATGATCGACCCCGACGAGATCCATCAGGGGGACACGGTCTCGTTCCGGGTCGAAGGACCCGGAAAAGCAGCCATGGTCAACAAGGCCTGAGCCCGGAAATCAGCGTGCGGCAGGCACCACCCGGAAGGTGAACGGGTGGTGCCTGGGCGGGTTTCTACGCGGTCGGCCGACCCGGCGACGTGAACAAGCAAGGCGAGCAGATCTTCCACGCCGGCGGGAAAATCGCCCCCGGTCGCGGCAGCCACACAGCGATCATCCCAATCGGATGCGCGCTCGCCGACGATGTGCGACGCTGCGAAGCGCGCCTGCTTCGGCTCGTTCGGGTGGCTCGTGTGCACCTGCTCCAGGAAGACCGTGCGCTCGTGGACGTAGAACCAGATGCGCGCGGTGCCCTTCGCAGTCGGTTTGCGCTGCCACCGCTCATGGGTCGCGCTGCCACGCTCAATGACGCCGAGCTCACCCTTGAGCCGGTAGTTCGTCGGCGTCGTGAACAGTGGCGTCCGCGTGAGGAAGTCCCAGGTCTCCGTCATGGGGTTGCGGATCGTCGCGACGAGGTCGCGCCATCCCTTCTGCGCGTCGGCTGTGGCGAAGCGGATCTCGTACTCGATCTTCTTCGGAGGGCGAGGAACCAGCTCGCCCTTCCTGGCGGCCGCCACGGCTACGGACGCTCCACGGTCTCATCGCCGTCGAGCCACTCCAGACCGGCGCTGCCGCTGCTGAGCCCGGCCGCGACGGCGGTGGCCGTCTCCTTCCAGGAGGTCAGCTCTGCGATCGCGAGGTGCGGCTGGTCGGTGGAGAACGACGCGCGCGCCGCATCGACGAGGTCCTGTGCGCAGGACTCCCGGCCGGCCGGCGACAGCGCGAGCATCCAAGGGAAGGCGTTGGACATCCGCTCAGCGAGCGAGCCACGGTCGTCGAGGGTGACGGTGATGAGCTGCGCGGCAAAGTCCAGCAAGCGGGCACGACCCTCGGCCTCGCGCTGCGACATCAGGACCAGAGCCTCGCCGTCGCGCCGGGTCACCGTCACGGGGTGGTCCTCGGCCTCGGCGGATAGAACCGGCGAGAGGTACGGACAGCGACGCCACCCACAGCAATTCCAAGATCACTTACCGGACAACCTCACTGCCGTCAACCCATGCTGAAGCCCCGCCAGGACGCACCTGACGGGGCTTCAAATTTGCGGAAGCATCCTACGGTGTGGTTCTCAGGATCTGGGCCGGATCGTCGAACTCGGCAAGGAGCCTTGACCGCCTACAGGTCCATAGTTGGCGGTCAGGGTTGCGGCGTACTCGTCCGGGACAGTCCGACCCGCGAAGGTCAGCGGAAGATAAGACTCCAACGCGCCCGACACCTCAAGGAAGGGCCCGAACTGCGCGCACCACTCATTCCGTGCAGCTGCGTTCGGGAAACCCCGGAAAACTGCAACCTCGGGGTCCCTTTCACCCCAGCACCCCCATCTTCCGGAAGGTCCGGTCACAGCGATGACGTTCGCCGAGATCGCGATCGACCCCATGATGTCGCCGTCTGGCTCATAACCGATCGCGGCCCAATAGTCGTCCACGCCAGCCTCGACGGACAACGACATCGCCGGGTACATCCGATACTCCGGGAGGTAGAACGCATCGCAATCCGGCTCAAGAACTAGCAGTTCGACGCGCCCGTCACCGTGCCACCGGGCCATCGCGCAGAGCGCCGGCCAGAACTCCGGAGTGAGGACCGCATCGAACTCACAGAACAGCGAGTCCCCCGCATCCTCCTTGAAGACCTGGTTGGGCAACCTGGCGTCAAGGTCGAAGGTGACTGTGCCACGGGAGCGAACCTCCAGGTAGCTGTTGCGATCGACCACAATCGAATTCGCCTCTGCCATTAGTCCTCACCCAGCCTGATCTTGATGTCGGCCTTCTTGGATCCTGGATTGTAGTAGTCCGCCGTCCACCCCTCGTGGCTGTTGGCCTTCCCTCGAAGGAAATACCTTGCCCCGTCCTTCTCGTACATTATGTTCGGGCCCTTGTCTATGCGAGTCCACCCATTGGCCTCAAGGTTCTTTCCAAATTCCACGGGACCGACGTCCGTCGATTTGTTCAGCATGCGAGCGCCGGGGCTAGTGATGTCCTCGTATTTCGAGCTCTCTGCTGCCTTTGCGGCGCGGGAGGCCTCGCCGACGCCTTCGACGCCTTCTTCTACCTTCTTGGCTGCCTTGAGTTCGCCGGCGCCGGGGATGACGACCATGGCGGCGAAGGCACATTTGCCGAGGGTGGGGTTCTCGACGCAGTCCTGGATGTCCTTGCCGCCGGAGAGTGTCCACAGTCCGCCGTAGATCATGGCGGCCTCTTGCGGATCCACGTTGATCGGCGGATCCATGACACCGCCGTCCTTGAGGCAGTCGGGGTAGTAGCCGAGGCGGGGGATGTAGTGGCAGTGCTTGGTCTTCTTGTTGGCCTCGGCCTGTGCCTTGCGTGCCGCTTCGGCCTGGCGGCGGGCTTCGGCTTCCTCGGCCCGGCGCTTGTCCATGGTGATCTGCCATGCCTGGGAAGCCTGTTCCTGGGCTTCCTTGGCGCTCTTGCCGGCCGCGGTCGCGGAGTCGTGGGCGTCGGCGGCCGACTGGTCGGCCTGGGCAGCGGAGGTGCGTGCGTAGTTGGCGTTGAACTCGGCCTGGGCGGCCGATTCGGTAGCGTCGGCGGCCGACTGGTCGGCGGCGTCGGCGGCGGCACGCGCGGTGGCCACGGACTTGCGGGCCTGCTCGGCGGAGTTCTCGGCGGAGGTGGCGGCCACGTCGGCGTCGTGGGCGTAGCCCTGGGCTTCGTGGGCGGAGTTGGCCGCCTGGTTGGCCGCGTTTTGGGCGTCGGTGGATGCCTTGTGGGCGTCGGCGGCTGCCTTGGCGGCGAGCCAGCTGTTCTTGCGTGCCGTGGCGGCGATGCCGGAGGCTTCGGCGATCAGGCGCTGCATCTGGGCGTTGTGGGTGTCGGCTAGCTTGTCCTTGCGGTCGGCCATGTACTGGCCGACGTTGAGGAAGGCTTCGAGCTGGTCGGCAGGGCCGGCCAGGGCGATCTTGGCGGCTGCCTTGACCTCCGGGCCGCCGTCGTTGACGAGTTTGGAGGCGGTCACGCGTTCGTCGTCGCTGCGGGCGGAGTACTGGCCGGTGGCGATGAAGGCGGCCAGTGTCTTGGGGTCGTTGGTGGCCAGGGCGGCCTTGGAAGCTTCCTTGACGCCGGGTCCGCCGGCGTTGTTGATCTGGGAGACCTTCACCCGCAGGTCGTCGCTGGCCACCGTGTACTGGCCGGTGGTGTAGAAGTCGGCAACCTGCTGGTCGCTTCCCTTGAGCGCCGCTGCGGCGGCGGTACGCACCGCCTGGTAGGGGCTGTCGGTGGTGAGTTCGAAGACTGTCTCGCGCGTCGCCTGGGCATTGGAGGTCTGCCAGCCGGTGCGCAGGTAGGCGATGACGTCGGCGTCGGTGCCGGACAGGGCTGTGGTGGCCGCCTGCTGGCTGAGCGGGCCGAGGTCTTTGAGCGCCTGCAGGGCGAGCCGGCGTCCCTTGGCGGCCAGTGCCGTGGTGTCCGCGTCGGGCTTGGCGGCTTCGGCGGCCAGGGCCTGTGCGGTGTCGTCCAGGCCGCGTGCCTCAAGGACGTTGGCGGCGGTCTGGGAGGTGAGGGTGTCGGTCTGGTCCTTGCGGCTGCGGGCGCGTTCGATGGCGGCGTTGGTGCGGCTGGTGAGGTCTTCGGCCTCGGTCTTGCGGGCGATGTCGAAGACCTTCTTGGCGGTCGTCACCGCCAGGGCGGCGGTATCGGCGGCCTTCTTGGCGGCATCCGTCTGCCGGTCGGCCTGCTTGGCCGCGTCCGTCGCCTGCCCCGCGTGCTTGGCTGCGTCCTCTGCGGCGTCGGCTGCCTTGTTGGCGTGGTCGGCGGCAGAGTTGGCCGCATCCCGCGCGGCGTAGGCGGCGTCCGCGGACTCCTGGGCCAAAGCCTGGGCGGCGTTGGCCGCGCGGTTGGCCTCGGCGGCGTGCCGGTGGGTCTCCGCTGCCGCCCGTGCGGCCTCCCCGTTGTGGACCCCGGCCGCGTCCGCGGCAGCGTTGGCCTCGTCCGCGGCGTCCGCAGCTGCGTTGGCGTCGGCACCGGCGGTCAGCGAGTCGGCCGCGGCGGCCTTGGCGGCCCGGGAGGCGTCACCGGCCGCCTGGGCGGCCTGCGCCGACTTGCCCGCCAGCAGCGCGGCGGCCCGCGCGGTTGCCGCGGCGTTCTTGGCGTCCTCGGCCTTGGAGGCGTTACCGGCCGCCGCGGCAGCCGCGCTGTAGGCCCGTGATGCGGCGTCGGCCGCCGCGGCAGCGGCGCTGGCGGTCTGCGCGGCAGCCGCCGCGGCCACCCGCGCCGACTCATTCGCCGCGTTGGCCGCTCCGATCGCCTCCTGCGCCGCACCGGCGGCGGCCCGTGCGGCTTCGGCGGCCTGGCTGGCCCGGGCCGCGGCGAGCTGTGAGTCGCCCTTGGCCGCCTGCGTCTGCTTGGCCGCCCGCTGCGCGTCCTGCTTGGCCAGTGCCGAGGCTGCCTTGGCCCGCGCGGACTCCGCCTTGGCCGCCTCGGTGGCCGCCTGCGCGCGCACCCCCGCCTTCTGCGCCTGGTCCAGCAACTGCTGGATGGTGGCGTGTTCCTGGTCCTTGTTACGGGCCACGAACTGCCCGACCTCAAGGAACTCCACCACGTCGTCGGGCGTGCCCTGCAAGGCGAGCTTGCCGGCCGCCTTCACCGCCTGCCCGCCATCATTGATGATCTTGGAGACCTCGACCCGGTCGTCGGTCTCCTGCGCCTCGTACTGGCCCGACGCCAGGAACCGGGCGACGTCCTCCGGGGTGCCCTTCAAGGCCGCCACCCCGGCCTGCTTGACCCCCGGACCGCCGAAGTTGATGACCCGCGACACCTCGACCCGCTGGTCCTCCTGCAGCGGCGCCTTCCAGCCGTCCTTGAGGAAGGCCCACACGGCACCCGGGTCGGTGGACATCAGTGCGTTCTTGGCCGCTTCCTGCACGGCCGGGCCGCCCACGGCGACCATGCGGCTGGCGTCGACGCGGTCGTCGTCGTTGCCGATGGCGTCCTTGTCGGCGAGGAACTTCCTCACGTCCTCGTCCGAGCCGACCAGGGCCTTCTCCGCCGCCGTCTTCACACCCGGGCCACCCCAGGTCCACGCGTCGACGACGAGGCGGCGGTCGGAGACCGGGTATCCGCCGTCGTCCGGGTCGTCGTCCGCGGCGGCCGGTCCGGCGCCGAGCAGTCCGGCGGCGAGCGTGAGCGGCAGCAGAACGGCGCAGGCGCCGCGAAGTGCCAGGCGGTGTCCCCGTGCCGGCGCTGTTGTGTTCTTCGGTGGCGCTCCTGATGAGCGCGAAGGCCGTTTCACTGGCCCATTCCCCCTGAGAATTGAGCGATATCAGTCACATGTCGGCACGCATGCGGGCGCGGCTGGTCGAGGGCCGCGTCCGTTGACATCAAGCGGTGGCCACTACACCCGGGTGACCTGGTCATGACGTCCGCGCCGACCGGCCGGTCGCCCGTCATCCGTGCTGTGTGGTGTGGTGTGACTCCTGACTACATGCACATGCCAGTAACATCCTATGCACAGACCAGGCACGGGATGTTCACGGGAACTCCACCGCTGTGCCGCACCACAACGGGGAAGGAAAGACACCTTGATATCCAAGGTTCGCAACGTCATCATGGCGGGCGTCTGCGGGGGGCTGGCACTCTGCGCCGGAGTCGCGACGCTGACCACCGCGCATGCCGTTCCGGGGGACCCATCCCCCACCGCCTCGGCCACACCGGCGCCGGGTGACGGCACGATGCCCTCAGCCGTCGAGGACTTCGCCTACCCGGGGGCGGCGAAGATCTTCCAGGAGAAGCAGATCCTCCTCAAGCAAGGTGACGGTCACATCATGCTGACCGACTGCAAGTCCACGTACGCGATCATGGTCGAGTCCCGGACCGCCCAGAAGCAGTTCTGCTTCTCTGTCAGCGGGAAGCAAGGCGACCTGACCCTGGAGCTGCCCGATGCCTACGGCATCTGGACCCAGGACCACCCGGTCGAGGCCAAGGTGAAGAGCGGCGACAAGGAAACCGTCGTCGAGGCTGCGAAGAACGATTACAAGCCCATCGGCGAGGCGGGCGCCAGCGGCAAGCCCTCCGTCCTCGTCGAGCTCCGGGTCACCGGCTGACCCCGAGTCGTTCGCCGACCGAACTCCTTGGCACTCTCCATCACTTGAAGGACACACCTATGTTCGCCGGACGTTCACGTACCGCGAGGATCAGCGCACTTCTCACCGCAGCCGCCGCCACGGCTGCCGGTCTGTTCACGGCGACGGCCGCCCACGCCGTGGTCGGTGGCCAGGCCCAGGACGGCGCGTCCCCGTTCCTCGTGAAGCTCGACATCACCATGGGCGACGCCAAGCGCGCCTGCACCGGCACCCTTGTCGACCCCCGCTGGGTGCTCACCGCTGCCAGCTGCTTCGCCGACACCCCCGGTGCGGCCGTCCCGGCGGGGGCGCCGAAGGGGAAGGCCACAGCCACCGTCGGCCGCGCCGACCTGTCCAACACCTCGGCCGGAACCGTACGGGACGTCGTCGAGCTGGTGCCCCGCACCGACCGTGACCTGGTCATGGTCAAGCTCGCGAGCGCCGTAAGCGGTGTCACCCCCGCCTCGGTGACCACCACCGCACCCACCGAAGGCGAGAGCCTGCAGTCCGCCGGGTTCGGACGCACCCGCGACGAATGGGTGCCCGATCACGCTCACACCGCTGCCTTCACCGCCGGCACCGTGACCGGCACCGGCGTGCAGCTGGCCGCATCGGGGGACGCGGCGATCTGCAAGGGCGACACCGGCGGCCCGATCCTGCGCACCACCGACGGCCATACGGCGATCGTCGGTGTCAGCAGCCTGTCCTGGCAGGGCGGTTGCCTGGGCACCGACCCGGCCGAGACCCGCACCGGCGCGGCGGCCGCCCGGGTCGACGACCTGTCCACCTGGATCCAGCAGGTCGCCTACGCCCCCGTCTTCGCGGCCGCCCCGTGGAAGCACGCCGTGCAGATCACGGCCGGCTACTACACCGGCGACTCCGCCGGCGGCACCCGCCACACGGACCTGATCGTCGTCTGGGACAGCGGCAAGGTCACCCTCTACCAGGGCGGCTACGGCAACGACCCCGCCCGCCCCTTCGCCGCAGAACACCAACTGCAGCCCGAGAAGAGCATCTGGACCCACGCCGTCAACGTGACCGGCACCAACACCGGCGGCGGCACCGACGGAGTCGTGGTCCGCTGGTCCGACGGCGAGATGACCCTCTACCCCACCGTCGACGCCAAGGGCTTCCACGGCGAGAAGCAGCTCGCCCCGCCCAAGACCAGCGAATGGGAGGACGACGCCCAGCAGCTGACAGCCGGCCGATTCACCGCGAACGGCCTGCGCGACGACCTGCTGGTCACCTTCAAGGACGGCCACGTCTCCGTCTTCAGCGACCTGGCGGCCAACGGGCTGAAGAAGCAGACCCAGACCGTCGCGAAGAACACCACCTGGCCCTACGCCGAGAAACTCGCCACCGGCTCCTTCACCGGCAAGACCACCGACGACGTGCTGGTGCGCTGGATCGACGGCGAAACCACCATCTACCCCGGCATGACCGGCAAGACCCTGCCCGCCGAGACCAGGATCCGGCCCGCCAAGTCGTACTGGACCAACGCCGCCGCCATCACCGCCGGCGCCTTCACCACCAACACCACCGCCAACGACATCCTCGTCCGCTGGAACGACGGCCACGTCAGCTACTTCACCGGCGTCGACGCCAAGGGTCTCCACGACGAAGTCCAGCTGGCACCCGCCAACTGAACCGCCTGGACGCGGCCTTCGGACTCTCAGCCCACGGGCTTGTCCCTGTCCCTGTGTCCACGGGCCCGTTGAGTACGCCGCCCGGCAGTGCCCCGGGCGGCGCTACCACACCAGGGAACGCACCCGCGGCGCGACGAGGGAGCTGGCCGGCGCAACCCGGCGGTCGGGTGACGCGGCTTCACGGACACCGCCGCGGCTGCGCTCACGCGCACCAGGATGGCTTCGGATTGTCGGGTGTGACGCTTGCCGGGTCACATGCCGGTGGCGCCGTCGATGCGTTCGCGCAGCAGGTCGGCATGACCGTTGTGCCGGGCGTACTCGGCGATCATGTCCACCAGGATCCTTCGCAGTGAGATCGGCTCGCCGGTCCTCTTGCGGATTCCTGTTTCGTCCAGCGACGCTGCGGCAGCAGTGATGTTCCGGGACCGTTCGCATTCTGCCCGCCAGACGGCGAAAGCTTCGTCGACGTCACCGTCCAGACTCTCGAAGTCCTGGTCGGGGTCATCGTCGGAGTAGTAGAGCAGCGGGACGTCCTCGCCGGCGAACTGGATGCGGAACCACCAGCGTTCGACGCCGGCCAGATGTCGCACCAGGCCGTGCAGGGACAGTGCGGAGGGCGGCACCGCCTGTTCGGACAGTCGCTCCGGCGGCAGACCGGCGCACTTGAGCTCGAAGGTGGCCCGGTGCCAGTCCAGGACCGCGCTGAGAGTCTCCTGTTCGCCGCCGACGGAAGGCGGGGCGGGGCGGGTGTCGCCGTTCCATCGGGGTGCGTAGTGCTTGGGGGCTGGGGCGCCGGTCATCGTCTGCCCTCCTGGTCGGGGACGGGCCGAGTCTGACAGGCGCCACTGACATCGGGTCGCCCCGCTGCGGGTCCTTGGGTGACATCGGTGATGGGCAGCAGCGTCGCGATGGGCGGAACACCCAGCTGACGGGGTGTCGGTCCGGCTGGGATGGGGACGTCGGTGAGCCGTTCCAGGAGCTGGTCGAGGGCGGCGTGGCCGTCGTCGACTGCGGCGCGTTCGTCGTCGGTGAGCGGGATGCTGGCCGGCATCTTCTGCAGGTTCTCCTTCGCCTCCAGCAGCTGGCCCCTGCTGGAGTTCTTCGGGGTGTAGAAGTCGCAGCGTGCGCAGGCCATGCGGTGCTGGCACTGCTCGAAGAAGGTGTAGGTGCACCAGCCGTGGCCGAGGTCGTAGTACTGCCATGGCTCGCCGTTGGCGGCGGCGCCGGAGGCGACCGCGTCGCGGTCGACGAGTACTTCGATGGTGCGGACGTTGCGGCAAAGTATCCGGCGTCGTCGTAGGCCCTGGCCAGGTTGTTCGGGGTGATCTTCGCGTAGTGCGCGGCGAGCCGGCGGGCGAGGTTGTACGGCTCGTTGTAGGTCGACGACACGGTCGCGATGAGGCCGATCCTGCTGGTCGCCTGGGACAGCGCGGTCAGCAGCGTCAGCGGCTCGAGCTGGCCCGGCGGCCGGAACTCGCCGGTGCCGATGAGGGCCGGGCCGTCCGCGAGGAACAGCGAGTCGAACTTGGCGCTCTCCGCCAGCTGGGCCGGCTCGATCCAGTGCCGCAGGTCGAAGTCCGCCCGGGGATTGCTGTGCGGGAGCCGCCACGCCGCCTCGTGGTGACCCGCCTCCATGAGGAAGGCGTTGAGGTGGAGCCGACGCCGTCTCGCGCTCATGAGGTGACCTCGAGCTTGGAGCTGTCGTAGCCGGCCGGCAGGAGGTTGTCGGTGATCGACTTGACGTCGACTTCCTTGGTGATCTGACCCGCCTCCAGGAAGGCGTCGGCGAGCTTCTGCTCCAGCTCGATGTCCGACTGCTCCACCGGGGTCACTCGGTTCGAGTAGGCGGCCAGGGACGCCTTGGCGTCGGCCAGCGGGATTCCCTGCTCCTTCGAGAGCGCCTGCGCGTACTGGTCGGGGTTCTTGACCGCCCAGGCGAACTCTCGCGAGAGCCTCTTCAGGACGTCCGTGAGCGCAGCACGCTTGGTCTTGTCCTTCAACGACGTGTCACTGGCGACGTAGTAGCTGCTGGTCTGGTCGATCGGCGGGAGACCCTTCACCAGGATCCGCGCGCCGTTCTTGACCGCGATCGCGGACTGCGGGTTCCAGATCGACCAGGCGTCCACCTTACCGGTGTTGAACGCCGTCGCGCCGGCCGCCGGGTCGAGGAAGGTCAGCTTCACGTCCTTGGGGGTGAGGCCGACGCTCTTCAGCGCGTTCAGGGCCAGGCCGTGGGCCGAACTGCCCTGCGGAACAGCGATCTTCTTGCCCTTGAGGTCGGCGGCCGTCTTCAGCGTCGAGCCCTTCGGCACGATGATGTTCTCGTTCGACTGGGTCGGCGTGAGTGAGCGGTTGACGGCGACGACCTTGAAGCCGTACTCCTTCGCGGCTCCGGTGATCGGCGGTACGTCGCCGACGCTGCCGAGGTCGATGTCGCCCGAGGCGGCGGCCTGCACGAGGGGCGGGCCGTAGGTGAACCGGGCGAACTTCACCTTGTACGGCGCGTTGTCGAACACGCCGGTGATCTTCGCCAGCTCCTGGCTGCCGTCGCCGCCGTTGTCCCCGATGGTGAAGGTGTACTTGCTCCACTCTGGGTGCTTGGCGTCGCTCGCTGCGACGGCGTTGCTCAGCGGCGCTGCGCTGTCCGAAGACGACGATCCGCAGGCGACGAGGGTGCCTGCCAGGGCGAGCGAGCCGACGGCGCCGATGAGTCTGGTGGTTCTCTTTCGCATGGTTGTCGTGCTTTCTGTGCTGAGTGAGCGTGTTCGGGGAGGTCAGTGCTGGCCGGCGAGGCCGAGGTCTGTCAGGAGCCGGGCGCGGAGTTCGTCGCGTGCGACGCTCGCTTCGCGGTCCGCGGGGGAGAGTCGAACCTCGTGCGAGGTGCCGATGCGTCCGTTGCTCATGACGACGATGCGGTCCGCCAGGGCGATCGCCTCGTCGACGTCGTGGGTGACGAGCAGCATGGCGGCGTGATGCTTGGTCCGCAGCGCCCGTACCAGGTCGTGCATGCGCAGCCGGGTGATGGCGTCGAGGGCCGCGAACGGCTCGTCGAGCAACACGAGTTCGGGCTCCGATACCAGGGCCCGTGCGAGCGACACCCGCTGGGCCTCGCCGCCGGACAGCTCCTTGGGCCACGCCCTCTCACGGCCTGCGAGGCCGACCTCGGCCAGCACCTTACGGGCCCGCTGCTCCGCGTCGGGTCCGTGCAGGCCGAGCGTGACGTTCCGCAGCACCCGCTGCCACGGCAGCAGCCGGTCGGCCTGGAAGACGATCGCACGCCGTGCCGGGACCTCCACGCGCCCTCCGTCGGGCCCGTCCAGTCCGGCGAGCAGCCGCAGAAGGGTGCTCTTGCCGCAGCCCGAGGGGCCGAGCAGAATCACCAACTCCTCGTCGGCGACGGTGAGGTCGAGGTGGTCGAGCACCACCCGGTCACCGAACCGACGGACCACCTGCTCGACGACGACTCCGGTCTGCCGACGGGGCTCCGTCGCGATCGTGCTGCTCATGACGCCTCATAACTGGGTCGCCACCGCAGCAGCACCCGCTCGAGAGCCCGGACGAACTGGTCGGCGAGCAGACCGAGGAGCGAGTAGATCACCAGCCCCACGAAGACCTGGTTGGTCTGCAGATAGGTCTGCCCCTGAGTGATGAGGAAGCCAAGTCCCTGGTTCGCGTTGACCGTTTCGGCTGCGACCAGGCCCAGGACGCTGTACGCGAGGGAGAACCGGAGGCCAACGAGGAACCCCGGCAGGGCCCCGGGCACCAGAACCCGCGTCACCAGGCGCCAGGTGCCCGCGCCCGTCGTCCGCGCCATCTCGATCAGCCGCTGGTCCACGCCCCGGATCGCGGCGAACAAATTGAGATACATCGGCACGCCGGCACCGAAGGAGATCAGCAGCACCTTCGTGAGTTCGTCGATGCCGAACCACACGATCATCAGCGGAAGCACGGCCAGGAGGGGGATCGTGTTGAGTACCTGCACGAGGCCGTTGAACAGATACTCACCGCTGCGCAGCAGCCCGCCCAGCACGCCGGTGACGATCCCCACCGTCAGACCGATCGCCAGACCGATGCCGGCCCGCTGCAGCGAAATGGCCACATCGGGTCCGAGGACGCCCTGTTGCCACAGATCGGCGGCTGACTTCACGATCGAGGTCGGCGCCGGGGCGTAGGTCTTCGACACCGCTCCGGCCCGGGCGAGCACCTCCCAGGCGATGAGGATCGCGACCGGAGTCGTGTAGATGCCCAGCGGCCAGCGCAGGCGCTCGCGGAGTGTGCGCAGCAGCGTCCTTCGGCCGGCGTCGCGCGGGAGGAACACCTCGCGTTCCCGCGCGTTCGTCGTCCCGGGGTCCGGGCCCCTCACGGCGGCCGGTGCCGGGATGCGGACCTCGGTCATGCCGCCACCGCCAGCACGCTGCTGTAGTGCGAGGCGTCGCCGCGGAGTTGCTCACTGCGGCGGCCGTCGACACCGGTCGGCACCTCGCCCGCGACCGTCACCCGGTTGAGGCGGCGCGGGTGGTCGTCGTAGTTGTCCGCCCCGTAGTGCTGGGTGATCCGGTTGTCGAAGATCAGCAGCTGGTCTCGGGACCACCTCCAGCGCAGGATGTTCTCCGGACGCGTTACGTACGACTGGAAGATGCGCAGCAGATCGGCCGAGTCGCTGCCCGACAGGCCGACGATCCGCTTGGCGAACCCGCCGATGAACAACCCGCGTTCGCCCGTCAGCGGATGCACCCGCACGACCGGGTGCTCGGCCTCGTAGGGCGTCGAGACGAAGATGCGGTCGTACTCCTGCTGTTCGGTGGTCGCGGCTGCGGGGCGCGCGTAGTCGTACTGGTTGGTGTGTACGACGCGCAGCGTGTCGGCGAGGGCGCGCAGCGGTTCGGGGAGGTCGCGGTAGGCCGCGGCGGCGTTGGCGATGAGGGTCTCGCCGCCGTAGGGCGGGATCACGACGGACCGGAGCGTGGTCAGCTGCGGCGGGTTGACAACGAAGGTGACGTCCGTGTGCCATGCGTTGGCTTTGGAGGTCTCGCTGTCGACGGCGAGCACGTTCGTCGTGCCGTCTGCCGCCGGCACGTTCGGATGAGCGGTCGTCAGCTCGCCGAACCACCCGGCCACACGCTCCTGGTCGGCGTTGTCGAGCCGCACGTCGTCGAACACGATCGCCTTGTGCTCGTTGAGGGCGTCTCGGAGCGTGTTGATCGTCGAGAAGTCCGGCGGCGCCGCGAGGCCGACGCCTTCGACGACTGCGCCGATACGGCCGGTGAGCTTACGGATGGACGGAGGCATGAGGGGGTCCCTCCCGGACGGATGGGCACACCAAGGCGTGCCGGGCAGCGGGATGAAGGCGCTGGTAGCGCGCAGGACTGATCGGCCCGGCACGCGGAACGCCGAATCGGCCGGGCCGGCGAGAAAAAGCATGGTCGCAGGACCGCTACGGCCGCGTTCTCAGCGACCCAGTCGGCGTACGCGAAGAGGCTCCCGGCTCATACGAAGCGGAGAGCTCACAGGAGGTGGATACGACGATCCGGTGGGGAAGCATCGCAGTGCGGGCGGTTTCCGCCTCAGCCCGGCGCGCGCCGGCTACGCACACCGGCCAATGCCAGCGACCACTTGCCGGGTCAGCGACAACAAAACGCGCTGGAGACGTGCGCCAGATCAATGTGGCGCCGCCGGGTCAGGTCCACGCGCGGGTTCATGGGACGGGAGTTCAGCAGACGGCCACCACGTTGGTCAATGCTTTCCCGGACAGGTCTTGCATTGCGGACACACAGAACCTCTGCGCTTGTCGACGGCCGCCGCTCGGTACTGCTCGCCCACCGTCGCCGACAGCCGCACCGGATCCGCTGAGTCGAGGCGCAAAAAGGCACGCAGGCGTCCCAGCGGTGAGACGCCCCTCCGCCATGTTCGACCTTGACACTCGCAGGGGCGGACGGCGTACGTTGAAATGGAGGTTCCTGACAGCCGGAGGCTTTGATGCACGTACCGGGCGCGGCACCGCGCGTTGCGTGCACCGGTGCACGGCTCATCACCCGGCGGCATGTCGACTACTGCCGAACCTCCTCCGCCGTCTGTCCTTCCGTACACGCCTGACCCCTGGCGGCCGTTCCGTCGGCTGTCTCGTCGTGGCCCTGTGGCCGCGAGTCCTCGTGTTTCCCGGAAGGAACCCCATTGACCGGCCCCGCCCTGCACGTCGCCGTCGAGATCGACGGCGACGGCGCCCACCCCGCGGCCTGGCGCCGCGCCGCCCACTCCCCCGATCAGTTGCTCACACGGCGCCGCGTGGCGCAGGTCGCCGCCATCGCCGAGAACGCCGGGTTCACCCTGATCACCCTGGTTGACGGCGCGCTGCCGCCCGGCGCCTCACCGGATCCGGTGGGCCGTATCGGCGCGGTGGAGCGGGCGGCCTTCGTCGCAGCGTCCACGAGCACCATCGGGATCGCGCCCGTCGTCCCGGTCACGTATGCCGAACCCTTCCATGTCTCCAGCCAGTTGGCGTCCCTGGACCACATCTCCGCCGGTCGCGCCGGATGGGTGGTGACGGAGGAGGAGCGTCCGGAGGCGGCCCGTGTCTGGGGACGGCCCCTGATCGCCGATGCCGCCGCGCGGGTCCGGGAGTCCCGCGACGGCGTGGAGGTGGTCCGCGCACTGTGGGACTCGTGGGAGGACGACGCGGTCATCCGGTCGGTGGCCACCAGCCGCTACCTCGACCGCGAGCGGCTGCACTACATCGACTTCACGGGCGAGACGTATGCCGTCAAGGGTCCGTCGATCGTGCCGCGCCCGCCTCAGGGGCAGCTGGTCGTCCTGGGCCGGCCGGACCAGGTTCCCGCCGCACAGCTCGACGTCGCTCTCGTCGAGGGGCGCGACCTCGCGTCGGTCGCCACGGCCGCTGCCGCCGCCGGTACGCCCCGCGTCTTCGCCGAGGTCGACGTGGCGCTGGACACCCCTCAGGCCACGGCCGCCGAGCGCGTCGCCGACCTGGAACGGCACGCGGCGTGGAGCGACCGGGGAAGGCTCCGGCACATCGGTCCCGCAGATCAACTCGTCGCACTCCTAGGTGAATTGAGCCGTCACGTCGACGGCGTACGGCTGCATCCGCTGGTGCTGGACGAGGACCTGCGCGTCCTCTCCCGCCTTGTGCTGCCGGCCCTGTCCGAGCGACGCCTCGTCACCCGTCCGCTGCTTGGTACGTCCCTGCGCTCGGCCCTGGGTCTGGAGCGCCCCGCCAATCGCTTCGCCGCCGCGGCCGTGGCCGCCCAGGAGGACGCCCGATGACCCGCACCGATCCCCTCGACGTCCCCCGGCCGCACGCCCAGCTCCACTTCGGGGTGTTCTTCCAGGGCGTCAACCACTGGACCATCTGGTCCGCCCCCGACAGCGGCTCGCAGATCGACCCCGCCTCCTTCCAACGAGTCGCCCAGACCGCCGAACGCGGCTTGTTCGACGCGTTCTTCCTCGGCGAGGGGCTGCGGCTGCGCGAGGTCGACGGCAGGATCCACGATCTCGACGTGGCCGGACGGCCGGACGCCATCACCCAGCTCGCGGCACTGGCCGCGGTCACCCGCCGTATCGGCCTGGTCTCCACCTCCAACTCCACCTTCAACGAACCCGCCGATCTGGCCCGCCGCCTGTCCGGCCTCGACTTGCTCTCCGAAGGCCGCGCCGGCTGGAACGTGGTGACCACGGACAACGCCTGGACCGGTGCCAACTTCCGCCGCGGCGGCTACCTCGACCACGCCGACCGCTACCACCGCGCCGAGGAGTTCCTCACCGTGGCCCGCGCGCTCTGGGACGGCTGGGCGGACGGAGCCGTCGCCGACTCCACAGAAGCGCCCGCCTGGTCGGCGCCCGGTGCCGTACAGCAAGTGCGCCATCGCGGGCCGCAGTTCGATGTCGACCTCGCCCCGACGCTGCCGCGCAGCGCCCAGGGCCACCCCGTGATCTTCCAGGCCGGGGACTCCGGCGAGGGACGCGATTTCGCCGCCCGCAACGCCGACGTCATCTTCTCCGCGCACGGCAACGACTTCGACGACGCACTGGCCTTCGCCGACGACATCCGGCGCCGGCTGCGGGCGGTCGGCCGGCCCGACGACGACCTGCGGATCCTGCCGGGCACCGAGATCATCCTCGGCGCCACCGAGGAGGAGGCCCGGGAGAAGAAGCGCTGGATCCGGCTCCAACAGGTCACCCCGGCCACGGCGTTGGGGATCGCCGGGCTGCTGTGGGGCATCGACCTCTCCGGCCGCGACGCCGACGGGCCACTGCCGAAGGAGGAGCCGGTCGTCACCGAGAACGACGGCTCCTTCGGCGCCCGACGCATCACCGACCCGCGGGTGGTCGTGGCCGAATGGCGGGCGAAAGCGGAGGCACACGGCTGGTCGCTGCGCGAGACCGTCATCGCGCTCGGCCCGCAGCGCGGGCACGTCGGCACCCCGTCCGGCCTGGCCGACAAATTCGCCCACTTCGTGCGGCACGGCGCGATCGACGGCTTCAACGTCACGCCGTACCTCATCCCCGACGGCCTCGACGACATCGTCGAACTGCTCGTCCCGGAAATGCAGGAACGCGGGGTCTACCGCACCGAGTACACCGGCACCACCCTGCGCGAGAACCTCGGCCTGCGCGAACCCCTCACGCACCGGTCCGCGCGGGACCGACGGCAGGCGGGCTGAGCACCGGGACGGCCCTTCCACTCAGGACTGAGTACACATGACTGACAAGAAGCTGTCACACGCGGACCGGAATGCGGGTCCGGCCGACGCCCGTTCCGACTGACATGACTGTTGGAGTAGCGCTCAACGCGTCCGGCGCGCCGAACCAGGTCGATGCCACCGTACAACTGGCCCAGGAAGCAGCGGAGTTCGCTCTCACGTCGGCCTGGTTCGGGCAGACCTTCGGCGCGGACTCATCCCAGCTCGCGGCGATCGTCGGGCGGGAAGTGCCCGGACTGCAGGTCGGCACCTCCGCGATCCCCGTCTTCGGCCGCCACCCGCTGCTGGTCTCCAGCCAGGCCCAGACCGCCCAGGCCGCGACCCACGGCCGCTACCACCTCGGCCTGGCCCTGGGCACGAAACTGCTGACGGAGACCGGCTTCGGCCTGCTTTTCGAACGCCCCATCGCCCGGCTGCGTGAATTCCTCACCGCCCTAAGGCAGTTGACCGAGACCGACACGGCCGACTTCCACGGCGAGCTCACCGCGACCACCCGTTCCCGGCGCGGGTACCGGGCGCCGAGAACGGCGTCCCCCTGCTGGTCGCCGCGGTGGGGCCGCAGGCTCTGCGGGTCAGCGGTGAGCTGGCGGACGGGATCCTGCCCTACCTGGCGGGACCGCGCGCCCTGGCGGACCACATCGTGCCCGCCCTGACCGCCGCGGCCGAGGCCGCCGGCCGCCCCGCGCCCAGGATCGTGGCCCTGGTGCCCGGCGTGGTCACCGACGACGTGGACGCGGTGCGTGCCAAGGCCACCGAGAACCTCGCGTTCTACGAACAGATCCCGTCCTACGCCCGGGTCATCGAACTCTCCGGCGGCCGGCGGGCCGCCGACCTGGCCGTGATCGGCGACGAGAAGACCGTCGAGGCCGGGGTACGGCGTTACCGCGACGCCGGCGCAACCGAGGTCGTGTCCTCGGGCACCGAGATCGCGGGAGAAGCCGACCGCCGTCGCACCTGGCGACTCCTCGGCGAACTGGCCCGCTGAGCACGCTGGTCGAACCGACGGCCCGGCCGGCCCCCTGCACCCCCGTGACGAAGGAGAACCCATGACCACCGAGGCCACCACAACAGACCTCCACGCCTTCACCGAGAACTGGCTGGAGTGGTACCGCGCCCAGGAGGCCCGGCTCGCCGACCCGCACGGGTTCCTGGCGATCACCGGCCAGCACTGGCTCGACGACCGGCCCCAGCGCTTCCCGGACGCGCCCGGCGCATGGCGCACCGGCACCGACGGGGTCGTCGTGGACCTCGACGACGGCGAGGAACTGGTCGTCGACGGAACGCCGGTGCACGGTGAACACCGCTTCGGCTTGCTTCCCGAACGCGGTGGCGTCAACGCCGTCTGGGCAGACGCCGTCATCGAGGTCGCCCGGCGCGGCGGGCACGACATCGTGCGCCCGCGGCACCCGGACGCGCCGTTGCGCACGGCCTTCACCGGAACGCCCGCCTACGCCCCCGACCCACGCTGGGCGGTGACGGGCCGCTACATCCCCTTCGACACGCCACGACCAACCACCGTGGGCGCCGCGATCGAGGGCCTTGAGCATGTCTACGACGCTCCGGGCCGGGTCGAGTTCGAGCTGGACGGGCGCCGGCTGTCACTCACCGCGTTCCCGGGACACGGCCTGGGTCGGCTGATGGTGCTGTTCACCGACGCGACCTCCGGGGTCACCACCTACGCCGCCAACCGCTCCCTGTCCCTGGAGCCGCCCGCCGCCGACGGCACGGTCGTCCTGGACTTCAACCGCGCCGCGAACCTGCCGTGCGCCTACACGGACCTCGCCACCTGCCCGCTGCCCCCGGCCGAGAACCGGCTGCCGGTGGCAATCGAGGCCGGCCAGAAGATCCCCCGCGAACGCGGCGGCTCCTGAGCCGGACGCACTTGCGCCCCCGAACTGCCCTGACAGGGCGTTCTTTTGCGCCATTGACGTACGACAAGACCGCTCCGTACGATCACGAACGGCATTGAGTGTCAGCGTCAAGCCCTGGCTCGCTGACCGGCAACCCTCCCGCGCGGTGGGGTGCTCCAGGTGAAAGCCCGGCGGGATCACCGACGATCTCCGCAAGCGCGTGGCCCCGTGACCGGGGCCGGACATGTGGAGGACAGCTATGCGGCACGGTGGTGACCTCAGCGCCCGTTTCGCCGGCGCCACCGTTTTCTCCCGGCTGTCGCGTCGGCGCCACATCGACCTCAAGCGCTCGACCAGCTGTCTCTGTCAGGCCTGACGGGCCTTTTCGCCGCTGGTCGCAGTCCGACAGGAGTCCTCGCCGCGTCCGTCTGCGCCTGATCCCCGATTTCCCCTGATCCCCGTCTGCACAGCGTTCCCCCGGCGTCGGCATCGCACCGACCGGGGCCGCACGCCCACGCACGGCCGTGTCCCGTACCACCACCGTGCCTGGTGACACGAGTAGGAGAAGCCCTCCGTGATTGCACTTTCCCATGTCAGAAACTCTCGGTGGGCGGCGCTGACCGCCCTTGTGACCACCAGCGCTCTGCTCACCGCCTGCGGATCGGGCGGCGGCGAAGCAGGCAGCGGCACCGGGCGGCCCAAGTCCGGCGGTACCCTGGCCTTCGCGGTGGGTTCGGACTCCGGCTGCGTGGATCCGCAGCAGGTCGCCAGCAACGAGACCATCTACTCGGTGCGCCAGATCGTGGACTCCTTGACGGACCAGGACCCGAAGACTGGCAAGATCGTGCCGTGGCTGGCGAAGAGCTGGGACGTCAGCTCCGACGCCACGACGTTCACCTTCCATCTGCGCTCGGGCGTCACTTTCAGCGACGGATCGAAACTGACCGCGCAGGTAGTCAAGGACAACTTCGACGCGGTGCCGAAGCTCGGTGCCCTGGGCACTCTCGCCGAGGGCTACCTGAGCGGCGTCAAGAGCACCACGGTGGTCGACCCGCTCACCGTGAAGGTGGCCTTCAGCCAGCCCAACGCCCAGTTCCTGCAGGCTACTTCGACGCACTCGCTCGGCATCGAGTCCTCGGCCAGCGCGAAGAAGACCCCACAGCAGAAGTGCAGTGAGGGCGTGATCGGTTCCGGGCCTTTCGTGCTGAAGCAGTACGTGCAGAACCAGTCGCTCACCCTCGCCAAGCGCACCGGATACGCCTGGGGTTCCGCGCTGTGGACCAAGAAGGGTGAGGCGTACCTGGACAAGCTGGTGTTCAAGGTCGTACCGGAGGCGGGCGTACGGGCGGGCAGTCTCCAGTCCGGCCAGGTGGACGCGATCAGCAGCGTCGGCAAGGCCAACGAGGCGGCGCTCAAGGGCGGTCAGGTCACTCTCCAGCGACGGGCCAACCCCGGCGTGGTGTTCGGTCTGGGCCTCAACAACTCACGGCTGGATCTCAAGGACGCCAAGGTGCGCCAGGCGATCCTCTGCGCCATCGACCGGCAGCAGATCGCCGACACCGTGTTCCCGACCGGCACCAAGCCGGCGACCAGCGTCCTCGCGCACACCACGCCCGACTACGCCGACCTCGCCTCCGGTCTGACCTTCGACGCGGCCAAGGCCAAGTCCCTACTGGATGCGGCGGGTTGGAAGACCGGAAGCGACGGCATCCGCGCCAAGGACGGCCAGAAGCTGAGCCTGACCATCAAGTGGTTCCCCAACGCGGCCACCAACCAGCCCGCGCTGGAGCTGATCCAGGAGCAGCTCAAGGCCGCCGGTGTCGACGTGGCCCTCAAGCAGCTCCAGGTCACGCAGTTCGCCCCGACACTCCAGTCGGGAGACTTCGACGCGGTGTGGGGGAACGTGACCCGTGCCGACCCCGACATCCTGCGCAGCTCCTTCTCCACCAAGCTGGCCAACTTCTACCACCTGCGCCCGAGCTCCCTCGACACGGCGCTGTCCGGGCAGGCCGCGACCGTCGAGGCGGCCAGGCGCAGTCAACTCGTCACCCAGGCACAGCAGTTGATGGTACAGAACGCCTACTACGTGCCGGTCGTGGAGCTCCAGACCCAGCTGGGGGTGTCGAAGAAGGTACACGACCTGAACTTCGATGCTTCCAGCCGTCTCCAGCTGCACGACACCTGGATCGGTTAGCTCATGCGCCGCTATGTGATCAAACGGCTCGCGCAGGCGGTCGGCGTGCTGTGGGCGGCATACACGGTCTCGTTCCTGGTGCTGGACTATCTGCCGGGCGACCCGGTCACGGCGATGGCCAGTGCCGGGATGGACTCGGGGCAGGTCGACCCGAAGCAGATCGCCGCCCTGCGGCACGAGTACGGCTTCGACAAGCCGGTACTGGTGCAGTACGCCGACTACCTGGGGCGGGCGGTGCGCGGGGACTTCGGCGACTCGGTGTCCACCGGTCGCCCGGTCACCTCGACGCTGGCCGACGCGCTGCCGCAGACCCTCCAGCTGACCTGCGCGGCACTGCTGCTCGCAGTGGTCCTCGGCGGCGGTCTGGCGGTGCTGGCGACCTACACCGCTCGGCGCTGGCTGCGGCAGCTGCTGCTGTCACTGCCGCCGGTGGGGGTGTCCGTCCCGACGTTCTGGGTGGGGCTGCTGCTCGTCGAGACGTTCTCCTTCCGGCTGCGCTGGTTCCCCGCGTTCGGCAACGACGGCCTGATGGGGCTGGTGCTGCCTGCCCTGACACTGGCGGTGCCGACCGGCGCGCAGATCGCCCAGGTGCTCGCCAAGAGCCTGCTCACCGCAATGGACCAGGCGTATGTGGAGACCGCGCGGGCCAAGGGCGCCGACCGGTGGCGGGTCCATCTGCGGCACGCCCTGCGCAACGCGTCCCTGCCCGCGCTGACGGTCGTCGGCCTGCTGGTGGGACAGCTGATCGCCGGTTCGGTGGTCGTCGAGACGGTGTTCTCCCGCGACGGCCTCGGCCGCGTCACCGCGGCGGCGGTCACGGCCCAGGACATCCCGCTGGTCCAAGGGGTGGTGGTGTTCGGCGCGCTGATCTTCGTGACGACGAACCTGGTCATCGACCTGGTCTATCCGCTGCTCGACCCGCGGATCGTGGTGGCCTCGGACAGAAGGGCGGCACTCGCATGAGCCAGGGCCTTGTCGACGACCCGGCCGAGACGGCGCCGGGACTGGCCCGCCCGGTCGAGGCGGGGTCGGGGCCGGAGCCGGGAGGCCGCGCGGACGTACGGCGGCTGCTGCGCTTCGTCGTGCGCCGCCCGGGTCTGCTGCTGTCGGTCGTCGTCCTGGCGCTGGTGGTGCTGGCCTCGTTCTGGCCCGACCTGTTCACCTCGCAGGACCCGCTGAAGGGCGTTCCGACGCAGAACTTCCGCGGCCCGAGCGGCAGTCACTGGTTCGGCACCGACGAGCTGGGCCGCGATGTGTTCTCGCGGGTCGCCCATGGCGCCCAGTTGTCCCTGAAGGCCACGCTGATCGCGGTGCTGGTGGCGTTCGTGGTCGGCGGGCTGCTCGGGGTGGTCGCCGGATTCGTGGGCCGCTGGGTGGACGACGTGCTGATGCGCTTCGTCGACGTGCTGCTGTCCATCCCCGCGCTGTTCATGTCCCTGGCCCTGGTCACCGCCCTGGGCTACGGCACGGTCAAAGTGGCGGTCGCGGTCGGCATCGCCAGCGTCGCCGCGTTCGCCCGGGTGGCACGCGCGGAGGTGCTGCGGGTGCGGCAGGCGGTGTTCGTGGAGGCGTCGCGTGCGAGCGGGGCCCGCTGGTACTCGGTGCTGGGCCGGCACGTCCTGCCCAACGCCGCAGGGCCGGTGATCGTCCTGGCCACCCTCGACTTCGGCTCCTCCATCCTGGCCGTGTCGGCCCTGAGCTTCCTCGGCTACGGCGCGCCCCCGCCGGCCCCGGAGTGGGGCACGTTGATCTCCGACGGCCGCAACTACCTCGCCAACGCCTGGTGGCTGACCGCACTGCCCGGGCTGGCGATCGCCGCGACCGTGCTGGCCACCAACCGCATCGCCCGGGCGCTGGACGGCGAATGGTCCCGGCAGTCATGACCGACGAACGTGAGAACGGTGAGGACGTGACCACACCACTGCTGGAGATACGCGGCCTGTCGGTGTCGTACCGCGCCCGGGGCGGCACGGTCGATGCCGTCCGGGGCGTGGACCTCGACGTGTGGCCGGGGCAGGTGACGGCAGTGGTCGGCGAGTCCGGCTCCGGCAAGAGCACGACCGCGCACGCCATCACCCGGCTGCTGCCGGCGAACGGCCGAATCGACGCGGGCACGGTCCGCTTCGGCCGGCATGACCTCGCCACCCTGCCGGAGGCGGAACTGCGCACCGTACGCGGAGCACGGATCGGACTGGTCCCCCAGGACCCGACCGTCTCCCTCAACCCGGTCAAGCGGATCGGCGACCAGGTCGCCGAGGTACTGCGCATCCATGGTCTGGCGACCCGCCGATCGGCTCCCGCCGAGGCGGTCGCCGTGCTGGACCAAGCGGGGATGCCCGACGCGGCCGTCCGGGCCCGGCAGTATCCGCACGAACTGTCCGGCGGCATGCGGCAACGTGCCCTGATCGCCATCGCCATCGCCGCTCAGCCCGAGCTGATCATCGCCGACGAGCCCACCAGCGCGCTCGACGTCACCGTCCAGCGGGTCATCCTCGACCATCTCCAGCGCCTCACCGAGGAGTCGGGCACCGCGGTCCTGCTCGTGACCCACGACCTCGGGGTCGCCGCCGACCGGGCGCAGCGGCTGGTGGTGATGTCCCAGGGCAAGGTCGTCGAGGCGGGCCCCACCCGTGACATCCTGGCCGACCCGCACGACGACTACACCCGGCACCTGCTGGCCAGTGCCCCGAGCCTGACCACCGCCCGGCCCCGCACCCCGGTCTCCGTCCCCGAGGCGCAGACGGCGCCCCTCGTCGAAGTGCGCAACCTGGCCAAGGAGTTCGGGCTGCCCCGCACCGGGGACGGGCCCCGCACTCTGCGCGCCGTCGACGACGTCAGCCTTACCCTCCACCGGGGCCAAACGCTCGCCCTGGTCGGCGAGTCGGGCTCGGGCAAGTCCACCACCGCCCGCCTGGTACTCCGACTCGCCGACGCGACCGCCGGGCAGATCGTGTTCGACGGCACCGACGTCACCACCGCCAAGGGCGCCCAGGCCAGGCGGCTGCGCCGCCGCGCCCAGCTCGTCTACCAGAACCCGTACGCCTCGCTCGACCCGCGCTTCTCCATCGGCGAGGTGATCACCGAGCCGCTGCGCGCCTTCAAGGTCGGCGACCGCGCCTCGCGGCTCGCCCGGGCCCGCGAACTGCTCGACCGGGTGGCGCTTCCCTCCGCCACACTGGAGCGCCGGCCGGCGGAGCTGTCCGGCGGACAGCGGCAGCGCGTGGCGGTCGCCCGCGCCCTCGCCCTCTCCCCCGACCTGGTCGTGTGTGACGAGCCGGTCTCCGCCCTCGACGTGTCCGTGCAGGCCCAAGTCCTGGACCTCCTTGCCGAGTTGCAGGCCGACACGGGGGTGGCCTACCTGTTCATCTCGCACGACCTGGCCGTCGTACGGCAGATCGCGCACCAGGTCGCCGTCATGCGGGCCGGCCGCGTCGTCGAGACAGGCCCGCCGGAGGAACTGTTCACCCGCCCTCGCCACGAGTACACCCGCGAACTGCTCGCGGCGATCCCCGGCGGCCGTGTCCCCTCCCCCACCCCCGAGACCACCACGAGCCGAGGACCAGCGTCATGAACACTCCCACCATCAGCTCACTGGCCTTTCTCACCCCGGGCAACTTCGCCGACGACGACCCCTACACCGGCCTGGAGGAGACCCTCCAGCTCTTCGAATACGGCGAACGACTCAACTACGACGGGGCCTGGATCCGCCAGCGCCACCTCGAGCACGGCGTCGGCTCCGCCGCGGTGTTCCTCGCCGCGGCCGGACAGCGCACCGAGCGGGTCGAGCTGGGAACCGCGGTCATCCCCATCGGGTACGAGAGCCCGTTCCGCCTGGCCGAGGACCTCGCGCTGGCCGACGTACTGTCCCGCGGCCGCCTCCAGGTCGGCTTCAGCACCGGCATGCCGCACGCCGAACTGCTCGGCGACCTGGTTTACGACGGGAACTGGCGCGGCTTCGACCTGTCGTACGGCAGGATCGCCCGCCTCGTCGACAACCTGCGCGGCGACTACCTCGGCGGCCCGGACACCGTGGTCCACTCGCCCGGCAACATCCAGCGGCCGCGGCTGCAGCCGCACAACCCCGGTCTGGTGCAGCGAGTCTGGTACGGCGGGGGCAGTCTGCGCTCGGTCCGCTGGGCCGCCGAGAACGGCCTCAACCTACTGTCCGGCAATATCGTCTCCGGCGAGGACACCGACGATTTCACCACCGCCCAGCTGAACCTGCTCTCCGAGTACCGGCGCGCCCTGGGCGACGCCCGGCCGGCGGCGCGGGTAGCGCTCGGACGGGTGATCGTGCCGTTCGACAGCGCCGACGCGTCCACCCGGGCCCGCTACCGGGACTACGCGGCCAGTCGGCACAAGCGCACCCTGAAACCGCAGACCCTGGCGGCTCTGGGCCCGAAGCGGTTCCTGTTCGCCCCGGACCTGGTCGGCACCGCGGAACAGATCCTGGAACAGCTCGCGGCCGATCCCGTCCTCGCGCAGGTGTCGGAGCTGCGCCTGGAGCTGCCGTATGAGTTCCATCGCGAGGAGTACGAACAGATCCTGCACGACGTACGACATCTGATCGCCCCGGAGCTGGGCTGGCGCCCCACTTCCCCGGCGTTTCAGGAGACAGGCCGGTGAGTCCTGTTCCGGAGCCCCGGTCCGGCTGGAGATGCACGCTCGCGAACCGTTCGCCCAGGCCCACCGCCGCACCACCGTCGAGGACGCCCAGGTAGCCGGGCACCGTGTACCGGCCGGCGCGGACGTGGTCTTCGTATCCCATGCCCTGCACCGGGATCCCGAGGTCTTCTCCGCCCCGGATGCCTTCGACCCGGACCGCTGGCTACCCGAACGTGTCCACCAGGCCCAGCGCGAGGGCACTTCGGGTTCGGCGCCGGACCGCGCAAGTGCATCGGCGACACTTTCGGCATGACCGAGGCGATGGTGATCCTTGCCGCCGTGGCCGCGCGCTTCCGTCTGCGGCCCACCGGCCGCCGGTCGCCGCGGATCACGCCGCGTGCGTTGCTCGTGCCGGTGTCGTTGCGGATGACCGTCCAAGACCGCCACCCACGCCTACGACGCTAGGCGTGACAGCAGCAGGCGACCCGGGAAGAAGGCCCGGTGACCGGCTGACGCGGGTCGCGTCACTCTCGGGCCGGTCGGGGAGCGGCGCCGTCGTCCCTCACCTTCGCAGGCCGGGCGTGGTTGGTCCTCGCCAGGCACGTCCCACAACCGACCGGGGGGCCGCGGTCCCCTCACAAAACGTGCTCTCGGCTGGTACCACCGGCATACGGCGCATCGACTCGATTCCTCCGCTGTAAAGGCGGCAGCCTCAGGGACCGCCCGGCGGGCAGGTGGATCGCCCCGATCGGCGAACACAGAGCATTTTCAGCGCAGCCACTGATCGGGTGACGGTGGCAGGGTGAGGGCAAGGTCCTCAACAGGCAGGGCTCCCAAGCCGTTGAGCTGTCCGGCAGAGCGCCGAGGCTGTTCAGCACTCCGGCAGCGTGCGGGGCCCGGCAGCTGCCAGGCCGACCGCGCGGCGGGTCCTCGGGGGTCGCCGGTCTCCTCGGCGGCTTCTGCTGCGGCCTTCAGCAGGCGGGGGCCGGTTCCGTAAAGCCGGCAGGTCCGGGACGGGTGCCGGGCGGCCGGTGTCGCGTACCAGCGGGTGCAGCCGCGCGACCGGCAGCGCGTCCAACGCGGCCGCGGAGTGCCACGTCAACTTGGCACTTCCTCCCGTCGCCGGTCATCGCTGGCCGTGGCGGGGATGGCGTTGTCGATGAGGACGGCAGCGATGGCGGCGGCGGCGGGGAAGGCGTCGGCGTTGAGGACCCGGGTGCGGGCCGCGGCGCCGTCGATGAGCAGCGCGAGCTGCTCGCCGAGTTGTTCAGGGTCGGCGGCGCCGGCTTCGCGGGCGGTGTCGGCGAGCCGCACGGCGACGGCTTTCTTGTACTCGCGTGCGTACTGGGACGCGGGGTGCTGCGGGTCGTTCAGTTCGACGGCGGCACCGATGTAGGGGCACAGGGGGGTGGTGGGGGGGATGTCGAAGGCGGCGAGAAGCCGTTCGCGGGGCGTGAGGTCGGTGCGGTCGAACACGCCGGACAGGACGGAGGGGTCGAACCGGCGCAGGTACTCGGCGACGAGTTCATCCTTGCCGGTGAAGTGCTGATAGGCCGTGCGCTTGGACACCTCGGCCGCCGCGCAGAGCTGGTCCATGCCGGTGCGGTTGATGCCCTGCTCGCGGAACAGCTGCTGGGACGCGCTGAGGATGCGCTCGCGGGCGCCCCGGCCGCGGCGGCGGCCCGTGGGGCCCTTCTCCAACTCCGTCATGGATCCACCGTACCGCAGCTGGGTAACGATCGGTGTACATAGTTTGCTTCCCCGCCGCCCGCCCCATACCGTAAGCACACGGGACGGTGTACTTAACACCGTCGTCCCAGGCATGCACGGCACCATCGACCCAAGGGAACGACTATGGGAAAGCTCGACGGCAAGGTCGCGGTCATCACCGGCGCCACCAGCGGCATGGCGCTGGCAGGCGCGAAGCTGTTCGTCGACGAGGGAGCGCACGTCTTCATCACCGGCCGCCGCCAGGACGCCCTGGACGAGGCCGTGAAGCAGATCGGCCGCAACGTCACCGGCGTCCAGGGCGACGCCGCCGACCTGGACGACCTGGACCGCCTGTACGACACCGTCAAGCGGGAGAGGGGCAGCCTCGACGTGCTGTGGGCCAGCGCAGGCGGGGGCGAGCCCGCCCCGCTCGGCGAGATCACCGAGGCCCAGTTCGACACCTGGTTCGGGCTCAACGCCCGCGGCACCCTGTTCACCGTCCAGAAGGCTCTCCCGCTCTTCAACGACGGCGGCTCCATCCTCATGACCGGCTCCAACGCCTCCCTCGGCGCCTTCCCCGGCTGGAGCGTCTACGCCGGCAGCAAGGCCGTCCAGCAGGCATGGGCCCGCATCTGGCTCAACGAGCTCAAGGACCGCCGCATCCGCGTCAACGTCCTGACCCCCGGCCAGGTCGCCACCGCCAAGCAGGAAGAACTCTTCGACGAGGCCGCCAGGCGCCAGTTCGAGTCCCTCATCCCCCGCGGCCAGATGGGCCGCCCCGACGAAATCGCCACCGCCGCCCTCTTCCTCGCCTCCGACGACTCCAGCTACGTCAACGGGATGGAACTCGTCGCCGACGGCGGCACCACCGCCCTCTGAACCGGACAACACACGACCAGGGCAGGACATCTCATGAGCAGCATCAGCATCATCGGCACCGGGAACATGGCCCGCACCATCGGCGCGCGGGCGATAGCGGGCGGCAATACCGTCGAGGTCATGGGCCGCGATCAGTCCAAGGCCGCCGACCTGGCCAAGGCTCTCGGCGGCGGCGCCACGACGGGAGAATGGGGCACCGCCCCGACCGGGGACATCGTCATCGTGGCCCTGTTGTATGACGGTGTCGTTCCGGTCGTCGCCCAGTACGGAGACGCTCTCGCGGGCAAGGTCATCGTAGACATTTGCAATCCCTTCAATTCCACGTTCGACGGGCTGGCCCACCGCGAGGAGACCTCGATCGCGCAGGAAGTCGCCAAAATGGCCCCGGCCGGCGCCAGCGTGGTGAAGGCGTTCAACACCATCTTCCGTCATGTCCTGGAGAAGGGGCGGCCCGACGTCTTCCTCGCCGGCGACAATGCGCAGGCCAAGGCAAGTGTGGAGGCGTTCATCGAGAGCCTCGGGCTGCGCCCGCTGGACGTCGGCGGCCTGAAAATGGCGCACTGGCTGGAAGGAGCGGGCGTGGTCACGGTGGGCCTCGCCAACCACGGGGTGGGGAACTTGAACTTCGCCCTCAGCATCACCGAACTCCCCGCCTGAGCAAACGATTGACGGAGCCTTTTCGGAGCGGCTGCCGATCGGGGGGACGGAGCCGGTGCGAGGGCGGGGTGCGCAACGCACAGGGCTCCCGTGCCGTTGAGGGAGGCGTTCGACGTCTCAACTCAGCAGCACAGGAGCCCTGCTGGTTCCCCACCCGGCCGCACTCGAACTCCCGGACCATCACCATTCTTAAGGGTCACGATGCTCATCGTCATCCGTGAGGGTGACAGGCGCTGCAAACGCTCACCGCACCGGCGCGCACTCGTCGCGCTGGTGTACCTGCACCGCCACGACACCCTCGCCCGGATCGCGGCCGGCTTCGGGATATCCGTCGGCACCGCTCACGCCTACGTCACCACCGTCGCGAGCCTGCTCGCCGACCGGGCCCCGGGCCTACTGAAGACGCTGCGCGAGCACGATCCCGAGTTCGTCCTTCTGGACCCAGTCTCATGGTGCGCGTTGTCTCCATCGTCAACCGCTGTCCCGTGAGGGCGGTTTCGCCTCGCTTCTATGGTCTCAGGCCCCACCGACAATGGTATGTCCATGTTGTCCTGGTTTCCCCGAGCCGGGCCCTGGGGATGTCATGGCTGCCCCTCCCCCGGGGCCTGCGAAGTGTCCGGGCCCGTGCCAGCAGGCGCCAGTGACCCGCCCGAGACCTTGCGGGAGTGCATGTACCTGCGTGTACTGCTTCGCCCGCAAGACGCACAGTTATCTGGACCTCGACACGGGCGTCGGCTTCGACACCCAGATCGTGGTCAAGGTGAACGCGCCCGACGTGCTGCGCCGCCAGCTCGGCGCCGCCAGCTGGCGGGGCGAGCACGTGGCGATGGGCACGAACGTCGACTGCTACCAGCGCGCCGAGGGCCGCTACCGCCTGATGCCGGGCATCATCTCGGCGCTCACCGAGCACGCGAACCCGTTCTCGATCCTCACCAAGGGCACCCTGATCCTGCGGGACCTGGACCTGCTGGTACGGGCGGCCGGGGTGACGGACGTGGGCATCTCGGTCTCGGTCGGCTTCCTCGACACCGAGCTGTGGCGCACGGTGGAGCCGGGCACGCCCGCGCCCGAGCGCCGCCTGGACGTCGTGCGCACCCTCGGCGCGCACGGCATCGGCTGCGGGGTGCTGATGGCGCCGGTCATCCCGTTCCTGAGCGACCGTCCGGACCAACTGCGGGCCACGGTACGGGCGATCGCGGCGGCCGGCGCCACCTCGGTCACACCGCTGACGCTGCATCTGCGCCCGGGCGCCCGGGAGTGGTTCATGTCCTGGCTCGGCCGGCACCACCCGCACCTGGTGCGGCGCTACGAGCGGCTGTACGCGGCGGGCGCCTACGCGCCGACGTGGTACCAGCGCCGGATCACCCGTCAGGTGCACGAGCTGGCACGGGAGTACGGCATCGGGCCCACGCGCGCGGGACTGGCCCGGCGGATCCCCCCGGCGCCCGCCGGCACGGCCCCGGGCGCGCCGGACGCCGCGGCCGAGCCGGTCCAGCTGACCCTCCTGTGACCGGAGCCGGGCGACGGCGTGCACGACCGTGTCCGGGTGGGAGCGTTCGAGGGCATCGGATGGCGCAATCGGGTCACGTACGCCCGTCCTACGTTAGCTCCGGGCCCCTGCGCCGGGACGATGCGGCGAGCGGCGTGATCATCACGGTCCGCCGACCCCGCCGTCCCGGGAGGACCCATGAGAAGACGCGCAGCCGTGCTGTGCGCTGCCGCCGCCGTGCTGGTGGGCTCGGTCACCGCCGCCCCCGCGCACGGGACCCCGGCCGCCCCCGCCGCCGGGCTCGCCTGGAAGACCTGCGGATCCGGCGACTACCCGACGCTCCAGTGCGCCTACCTGAAAGTGCCGCTGGACCACGCGCACCCGCAGGGCCGGCAGATCACGCTCGCCCTGTCCCGCGTCCCGCACACGGCGAAGACCTTCCAGGGCCCGCTGCTGGTCAACCCCGGCGGCCCCGGCGGCAGCGGGCTGCGGCTCGCCGGATTCGTCGCCTCCGCGCTGCCGAAGGACGTCGCCGCCCAGTACGACGTCGTCGGCTTCGACCCGCGCGGCGTCGGAAAGTCCTCCCCCGCGCTGGACTGCCAGCCCGGCCACGCCAAACCGGTGCGACCCGACTCCCTGCCCACGACACCGGCGCTGGAGGAGGCGAACCTCGCGCGCGCGAAGGCCTTCACCGCCGCCTGCTTCCGCAGACACGCCGACGTCCTGCCGTACATCGACACCGTCAGCGCCGTACGCGACATGGACGCCATCCGCGCGGCCCTCGGCGCCCCGAAGCTCAACTACTTCGGCTACTCGTACGGCACCTACCTCGGCGCGGTCTACGCCAAGCTGTTCCCCACGCGGGTGCGCCGCCTGGTGCTCGACTCCATCGTCGACCCGACCGGCGTCTGGTACCGGGACAACATCGGCCAGGACTACGCCTTCGACGACCGCCACCGCGCCCTGATGGCCTGGATCGCCCGGTACGACGCCACGTACCACCTCGGCACGGACCCCGCCGCGGTCGAGGCCCGCTGGTACGCGATGCGCGCCGCCCTGGCGAAGAAGCCGGCCGCCGGCAAGATCGGCGCCGCCGAGCTGGAGGACACCTATGTCCCCGGCGGCTACTACGACGGCTACTGGCCCTACCTCGCCGAGGCGTTCGCGGCGTACGTCCGCGAGGGCGAGACCGGGCCGCTGGTGGAGGCGTACGAGAACCTCGGCGCCGTGGACCACACGGGAGACAACGGCTACAGCGTCTACTCGGCGGTGCAGTGCCGGGACACCTCCTGGCCCGGCTCCTGGAACCGGTGGCGCACGGACACCTGGCAGGTGTACGGCAAGGCGCCGTTCTTCGCCTGGAACAACACCTGGTACAACGCGCCGTGCGCCTTCTGGCCGGGCGCGCGGCGCGCGCCGCTGAACGTCGCCAACACCGAGCTGCCGCCGGCGCTGCTCTTCCAGGCGACCGAGGACGCGGCCACGCCGTACCCCGGCGGTGTCCGGGTGCACCAACTGCTCGCCCGCTCCAGCCTGGTGGTCGAGCAGGGCGGCGGCAACCACGGGATCACGCTGGGCGGGAACCGCTGTCTGGACCGGTATCTGGGCGACTATCTGGCGGACGGCCGGGTGCCGCGCAGTACCACCGACGTGGCCGACGCGGTGTGTGCGAAGTCCGCCGACCCGAAGCCGCTGAAGGGGCGGGCGGCGTCGCCGTCCTCGCAGGGTGCGACGCTTCACCGGTTGCTCGGGACGCGCCCCTAGAGGCGCCGGTGGCGGCCCCTTCCGGGGCGTTGTCAGTGCCGTGGGCCATCATGGACCCATGAGCGAACCGATCCGCATCCCCGCCCCCGAGGGCGTCGCGCCCGCCGCCCAGTACAGCCATGTGGTCAGCGCGAGCGGGCGGCTCGTGGTCGTGTCCGGTCAGCTTCCCCTGGACGAGAAGGGGGAGTTGGTCGGCGCGGGCGATGCCGCGGCGCAGGCCCGGCAGGTGTTCGAGAACCTGCGGCGGTGCCTGGCCGCCGCGGACGCCGGTTTCGAGCACGTCGTCAAGCTGACCTGCTTCGTGACGGACACGGCGCATCTGCCGGCGATCCGCGCGGCCCGCGCCGCCCACATACCCGACGACCGGCTGCCGGCGTCCTCCGCGGTCCGGGTGGCGGGGCTGGTCGCGCCGGAGTTCCTGATGGAGATCGAGGCGCTCGCGGTGGTGGCCGGGTGAGCGCCCGGGGCAGCGACCGCTGACCGTGTGTCATCTCGCCTCCCTCTGCTGGGGAATGCGCGCCAGGGCGTGCACGGCCGCCTCCGCGAGGGCCGGGTGGGCCAGCGCCTCGTTCAGGACCCGGCGGGCGCGGGCATCGCCGAGGGTGCCGAGGCCCTCCACGCACGCGAGGGCGACCCTGCGGTAGGGGTCGTGCGGGCGCAGCCGGCGCTCCAGGGTGGTGATGAGCGCGGGTACGGACTCCGGGGCGCGCAACAGGGCCAGCAGGCGCACCGGGTGCAGGGCGTAGGCGACGCGCAGTTCGTTGGTGGCGAGGGCGGCGGCGGCGCGGGCCGTGCGCGGATCGCCGAGGCGGGCCAGGGCGTGCGCGGCGGAGGCGCAGCGCGGGGGGTCGCGGTGGTTGAGGAGCAGGACCAGCGACTCGAAGGCGCGCCGGTCGCCCGCGCGCCCGAGGCGGAACGCGGCCAGTTCCCTGGCCCACAACGGCTGTCCTGGAGCGGTGAGCACCTCCGCGAGTTCGTCGTCGTCCTGCGTCGCCAGCAGCCGGTCGAACCCCGCCGAGCCGCGCGACTCCTGCCGTAAGCGCTCCGTGAGCGATCGCAACTCTTCGTCCACGAAGTCCAGCGTAGGCGGGTGGCGACCGCGGGGGGAGCTACATCACACAGTCCGATGCGAGCACCCCTCTGGCGCGCTCGATACTGGCCGGTTAAGCTCAGACGAGCGAGTTACCCACTCGCATCTTCCGCTGGCGACGGTTTGGTGACGCAGCCGTCGCACGCGCAGTCGGTTCGGTACGTCAGTACCGATGGACGACCGGGCTCCGGGACAGGGCCGGTCGGACTCCCGCCGTTCGTACGGGCGTTGTGCGCGCCCGTGGCACCGGCAGCACCGGGCGTGTGCGCTCGCAGCCCGGCAACACCCGCATTCCTCACGCCCCGTGGTGCGTCTTCGGCGCACCCGGCGCGCTCCTCGTCGTCACCCTCTTTTCTGGAGTCCCGCGATGGCCACTCCCCTGTCCCCCCAGTCCGCCGCCCCCGCCACGCCGAAGACGATCGCCGTCGTCGGTCTGGGCACCATGGGCACCGGCATCACCGAGGTCCTCGTGAAGGCCGGCCGCGAGGTGATCGGCATCGACGTCAGCGAGGCGCAGGCCGCGCGCTGCGTCGCCGCCCTGGAGTCCTCCACCGCCCGCGCCGTGGAGCGCGGCCGGCTCACCGAGCAGGAGCGCGCCGACGCCCTCGGCCGGCTGCGCACCGGCACCGACCTCGCGGCGGCGGCCGACGCCGACCTCGTCATCGAGGTGGCCCCGGAGTCGTACGAGGTCAAGCACAGCATCTTCCGCGAGCTGGACGGCGTCGTCCGCCCCGACACGATCCTCGCCACCGGCACCAACGCGCTGTCCGTGACCCGGCTCGCCGCCGACTCCGCGCGCCCGGAGCGGGTGCTGGGCCTGCACTTCTTCAACCCGGCGCCCGCGATGAAGCTGGTCGAGGTGGTCTCCTCGGTGCTGACCGCGCCGAGCGCCGTCGCCGCCGTCACCGACCTCGCCGTCGAGCTGGGCAAGGAGCCCGTCGCCGTCGGCGACCGCCCCGGCTTCGTCGCCGACGGCCTGCTGTTCGGCTACCTCAACCAGGCCGCCGCGATGTACGAGGCCCGCTACGCCTCCCGCGAGGACATCGACGCGGCCATGCGGCTCGGCTGCGGCCTGCCGATGGGCCCGCTCGCCCTGCTGGACCTGATCGGCATCGACACCGCGCGCACGGTCCTGGAGGCCATGTACGCCGAGTCCCGCGACCGGCTGCACGCCCCCGCGCCGATCCTGAAGCAGCTCAGCGAGGCGGGCCTGACCGGCCGCAAGTCCGGGCGCGGCTTCTACAGCTACCAGGCGCCGGGCAGTGCCACGGTCGTCCCGGACGCCCTGACCCCGGCGGACGGGGGCACCGGGGCCGCCGGCCGCACCGTCCGCTCGGTCGGCGTCGCCGGCTCGGGCACCATGGCCTCCGGCATCGCCGAGGTGTTCGCCAAGGCGGGCTACGAGGTCGTGCTGGCCGCGCGCAGCGCGGAGAAGGCCCAGGCCGCCAAGGCCCGGATCGGCAAGTCGCTGTCCCGCTCGGTCGACAAGGGCCGGCTGACCGCCGAGGCCGCGGCCCAGGTCCTGGACCTGATCACCCCGGCCGGGTCCTACGACGCCTTCGCCGACGTCGACCTCGCCGTCGAGGCGATCGCCGAGGACCTGGAGGTCAAGCAGCAGCTGTTCCGGACGCTGGACAAGGTCTGCAAGCCCGGCGCGGTCCTCGCCACCACCACCTCCTCGCTGCCCGTCGTCGCCTGCGCCCGCGCCACCTCGCGCCCGCAGGACGTCATCGGCATGCACTTCTTCAACCCGGCGCCCGCGATGAAGCTGGTCGAGGTCGTGCGGACCGTGCTCACGGCCGACGACGTCCACGCCACCGTCCGCGAGGTCTGCGCGAAGGTCAGGAAGCACGCGGTGGACTGCGGCGACCGGGCCGGCTTCATCGTGAACGCGCTGCTGTTCCCGTACCTGAACAACGCCATCAAGATGGTCGAGGAGCACTACGCGTCCCTCGACGACATCGACGCGGCGATGAAGCTCGGCGGCGGCTACCCGATGGGCCCCTTCGAGCTGCTGGACGTGGTCGGCCTGGACGTCTCGCTGGCCATCGAGAAGGTCCTGCACCGCGAGTTCCGCGACCCGGGTCTGGCCCCGGCCCCGCTGCTGGAGCATCTGGTGGCGGCGGGCTGCCTCGGCCGCAAGACCGGCCGCGGTTTCCGCGAGTATGCCCGCCGCTGACGGCGTCGGCGACTGGTCCCACGCGGAGCCGGACTGGGGCGGACTGCTCGACCCCGCTGCGCATCTCCTCTCCACCCGGGCGGGCGGTCCCCCGCCCGTCCCGGGTGGGGAAACCCCCACACCTGCGCAGGGAGCTGCGCACATGCAGTACGTTCGGGGCATGTCCCAGCCCGCCAAGTCCTCACGTACACCAGCTACGCCCGACGCGCCGGAAAGTGCCGCAGGCAGTCGCGCCGCCGCCCAGCGGCTCAAGATGCGCCGAGAGCTGGCGGCCGCAGCCATGGAGCTGTTCGCGACCAAGGGGTACGAGGCGACCACCGTCGACGAGATCGCGGCCGCCGCCGGCGTGGCCCGCCGTACCTTCTTCCGCCACTTCCGCTCCAAGGAAGAGGCGATCTTCCCGGACCACGACGACACGCTGGTCCGCGCCGAGGCGGTCCTCAACGCCGCCCCGGCGCACGAGCATCCCCTTGACACCGTGTGCCGCGGCATCAAGGAAGTCATGCGGATGTACGCGGCGCAGCCGGCGATCTCGGTCGCCCGCTACAAGCTCACCCGCGAGGTGCCCACCCTGCGTGAGGCCGAGATCGCCTCGGTGGCCCGTTACGAGCGCCTGTTCACGCGCTACCTGCTCGGCCACTTCGACGAGCACGCGCATGCCGACGACGCCAACGACGACCCGCTGCTGGCCGAGGTCGCCGCCTCCGCCGTCGTCACCGCCCACAACCACGTGCTACGGCGCTGGCTGCGGGCGGGCGGGCAGGGGGACGTGGAGACGCAGCTCGACCACGCCTTCGCGATCGTGCGCAAGACGTTCGGCACGGGGATCGGGGCCGGCCGCGGCCCGGCGCCGCGCACTCCCGCCGCCCCCGCCACGTCCTCGGTGCAGGGTGAGGTCCTGGTGACGGTGGCACGGACGGACGCCCCGCTGGAGGAGGTCATGCGGACCATCGAGGAGGCTCTGAAGGAGCGCTGAGCGGCTTCTCCTCCCGCCTGCCGGCTGTGATGACGGCCACCCCTCGGGGTGGCCGTTTTGCCATGTCAGGGCCCGTTTTCGAGCAGAATTCCAGACGCGTTCGATCGATCATCGCTCATTTGTTGCGTAAAGATTTCATCTGAGGGCTTGTTCTGGCACTCAGTGCCTTGCCACCTGACACGCGGTGTCATACGTTGAAGGTGTCCGGCCTGTCCCGGCGAGCCCACCAGCTCGTGTGCCGGACGCCTGCGTCACAGGCAACCTCCCGCGCCACAAAGCGCTGCCGAAGCACCACCGCGCCGAACCGACGGCACCTTCTCAGCACCACAGACCCTCAGCAGCACCGACGAACCCTCAACGCCCCTCCCTCAGGGGCGTTCACCGCCGGAGGCAACACCGTGACCGTGAAGGACATCCTGGACGCGATCCAGTCGAAGGACGCCACGTCCGCCGACTTCGCAGCCCTGCCGCTCCCCGAGTCGTACCGCGCGATCACCGTGCACAAGGACGAGACGGAGATGTTCGCGGGGCTCGCGACCCGCGACAAGGACCCGCGCAAGTCGATCCACCTCGACGAGGTGCCCGTGCCCGAACTCGGCCCGGGCGAGGCCCTGGTGGCCGTCATGGCCTCCTCGGTCAACTACAACTCGGTGTGGACCTCGATCTTCGAGCCGCTGTCCACGTTCGGCTTCCTGGAGCGCTACGGCAAGGTCAGCGAGCTCACCAAGCGGCACGACCTGCCGTACCACATCATCGGCTCCGACCTCGCGGGCGTCGTGCTGCGCACCGGCCCGGGCGTGAACGCCTGGAAGCCCGGCGACGAGGTCGTCGCGCACTGCCTGTCCGTCGAGCTGGAGTCGAGCGACGGGCACAACGACACGATGCTCGACCCCGAGCAGCGCATCTGGGGCTTCGAGACCAACTTCGGCGGCCTCGCCGAGATAGCGCTCGTCAAGTCCAACCAGCTGATGCCGAAGCCGGGACACCTGAGCTGGGAGGAGGCGGCGGCCCCGGGCCTGGTCAACTCCACCGCCTACCGCCAGCTGGTCTCCCGCAACGGCGCCCAGATGAAGCAGGGCGACAACGTGCTCATCTGGGGCGCGAGCGGCGGACTCGGCTCGTACGCCACACAGTTCGCGCTCGCCGGCGGCGCCACCCCCATCTGTGTCGTCTCCTCGCCCCAGAAGGCCGAGATCTGCCGGAAGATGGGCGCCGAGCTGATCATCGACCGCAGCGCCGAGGGCTACAAGTTCTGGAAGGACGAGCACACCCAGGACCCGCGCGAGTGGAAGCGGTTCGGCAAGCGCATCCGTGAACTCACCGGCGGCGAGGACGTCGACATCGTCTTCGAGCACCCCGGCCGCGAGACCTTCGGCGCCTCCGTCTACGTCACCCGCAAGGGCGGCACCATCGTCACCTGCGCCTCGACGTCCGGATACAACCACGAGTACGACAACCGCTACCTGTGGATGTCCCTCAAGCGCATCATCGGCTCCCACTTCGCCAACTACCGCGAGGCCTGGGAGGCCAACCGCCTCATCGCCAAGGGCAAGATCCACCCGACCCTGTCGAAGGTGTACGCGCTGGAGGAGACCGGGCAGGCCGCCTACGACGTCCACCGCAACCTGCACCAGGGCAAGGTCGGCGTGCTGTGCCTCGCACCCGGGGAAGGTCTCGGTGTGCGCGACGAGGAGATGCGCGCCCAGCACATCGACGCCATCAACCGCTTCCGCAACATCTGAGGACACGAGGACACCCGGGGTCATAGATGACAGAGCGTCAGCCCGCCGAGAGCAAGCGGGAGAAGGACCGGCCGTGGCTCATGCGCACGTACGCCGGCCACTCCACGGCCGAGGCGTCCAACGAGTTGTACCGGCGCAACCTCGCCAAGGGCCAGACCGGCCTGTCGGTGGCGTTCGACCTGCCGACGCAGACCGGCTACGACCCGGATCACATCCTCGCCCGCGGCGAGGTCGGCCGGGTCGGCGTGCCCGTCTCGCACCTCGGTGACATGCGCCGGCTGTTCCAGGACATCCCCCTGGAGCAGATGAACACCTCGATGACGATCAACGCCACCGCCATGTGGCTGCTGGCGCTCTACCAGGTCGTCGCCGAGGAGCAGGGTGCGGACATCACCAGGCTCCAGGGCACGACCCAGAACGACATCGTCAAGGAGTACCTGTCCCGGGGAACGCACGTCTTCCCACCGGGTCCCTCGCTCCGGCTGACGACGGACATGATCGCGTACACGGTGTCCCACATCCCCAAATGGAACCCGATCAACATCTGCAGTTACCACCTGCAGGAGGCCGGCGCCACGCCGGTGCAGGAGATCGCGTACGCGATGTCCACCGCGATCGCCGTCCTCGACGCGGTGCGCGACAGCGGCCAGGTGCCGCCGGAGCGCATGGGTGACGTCGTCGCCCGGATCTCCTTCTTCGTCAACGCGGGCGTCCGCTTCGTCGAGGAGATGTGCAAGATGCGGGCGTTCGGCCGCATCTGGGACGAGGTCACGCGCGAGCGGTACGGCATCGAGAGCCCCAAGCAGCGCCGCTTCCGCTACGGCGTCCAGGTCAACTCGCTCGGCCTGACCGAGGCGCAGCCGGAGAACAACGTCCAGCGCATCGTGCTGGAGATGCTGGCCGTCACGCTGTCCAAGGACGCCCGCGCGCGTGCCGTCCAACTCCCCGCCTGGAACGAGGCGTTGGGCCTTCCCCGGCCCTGGGACCAGCAGTGGAGCCTGCGCATCCAGCAGGTGCTCGCCTACGAGAGCGACCTGCTGGAGTACGACGACATCTTCGAGGGCTCGAAGGTGATCGAGACGAAGGTGGACCAGCTGGTCTCGGACGCCTTCGCGGAGATCCGCCGGATCCAGGAGATGGGCGGCGCGATGGCCGCCGTCGAGTCCGGCTACCTGAAGTCGCAGCTGGTCTCCTCGCACGCCGAGCGCCGGGCCCGGATCGAGTCCGGCGAGGAGAAGATCATCGGTGTCAACGCCTTCGAGGGCACCGAGCCGAACCCGCTGACGGCCGATCTGGACACCGCGATCCAGACGGTCGACCCGGCGGTCGAGGCCCGCGTCATCGGCGCGCTGCAGCACTGGCGCGACACGCGCTACCAACCGCCCTTCAACCACCCGCGGCCCTGCAAGGCGCTGGAGCGGCTGAAGGAGGCCGCCAAAGGCACCGCGAACCTGATGGAGGCCACGCTGGAGTGCGCCCGCGCCGGGGTCACGACCGGCGAGTGGGCGGGCGCCCTGCGTGAGGTGTTCGGCGAGTACCGGGCACCCACCGGGGTCTCCTCGGCGCCCGTCGCCGTCCCCGTCGAGGCCGGCTCCGCGCTCGCCGACGTCCGCGCCCGGGTCGACACCACCGCCCGCGACCTCGGGGTGGGCAAACTGCGCTTCCTGGTCGGCAAGCCCGGCCTGGACGGCCACTCCAACGGCGCCGAGCAGATCGCGGTGCGCGCCCGAGACGCCGGCTTCGAGGTGGTCTACCAGGGCATCCGGCTCACCCCGGAGCAGATCGTGGACGCGGCACTGGCCGAGGACGTGCACGCGGTGGGCCTGTCGATCCTGTCCGGCTCGCACGCCCAGCTCGTCCCGGACGTGCTCCAGCGGCTGCGTGTGGCCGGTGCCACAGATATACCGGTGATCGCCGGTGGCATCATCCCGAATGGTGACGCCGAGCAGCTCAAGGCCGCCGGAGTAGCCGCTGTCTTCACCCCGAAGGACTTCGACATCACCGGAATCATCGGCGCCATCGTCGACGAGATCCGGAAAGCGAACAAGCTCGACCCCCTGGAGGTCCCCGCATGACGACCGTCAACCGTCTCCGCCCGCGGCGCTCGTGCCTGGCAGTACCCGGTTCGAACCCGCGCTTCCTGGAGAAGGCCCAGGGCCTCCCCGCCGACCAGGTCTTCCTGGACCTGGAGGACGCGTGCGCGCCGCTCGCCAAGCCCGAGGCGCGGCACACCATCGTGAAGTTCCTCAACGAGGGCGACTGGACGGGCAAGACGCGCGTCGTGCGTGTCAACGACTGGACGACCGAGTGGACGTACCGCGACGTCGTCACCGTCGTCGAGGGCGCCGGCCAGAACCTCGACTGCATCATGCTGCCGAAGGTGCAGAGCGCCGAGCAGGTCGTCGCGCTGGACCTGCTGCTGACCCAGATCGAGAAGACCATGGGCTTCGAGGTCGGCAAGATCGGCATCGAGGCGCAGATCGAGAACGCACAGGGCCTGAACAACGTCAACGCGATCGCCCAGGCCTCCCCGCGCGTCGAGACGATCATCTTCGGCCCGGCCGACTTCATGGCGTCCATCAACATGAAGTCGCTGGTCGTGGGCGAGCAGCCGCCCGGCTACCCGGCGGACGCCTACCACTACATCCTGATGAAGATCCTGATGGCCGCCCGCGCCAACAACCTCCAGGCGATCGACGGCCCCTACCTGCAGATCCGCAACATCGACGGCTATCGCGAGGTCGCCCAGCGGGCCGCGGCCCTCGGTTTCGACGGCAAGTGGGTGCTGCACCCGGGCCAGGTCGAGGCGTCCAACGAGATCTTCTCGCCCTCGCAGGAGGACTACGACCACGCCGAGCTGATCCTGGACGCGTACGACTACTACACGTCCGAGGCGGGCGGCAAGAAGGGCTCCGCGATGCTCGGCGACGAGATGATCGACGAGGCCAGCCGCAAGATGGCCCTGGTCGTCTCGGGCAAGGGCCGGGCGGCGGGGATGACCCGTACGTCGAAGTTCGAGATCCCGGAGGCCTGAGCGCGATGCAGTTCGGACGCACGTACGAGGAGTTCGAGGTCGGGGCGACGTACAAGCACTGGCCCGGGAAGACGGTCACGGAGTACGACGACCACCTGTTCTGTCTCCTCACCATGAACCACCACCCGCTCCACATGGACACCAACTACGCCGAGAAGACGACGGACTTCGGCAAGAACGTGGTGGTCGGGAACTACATCTACTCACTGCTGCTCGGCATGAGCGTGCCGGACATCTCCGGCAAGGCGATCGCCAACCTGGAGATCGAGTCGCTCAGGCACGTGGCTCCCACGTTCCACGGGGACACGATCTACGGGCAGACGACCGTGCTCGACAAGTGGCCCTCGAAGTCGAAGAACGACCGCGGGATCGTCTACGTCGAGACCAAGGGCTACAAGCAGGACGGCACGCTCGTGTGCACCTTCCGCCGCAAGGTGATGGTGCCGACCGAGACGTACATCAAGGAGCGCGGCGGCGAGCAGCCGGGCCGCCCCGAGCTCAAGGAACAGGGGAAGTAAGCGATGGCCCGTCTCGCCCAGACCGCCGGTCTGACCGACGTCCAGCAGGAGATCCTCTCCACCGTCCGGGACTTTGTCGACAAGGAGATCATTCCTGTCGCGACCGGGCTGGAGCACCGCGACGAGTACCCGCAAGCCATCGTGGACGGGCTGAAGGAACTCGGCCTGTTCGGTCTGATGATCCCCGAGGAGTACGGCGGCCTGGGCGAGTCCCTCCTGACGTACGCGCTGTGCGTCGAGGAGATCGCCCGCGGCTGGATGTCCGTCTCCGGCATCATCAACACCCACTTCATCGTCGCGTACATGCTCAAGCAGCACGGCACGCAGGAGCAGAAGGACCACTTCCTGCCCCGCATGGCCGCCGGCGACATCCGCGGCGCCTTCTCGATGTCGGAGCCGGGCCTGGGCTCCGACGTGTCGGCGATCACGTCGAAGGCGGTCAGGGACGGCGACGAGTACGTCCTGAACGGCCAGAAGATGTGGCTGACGAACGGCGGCACGTCCTCGCTCGTGGCCGTGCTCGTCCGCAGTGACGAAGGCCACCCGGAGGGCACGGCCCCGCACAAGTCGATGACGACCTTCCTGATCGAGAAGGAGCCGGGCTTCGGCGAGGTCCGCCCGGGCCTCACCATCCCCGGCAAGATCGACAAGATGGGCTACAAGGGCGTCGACACCACCGAACTGGTCATGGACGGCCTGCGGCTGCCGGCCGACCGGGTGCTCGGCGGCGTCACCGGCCGCGGCTTCTACCAGATGATGGACGGCGTCGAGGTCGGCCGGGTGAACGTGGCCGCCCGCGGCTGCGGCGTCGCCCAGCGCGCCTTCGAGCTGGGGGTGAGCTACGCCCAGCAGCGGCACACCTTCGGCAAGCCGATCGCCCAGCACCAGGCGATCCAGTTCAAGCTGGCCGAGATGGCGACCAAGGTCGAGGCCGCCCATGCGATGATGGTCAACGCTGCCCGCAAGAAGGACTCCGGGGAGCGCAACGACCTGGAAGCCGGGATGGCGAAGTACCTGGCCTCCGAGTACTGCAAGGAGGTCGTCGAGGACGCCTTCCGCATCCACGGCGGCTACGGCTTCTCGAAGGAGTACGAGATCGAGCGTCTGTACCGCGAGGCGCCGATGCTGCTCATCGGTGAAGGTACCGCCGAAATCCAGAAAATGATCATCGGCCGCAGGCTGCTCGAAGAGTATCGATTCCAAGGCTGATTGTCCGGGTACGGGGTGTTTTCTTCGAGAAGAAGATCACACCCTGTACTCATTGTTCAGCCGGTCTTCGGCCGCCGACTCGTCTTCCTGGCTTGCCCAGTTGCGGCCCGCGCCCGGTACGATCCCCGGAAAGCCGCCGTCCCCCGTCATACCGCGCGGCATCATCCGCTACGAAGGTCATCCATGCCCCACAGCCAAACCTCTGCACATCGAGACAGCCTGGCCGGCGTACGCCTCGCGCGCGGAGCATCGCCGTGGCTCCTCCCGACCGTCGCCACCGCAGCCCTCAGCCTGGCCCGCGCCCGCCGCTCGGGCGCCGCCAAGGCCGTCGCCGTGCCCGCCACCGCGCTCGCGGCGGGCATGCTGTGGTTCTTCCGCGACCCCGAGCGCGAGATCGCCCGGGGCCGGGTCATCTCGCCCGCCGACGGTGTGGTGCAGAGCATCATGCCGTGGAAGGACGGGCGCACCCGCGTCGCGATCTTCATGAGCCCGCTGAACGTCCACGTCAACCGCGCGCCCCTCGCGGGCACGGTGACGTCCGTCGAACACGTCCCCGGCGGCTTCGTTCCGGCCTTCAACAAGGAGAGCGAGAACAACGAGCGCGTAGTCTGGCATTTCGACACCGAACTCGGCGACATCGAGATGATCCAGATCGCCGGCGCGGTGGCCCGCCGCATCGTGCCCTACATCCCCGAGGGCACGAAGGTCGAGCAGGGCGACCGAATCGGTCTGATCCGCTTCGGCTCGCGTGTCGACCTCTACCTGCCCGAGGGCGTGGAGGTCGCGGTCGAGGTCGGACAGAAGACCGTGGCTGGGGTGACTCGCATTGACCGTGATTGATCCGGAGACCCAGGCGGGCTGGGTGCCCGAGGCCGACGAGGTGGACGAAGAGGAGGAGATGCCTCTCTCCCTCCGTCTGTCGATAGCGGACACCCTCACCCTCGGCAACGCCACGTGCGGCTTCATGGCGGTGTACTTCACCACCACCGGCATCCTGATCCCGCACCTGACGGGCAACGACGAGTCCGCGGGCATGGCGCGGCACAGCGCCGCCACGGCCGTCATCCTGATGCTCTGCGCGGCCGTCTTCGACCTGTTCGACGGACTGGTGGCCCGGAAGCTGCGCTCGTCCCCCATGGGCGCGGAGCTGGACAACCTCTCCGACCTGATCAGCTTCGGGCTCGCGCCGGCGTACTTCGTCCTCGTCTACGGCATGGTCGCCGACGACGCGCACCAGCGGATGGCGGCGCTGGGCGCGATCGTGGTGCTGCTGGCGGTCGTACTCAGACTCGCCCGGTTCTCCTGCGTGACGATGAAGGACGGCATGTTCCAGGGCATGCCGAGCCCGTTCGGGGCGCTGACGGTCGTCTCGATCGTGCTCCTGGAGCTGCCTTTCGTGGCGACGCTGCTGGCGATCCTCGGCACCGCGTGGCTGATGGTGAGCCGCGTGGAGTACCCGAAGCCGCGGGGCCGCCTCGCCGGGGCCATGCTGTCCTGGATCGTGCTGAACATGGGCCTGCTGGCCGCCTGGGCCTTCGACGCGCCCAGCGGGCAGCTGCTGCTCCAGACGGGCTGCGCGCTCCAGCTGGTCATGGGCGCGGTGATCCCGCTGTTCGCCACGGCGCGCCGGGTGAACAACTTCCGCGACAACCGGCGCGAGGCGCGGGCGGCGCAGTTGCCGTAGCGGCGCTCGTACGTGGGGCCCCGGACCGTTTGCCGGTCCGGGGCCCCTTTGCATGTGCGCGCCCCGCCGGGCGCTCAGCGCACGTAGTCCTCGGCGATCCGCGCCGCGACGCGCTCCAGGATCGGGCCCGCGTCCGCGATGCACCTGGCCACGTCCGGCTCGACCGCGGTCAGCGGGTAGGCGCGCTCGATGCCGGCCCGCAGCAGCGCCTCCTCGGGAAGCGCCAGCCGGCCGCACACCGCGACCACGGTCCGGCCCGCGGCCCGCGCCGCCGAGGCGACCCCCGCCGGAGCCTTCCCGTGCAGCGTCTGCTCGTCCAGCGACCCCTCACCGGTGATCACCAGTGAGGCCCGCTCCAGCGCGGGCGCGAAGCCGAGGACGTCGAGCATGACCTCGATGCCGGGGCGGAAACGGGCGCCCAGGAGCAGGGCGCCGTAGCCGATGCCGCCCGCGGCGCCCGCGCCCGGCGCCGCCGCGTGCTCGGCGGCCCGCGGCCCCACGGCCGCCTCCAGCACCTTCGCATAGTGCGCGAGCGCCGCGTCCAGGGTGTCCACGTCGTCCGGCGAGGCGCCCTTCTGCGGGCCGTAGACGGCCGGTGCGCCCTTCGGCCCGGTCAGCGGATTGTCCACGTCGCTCGCCAGGACCAGTTCGACCGAGGAGAGGCGGGGGTCCAGGGCGGACAGGTCGGCGCGGGCCAGGTCGGCGAGGCCGCCGCCGCCCGGGGGCACCGGCTCACCGTCCTCGTCCAGGAACCGGGCGCCCAGCGCCGACAGCATCCCGGCGCCGCCGTCCGTCGTGGCGCTGCCGCCGACGCCGAACACGATGGTCCGCGCGCCCGCGTCCAGCGCGGCCCGCAGCAGCTCTCCGGAGCCGTACGTCGAGGCGGTCAGGGGCGCGAAGACACCGGCCGGCAGGCGCTGGAGGCCGCTGGCCTCCGCCATCTCCACGACCGCGGTCGTGCCGCGCAGCGCGTACGCGGCCGTCACCTCCTGGCTCAGCGGCCCCGCGACCCGCACCTCACGCCGCTCGAAACCGGCCGCGACCGCCGCGTCCACGGTCCCGTCGCCGCCGTCGGCCACGGGCAGCGCCTCGACCTCGACGTCCGGCACGACCCGGCGCAGCCCGGCCGTCACCCGCTCGGCGACCTGCACGGCCGTCAGCGACCCCTTGAACTTGTCCGCGGCGACCAGCACCCGACAGGGCTCGTCCACGCTTGCGTCCGCCACCTTGCTTACCCCTTGCTCTCCGGGCCCCGCGCACGTCAGGGCCAGTCGCGCCGCTGCGACCATAACCGCAAGCGGCCCCCGTCGTCATGCCCCGACCGAAGGCTGGGCAGCAGCTGGGAGGCGGCCGGGAGGGCCCTGGGGAAAACGGGTACACCCCAGCCATGACCCTCCAGCCCGCCTCCGCCCCCCAGCGCACCGGGCCCGGCCTCGCCGACCGCATCCACGGCGGCTGGCTCGGCCGGATCGCGGGCAACATGCTCGGCAAACCGGTCGAACAGGGCGAGGTGTGGACCCGCGACCGCATCGACCGCTATCTGCGCCGGGCCGGGGCGCTGCCGCTCACCGGCTATCTGCCCGAGCCCGTCGACCCCGCCGACCGGGCGGTGCTGCGCCCGGAGTGGCGCGCCTGCGTGCGCGGGCGCATCGAGGGCAGCTGCCGGGACGACGACGTGGACTACACGGTCCTCGGCCTGGACCTGCTGGAGACCCACGGCCCCGGCTTCAGCACCGAGCAGGTGGGCGGTCTGTGGCTCCTCCGGCTGCCGTATCTGCAGACCTTCACCGCGGAGCGGGCGGCGTACCGCAACCTCGTCGCCGGGCTCAGGCCGCCGCTGACAGCGACGTACCACAACCCCTACCAGGAGTGGATCGGGGCGCTGATCCGCGCCGACATCCACGGCTGGGTCTGCCCCGGCGACCCGGTCCGCGCCGCCGGCCTGGCCCGCCGGGACGCGGTGCTCTCGCACACCGGCAACGGGGTGTACGGCGCGATGTGGGCGGCCGCGCTCATCGCGGCGGCGTTCACCGCGCCGAGCGTGCGGGACGCGGTGGAGGGCGGGCTCGGCGTGATCCCGGCGGGCTGCCGGCTCGCCCGGACCGTACGGCGGGTCGCGGCCCTGCACGAGTCCGGGATGTCCTGGGAGCAGACCCTGGCCACGCTGTCCGAGGAGACCGCCGGGCTCGGCTGGATCCACACCGTCCCGAACGCCGCCGTGCTGACCGCCGGGCTGCTGTACGGCGACGACGACTTCACCCGGACCCTCGCCCTGACCGTGCGCGGCGGCCTGGACACCGACTCCAACGGGGCGACCGCCGGCTCGGTGGCCGGGGTCCGCACCGGCGCGGCCGGTATCCCCGCGCCGTGGACGGAGCCGCTGCGGGACACGGTACGGAGCGCGGTGTCCGGCTTCGACGACGTACGGATCAGTGCGCTGGCGGAACGCACCCTGCGCCTGGTGACGGCCGTGCCGTAGCCGTGCCGCGGCTGGTTAGGCTGCCGCAATGACCACGACTGATGACTTCGCCGCGTACATCGCGAGCCTGCCGCGCGTCCTCGCCGGTGCCGCCGTGCTCTTCCGGGACGCCGAGGGGCGGGTGCTGCTCGTCGAGCCCAACTACCGCGAGGGCTGGGCGCTTCCGGGCGGCACGATCGAGTCCGACGACGGCGAGGGCCCGCGCGAGGGCGCGCGCCGCGAGACGCTGGAGGAGATCGGCCTCGACCGGGTGCCGGGCCGGCTGCTGGCCGTGGACTGGGTGCGCGGCGCGGCCCGCCCGCCGCTGGTGGCCTACCTGTACGACGGCGGTGTGCTCACGGAGTCCGACCTGAAGTCCATCCGGCTCCAGGAGGAGGAGCTGCTGTCCTGGCGCCTGGTGGCGCGCGAGGAGATCACCGACCACCTGCCCGGCGCGCTCGGCCGCCGCGTGCTGGTCTGCCTGGACCTCCTCGCGGACGGCTCCGGCACCGCGGAACTGGAGAACGGCGACCGGGTGGCCTGAGGGGTTGCCTCCCGGGTCCTGCTTCCCGGTTTGCGCGCCGGTCCGGCGGAGCCGATGCTGAAGAAGAGGCATGCCGACCGATCGGGTGGACCGAACGCAGGGGCTGCGGAGCGTGCGGGCGACCGCGGCCGCGCAGAGAGCGGGTTCCAGATGAGGCTTGTCGTCGATCTCAACCGCTGCCAGGGATTCGCCCAGTGCGTCTTCCTCGCCCCGGACGTCTTCTCCCTGCACGGGAACGAGGCGCTGCTGTTCTCCCCCCGCTTCGACGAGGCCCAACGCGACCGTGTGGAGAAGGCCGCCGCCGCCTGCCCGGTCCAGGCCATCCTCGTCGACTACTCCGACGAGCCGGTGCAGCAGGCGAAGCGGGTCGAGCCCCATGTCGGCTGAGACGGACGCCGAGGTCCTGCGGCGCCAGGGCCGCATCGTCGTCGTCGGCGCCTCGCTGGCCGGTCTGCGTGCGGCGGAGACCCTGCGCGAGCAGGGCTTCACCGGATCGCTGGCCATGATCGGTGACGAGCCGTACGAGCCCTACGACCGGCCGCCGCTGTCCAAGCAGGCGCTGCTCGGGCGGGCCCGGGCCGAGGACACCGCGCTGCCGCGGCGGCGCGACATCGCCGCAGACTGGCGTCTGGGCGTCGCCGCCGAGAGCCTCGACCGGGACGCCAGGCAGGTACGCCTGGCGAACGGCGACACCGTCCCCTACGACCGTCTGCTGATCGCCACCGGCACCAGGGCGCGGCCCTGGTTCCACCCGGAAGAGGCCGCGCTGGACGGGGTGTTCGTGCTGCGCACCCGCGACGACTCCGCCCGTCTGCACCGCAAGCTGACCGGCGGCGTGTCCCGGGTGCTGGTGATCGGCGCCGGTTTCACGGGCTCCGAGGTCGCCTCCGTCTGCCGGGAGCTGGGCCATGAGGTCACGGTCGCCGAACGCGGCCCGGCTCCCCTGGTGGGCGCACTCGGCGGAGTGATCGGCGCGGTCGCGGACCGGCTGCAGCGCACACACGGAGTGGACCTGCGCTGCGGCGTCAGCGTCACCGCGCTGGAGGGCGACGACGTGGGGCGGCTCAGGCGTGCCCATCTGTCCGACGGCTCGACGGTCGACGTGGAGGTGGCGGTCGTCTCGCTCGGTGCCCTGCGGAACACGGAATGGCTGGCGGGCTCCGGGGTGGCCGCGGGTCCCCGGGGGGTCGCGTGCGACGCCGGGTGCCGGGTGTTCGACGTCAACGGCATCGTCACCGACGACATCTACGCCGCCGGTGACGTCGCACGCACCCCGCACCCGCTGTTCGACTACCAGTTCCTGGCGCTGGAGCACTGGGGCAACGCGGTCCAGCAGGCCGAGATCGCCGCCCACAACATGGTCTGCGCCGGTCCCGAGCGCCGTCCGCACCTGTGGCTGCCCATGTTCTGGTCCTCCCAGTTCGGCGTCAACATCAAGTCGGTGGGCGTGCCCTCGCTGGGCGACCAGATGGTCGTCACCCTGGGAACGCTCACCGGGGAGCGGTTCGTCGCGGTCTACGGGTACGGCGGCCGGGTCATCGCCGCGGCGTCCTTCGACGGGGGCAAGTGGCTGGGGTTCTACGAGCAGCAGATCGCGGCCGGCGCGCCGTTCCCGCCGGAGTACCACACGGTCGACCGGCGCACCGAGAGGCTGCTGCCGGTCGACCCGGAGTTCCCCGACCCCCATCTGCCCAGCCACGGGGCCACCGTCACGCTGACGGGTCACTCACCGAGCGAGCGGCGTGTCGAGTTCGTTCCGTCGCATGCCTGATCACCGGCCCTGTGCCGCCGGAGCCCCGCAGGAGACACCATGACGCCCGACAGCATCTCCGCGCAGATCACCGACTACGCCAACCGGGCCGATCCGTACCCGCTCTACGCGGAACTGCGCAAGACACCGGTCCTGCGGGAGGACGACGGCACCTACCTGGTCAGCACCTACTACGAGGTACGGAGCCTCGCCAACGACCCGCGGCTGAGCAACGACACGCGCAACCGCCCGGCGGGCTACGCCCGCACCGGACAGCCCGCGGAGGAGTCCGGCCTGCCGCCCGGCTTCATCTTCACCGACCCGCCCGTGCACGACCAGCTGCGCGACACGATCAACCGGCCGTTCGGTCCCCCGCACAGCCCCCGATTCCTCGACGGTCTGCGCGGAGAGCTGGCCGAGGTCGTCACCGAGCTGCTCGACGCCTTCGAGGGCAAGGACCAGGTCGACATCGTCGACGACTTCGCCTACCCCCTGCCCGTCACGGCCATCTGCAAGGTCCTCGGCGTGCCGCGCGAGGACGAACCGCGCTTCCACGGCTGGGCCGACGCCCTGGCGTCGGCGCTCGATCCGCAGGCCGGCGAGGAGGGCCAGGAAAAGGGACAGCGGGCACGGCAGGACCTGGGCGCCTACCTGGCCGGCCTGATCGAGACCAAACGCCGCGACCCCGGCCCCGGGATCCTCAGCGCGCTCGCCCCCGACATGACACCGGCGGACCTGGAGGCCACCGCGGTGCTGCTCCTGGTCGCCGGCCACGAGACCACCGTCAACGCGATCACCAACACGACCCTCACCCTGCTGCGCCACCCCGACGTCCTCCAGCGCTTCCAGAAGGAGCCGGACCTCGCCGTCCCGCTCATCGAGGAGGTACTGCGGTACGAGCCCCCGGTGCAGTTCGTCACCTGGACCACCGCCCTGGCCGACATCGACGTCGCCGGCACCACGATCCCCAAGGGCTCGCCGGTCTGGCTCATGCTGGCCGCGGCCAACCGCGACCCGAGGCGCTTCGACGACCCCGACCGGTTCGATCCCGACCGCAAGGACAACGAGCACCTGGGGTTCTACACCGGCATCCACTACTGCTTCGGCGCCCCGCTCGCCCGGATAGAGCTCCATCTGGCGGTGGCCGAGCTGTTCCGCAGGGTCAGCTTCGCCGGACTGCTGGAGGACCCGCCGCCGTACCGTGCCAACGCGGTGCTGCGCGGCCCCCGTCACCTCCCCGTGGCGATCGAGGGCCTCGTGGCCTGAGCGTGGTGCTCACCGGGCCGTGCCGCGTTCGAAGTCCAGCAGGCGGCGCTTGCGGTCCAGGCCGCCGCCGTAGCCGGTGAGGTCGCCGCCCGCGCCGATGACCCGGTGGCAGGGGACGATGATGCCGATCGGGTTCCTGCCGTTGGCGAGGCCGACCGCGCGGGAGGCCCGGGGATTGCCGAGGGCGTCGGCGAGTTCGCCGTAGGAGCGGGTCTCGCCGTACGGGATGCGGGCGAGCTGCTCCCAGACGCTGCGCTGGAACGGCGTTCCGGCCAGGCGCAGTTCGAGGGAGAACTCGGTCAACTCGCCCGCGAAGTACGCCGACAGCTGTTCCTCGGCCGCCGCGAAGGGGGCGTCGCCGAGGCTGCCGGGGCTGCCGAAGGACTCCTCCGGCGGGCGGTGGCGCTGTCCGTCCATGTACAGGCCGCACAGCGCGCCGTCCTCGGCGACGAGCGTGAGGGGGCCGTAGGGGCTGGGGATGACGGTGTGCTGCTTCATGTGTCGCGGTTCCTTGTACGGGGTTCCTTGCACGGGCTCGGAACGGGTTCAGACGGGAAGGAAGTTGATCGGGTGGCTGTCGGTCGCCCACAGGTACTGCACCGCGTACGCCCGCCAGGGCCGCCAGGCCTCGGCGCGGGCGGTGAGGGCGGCCGGGGTGGCCGGCAGCCCCGACTCGGCCGCGGCACGGCGGATCCCGAGGTCGGTGGGGAGGAAGGCGTCGGGGTCGCCCAGGGCACGCATGGCGATGACGTCGACCGTCCAGGGGCCGAAGCCGGGCAGGTCGAGGAGCCGGGCGCGGGCCTCGGACCAGTCGGACTCGACACCCAAGTGGAGTGTTCCGTCGGCGAGTCGGCGGACGAGGGTGGTGAAGGTCGTCCGTCGTGTGCGGGGCATGGCCAGCGTCTCGGGGTCCACGCCGGCGAGGGCCTCGGGGGGCGGGAAGAGGTGGGTGAGGCCGCCCTCGGGGTCGTCCAGGGGCTTGCCGTGCGCGGTGACCAGGCGGGCCGCGTGGGTGCGGGCGGCGGCCGTGGACACCTGCTGGCCGAGGACGGCACGGACTGCGAACTCCGCCTCGTCGACCGTGCGCGGCACCCGGCGGCCCGGCGCCTTGTCGACCAGGGGCGCGAGGAACGGGTCGGCGCGCAGCCGGTCGTCGACGGCGACCGGATCGGCGTCCAGGTCGAGCAGCCGTCGGCAGCGGCTGATGGCCACCGTCAGATCGCGCAGGTCGCCGAGGGTGAGCCGGCAGGCGATGTGGTCGGGGCGCGGGGCGAGGGCGACGATCCCGTGGCCGTACGGCAGGCGCAGCGTGCGCCGGTAGCTGCCGTCGCGCCATTCCTCGACGCCGGGTACGGCGGTGGCGGCGAGGTGGCCGAAGAGGTTGTCGGGGTTGAGCGGGGCGCGGAACGGGAGCCGCAGGGTGAGCGTGCCCGGGGTGCTCGCCGGGCTGCTGCGGGGTGCCTTCGCGCGCAGCTCGCTCGGGGAGAGGGCGAAGACCTCGCGGACGGTGCCGTTGAAGGTGCGGATGGAGGAGAACCCGGCCGCGAAGGCGATCTCCGCCATCGGCAGCGCGCTGGTCTCGATGAGCAGGCGTGCGGTCTGGGCGCGCTGGGCGCGGGCGAGCGCGAGGGGGCCGGCGCCCAGTTCGGCGAGGAGCTGCCGTTCGACCTGGCGGGTGCTGTAGCCGAGCCGGGCGGCGAGTCCGGGCACGCCCTCGCGGTCCACGACGCCGTCGGCGATCAGCCGCATGGCGCGGGCGACCAGGTCGGCGCGCTGGTTCCACTCCGGGGAGCCGGGGCTGGTGTCGGGGCGGCAGCGCTTGCAGGCCCGGAAACCCGCCTGCTGGCAGGCGGCCGCGCTCGGGTAGAACGTCATGTTCTCCGGCTTGGGCGGGACGACGGGGCAGCTGGGCCGGCAGTAGATCCGGGTGGTCAGGACGGCCGTGAAGAACCACCCGTCGAATCGCTCGTCCTTGGACTGCACGGCGCGTACGCAGTGTTCCCGGTCGAGGTGCGTCGCTGTCTGCATGCCTCAAGGATCGACCACGGACAGGGGCCACCGCTGGCGGAAATCCGACACCAGCGTTCCCCGGTGTGGGGCGGGGCCGGTTCCGTCCCGTGCCTAGGAGGTGTGGTTCGTGTCCTCGCCGTGCCGGAAGTCGGCGATCCACTCGGCGGTGCGGCGCAGTCCGCCGAAGGTGTAGAAGTGCACCTTGACCGTGCCGTGCCGCTCGGGGTCGTAGCGCCGGGCGAGGGTGTGCAGGAAGCGGTCGGGGCCGGTCGTGCCCATGAGGTTGGTCAGTGAGAAACCGTACTTGCGGGCGACGGAGGCGCTCGTCGCGACGCCGAACCGGGTGGCGTAGCCGAGCAGCCGGCGGACTCCGGCCGGGCCGGGCACGCCGATGCGGACGGGGAGGTGGATGCCCCGGGCGCGGGTGGCCTCCAGCCAGGTGAGGACCGGGTCGGCGTCGAAGCCGAACTGGGTGATGACGTCACCGCCGAAGCGCTGCGCGCCGATGGCCGCGGCCTTGTCGGTGAGGGCTGACCACAGCGTGCCGTCGGCTATCGCGGGGTGCCCCTCGGGGTAGCCGCTGATGCCGACGTGCCGGACGCCGTGGTGCTGGAGCAGGCCGGTGCGCAGGACGGCGAGGGAGTCCTCGTAGGGGCCCTCGGGGCGGGCGGGGTCACCGCCGACGACGAAGACGTTCTCGGCGGTGCCGTCCTCGGCGAGGGCGGACAGGAACGCGTCGAGGGCGTCGCGGGAGGGCAGGCGGCGGGCGGAGATGTGCGGCACGGGGACGAAGCCGAGCCGCTTGACCGCGCGGGCGGCCGCGCGCCGCATGCCGAGGTCCTCACCGGCGAGGAAGGTGATGTTGATCCGCGTACCCGGCGGAATGCTGTCGCAGGCCTCCTCCAGCCGGGACACGTCCTTCCCGGTCATCTCCAACGAGAAGTCCTCCAGCAGAGCGGCACCGACCGCCGGCATGACGCTGAGACCGGGCTTCATCGCGCTCCTCGTACGGCTGTGGTCCTGACCTCGGCCGATGATGTCACGGGGGTGGGGGGCCGGAGGGAGGGGGCTGGGAGCCGGGCTGGGGGCTGGAGGAGGGTACGGGCCGTCGGGCCGCGGAGGCGACGGTCCTGGCCGGAGGACGCGGTCGCCCTCCAGCCGCTGGTGCCGTGGCGGCGCAGGGACGTCCGCTCGGCGCCGTACGCGCACCGGGCTCAGGGCTGGGGCGGCGCCTGCACAGCGACGCAAGGCCGTCCGCCCACAGCCGTCGGCTTGACGCCGGGCCGGCGTCGGCGGCCGTGGCCGCGGAGAGCCCGCCGCGCGCGCTCGGTGGCGTGCGCGGCGGGCTGTCCCCAGGCCCGCCGCAGGCGCCGAACCGGGGGTGCTGAAGCCGCTGACCGGGAGGCTGCTCTAGCCATCGTGGCCGGCCCACGACAGCGACGCCGCCGACCCAGCACCGCCGGAGCCGCCGACCCATCACTGCCGAACGGCCGACTCGGGAGCACCGAAATGCCAACCCGGGGCCGCGGAACGACGATCCGGGGGGCGCCCCAGCCGCCCGCCGCGAGGCCGCTCACATGATCGCAGCCGCCGAAGCTCTGCGGCGCAGGCGCAAGAAGGATGGCTACGGCGCCGGGTTCAGGGGGTCGTCGAGCACGCCGGCCAGGCGGCCCGCCTCGTCGGTCGGGGCGAGGCCGGGGTCGAGGCCGCCGGCCGCCGTCGCCAGCGCGGTGAGGGCCGGGACCAGGCCGGCGCGCTGGGGTGCGGGCAGACGCTCGACCAGGGCCCGGATCTCCGCGCGGCGGTGGCCGAGAACGCGCTCCACCAGATCCTCACCGGCACCGGTCAGCCGTAGGACGACCTCGCGGCGGTTGTCCGGGTTGACCCGGCGGTCGGTCAGACCGAGCCCCTCCAGGCGTTCGGCCATGCGCAGTGCGGTGGACGGGGTGACGCCCAGGGTCGCGGCCATGGCGGCCAGCTTGATCGGGCCGCAGGTGTGCAGGGCGACCAGAGAGCGCAGTTGAGGGAGGGTCAGCGCAACGTCGACCGAGGCGAGGGCACGGGCGGAGAGGGCGACGATCAGCCGGGAGGCCGCCATCACGGCGACGGTGACCTCCTCCGCCTCCCGGTCCAGCGCCTCCTCCGACAGGCCCGCCCGGCCCCGGACCCGCCCCCGCTCTTGGGCACCCGGCACCGTGTCCCGCCCCGGACTCCCGTGCTCCGTCGTCCGCCCCGGACTCCCGTGCTCCGTCGTCCGCCCCGGACTCCCGTGTTCCGTCGTCCCCCGTTCCGCGGCCCGCCCCCGGGCTTCCGGTTCCGGGGTCTGCCGTGGGCCGGTGTCCTGCTGGGCCATGGCTCCTCGTTCCTCTGGTCCTGTCCACGAACCGGACATCGTCCCTCACCCATGGTGACCATTGCAGAGTGCAATGATAAGCTCCGGTCATCCGGTCCGAGCGGGCGCGACGGAGCCGGTGCCGAAGGTGATGACGATGAGACCCGAGCCGATCCACGAAGCCTATTCCTTCGTGTGTCTGCGCTGCGGGCACGCCTGGGAGGGCGCCTACGACATCCGGCACGTCCGGGATGCCGACGGGCGCCTTCGTGCCGCGTACCGCGTGCGCGGCGGGCTTCGCGTGCCGTCCCCGCTCACGGCGAACACCTGCCGGGTGTGCGGTGGACACCGGGTGCGGATCCTGCGCCCGGGCCGGGTCGACGCCGCCCGCACCGGGGCGGTCGCGCCCCGGCCCCGGTGACGAGCCGACGACACCTCTCGCCCCTCGCCCCCGCCGACACCCTCACCACGTTCTCCCGCGCGGACAGCGTCGCCCGCGCGCCGCCCTCTGCCGCCGTAGCCACATCCGTACGCGACCTGGAGCCACCATGCCCACCTCCGCCCCGCCCCCTCCTGCCCCCGGCCGCCACCGACCCGCCCTGAAGATCCCGCACCTGGGCGACTTCCACGTGCCCCCGCGCGTCGTGTTCATCTCGGCGCTCGCCCTGCCCATAGGCGCCGTCGCCGCGCTCGTGGCGACGGGGCTGCTGAAGCTGATCGCGCTCATCACCGACCTCGCCTTCCTCGGGCGGCCCGGCTTCGGCACCGCCGTTCCCGCGGACACCGCGCACCGCTGGCTGCTGGCCGTGATGCCGGTCGTCGGCGGCCTGGCCGTCGGGTTCATGGCCCGCTACGGCTCGGAGAAGATACGCGGGCACGGCATGCCCGAGGCCATCGAGTCGATACTGGTCGGCGGCAGCCGCGTACAGCCGCGCGTCGCCGTGCTGAAGCCCGCCTCCGCCGCGATATCCATCGGCACCGGCGGTCCGTTCGGCGCCGAGGGACCCATCATCATGACCGGCGGTGCCGTAGGCTCCCTGCTGGCCCAGTTCCTCAAGGTCACCACGGACGAGCGCAAGGCCCTGCTGGTGGCCGGTTCCGCCGCCGGCATGGCCGCGACCTTCAACGCTCCGCTCGCCTCCATCCTGCTCGCGGTCGAGCTGCTGCTCTTCGAGTGGCGGCCGCGCTCCTACCTGCCCGTCGCCGTCGCCGCCGTGACCGCCACGCTCGTACGCGGCCCCCTGCTCGGCACCGAGCCGCTCTTCGCCGGCGCGCACGTGCCCGACCGCATCGGCCTGTCCGCGTACGGGCTGTGCGTCGTCGCGGGGGCCGCGGCCGGACTGCTCGCCCTCGGCGCCACCGCCCTCGTGTACCTCTCCGAGGACCTGTTCGCCAGGCTGCGCGTCCACTGGATGTGGTGGCCCGCGATCGGCGGTGTGATCATCGGCCTCGGCGGGCTCGTCGAGCCGCGTGCGCTGGGTGTGGGGTACGACGTCATCGGCGCGCTGCTGACCGGGCACGCGACGACCGGGCTGATCGTCGGCATCCTGGTCGTGAAGACCCTGATCTGGGGACTGTCGCTGGGCTCGGGCACCTCCGGCGGCGTCCTCGCGCCCATGTTCATGGTGGGCGGCGCGCTCGGCGCGGCCGAGGCCCTGGTCTTCCCGCACGTCAGCCCCGGCTTCTGGGCGCTGGTGTCACTCGCCGGCGTGCTCGGCGGCGTCATGCGCTCCCCGCTCACCGGCATCGTCTTCTGCCTGGAACTCACCCACGAGGTCAACGCCCTGATCCCGATGGTGATCACCGCGTCGGCCGCCTATCTGCTGTCGGTGGTGCTGCTGAAGCGCTCGGTGCTCACCGAGAAGCTCGCCCGGCGCGGTATGCACCTCACCCGCGAGTACTCCGTGGACCCGCTGGAGGTGCATCTCGTACGGCAGTTGGAGACGCCCGTCGGCGTCACGTTCACCGCCGGCCGCGCCGCGGGCGAGGTCACCGCCGAGCTGCGCGCCGCGCACGCCGCGGGCGACCCCGAGGGGCTGCTCGCGCAGCGGCTGTACCCGGTCCTGGACGCGGACGGCACGCTCGCCGGAGTCGTCACGCGCGGCACGCTCGTGCACGCCGATCCCGCCGACCCCACCCCGCTCGGCGAGCTGGCCCGGCCCGCGGTCACCGCACATCCCGACGAGACCCTGCGCACACTCGCCAACCGCATGGCCGAGCACGAGGTCACCCGGCTGCTGGTGGTCACCCGCGAGCCGGAGCCCCGCCTGGAGGGCATCGTCAGCCTGCGCCATCTGCTGGCCGCGCGCCGCATCGACCTGCACGAGGAGCACCACGCCGAGCGGGTCCTGACCCTGCGCACCCGGCGGCGCACCCCGGCTCCGGCCCCGACGACCAGCTGAGATCCGGCCGCTGAATGAAGATGGACGGGGCAATTATTGCAAAGGGCAAGAAAAGGTCCTGTCCAATCCCCATCAACACTGCGTAGTCAGACGATTCCGCAGGGCGACACTGGCTCACGCTGAAGGAAGCGGAACATCCGGCTTCGGAAGGAGTGAGCACGGTGGGACGGCGCGGTGCCCGGCGGGAGGCGGAACGGGTGGCGGCTCTCGCCGCCGAGCAGCTTCTGCGAGCCGGCGGGATACTGCGGCGCACCCCGGCCACCCCGGACGGCAGAGCCGTCTTCCGCACCGATCAGGGCGTCAACGACGCGCCCTACCGGGAGCGTTGGGCGCACGACAGAATCGTGCGCTCCACGCACGGGGTGAACTGCACCGGCTCCTGCTCGTGGAAGGTGTACGTCAAGGACGGCCTGATCACCTGGGAGACCCAGGAGACGGACTACCCCTCGACGGGACCCGACCGGCCCGAGTACGAGCCGCGGGGCTGCCCGCGCGGCGCCTCGTTCTCCTGGTACACCTACTCCCCGACCCGCGTGCGGTACCCCCATGTGCGCGGCGTGCTGCTGGAGTTGTACCGCGAGGCCCGCGCCCGGCTCGGCGATCCCGTGGCCGCGTGGGCCGAGGTCACCTCCGATCCGGTGAAACGGCGGCGCTACCAGTCGGCGCGCGGCAAGGGCGGCCTGGTACGCCTGAGTTGGCAGGAGGCGCTGGAGATCGCCGCCGCCGCGCACGTCCACACCATCGCCGCGCACGGGCCCGACCGGGTCGCCGGGTTCTCCCCGATCCCGGCGATGTCGATGGCCTCGCACGCGGTCGGCGCCCGGTTCATGTCCCTGATCGGGGCGCCGATGCTGTCGTTCTACGACTGGTACGCCGACCTTCCCGTCGCCTCGCCGCAGGTCTTCGGCGACCAGACGGACGTGCCCGAGTCCGGGGACTGGTGGGACGCCGCGTATCTGATGCTGTGGGGCTCCAACGTCCCGGTGACCCGCACCCCGGACGCGCACTGGATGACCGAGGCGCGCTATCGCGGGCAGAAGGTCGTGGTGGTCTCGCCCGACTACGCGGACGCGACCAAGTTCGCCGACGAGTGGCTGCATCCGCACCCGGGCACCGACGGTGCGCTCGCGATGGCCATGGGCCATGTGATCCTCACCGAGTTCTTCGTGCGGCGCCAGGTGCCGTACTTCACGGACTACGTGCGCCGCTTCACCGATCTGCCGTTCCTGGTCGAGCTGGAGGAGCGCGACGGGCGGTGGGTGCCGGGCAAGTTCGTCACGGCGGCCACGCTCGGGCTCGGCGCGCAGGACGGGGAGGAAGAGGCGGAGGAGGCCGCCTGGAAGCCGGTGCTGCTCGACGCGGTCTCCGGCCGGCCGGTGGTGCCGAACGGCACGCTGGGCGACCGCTGGTCCAAGCGCGGCGAGGGCCGCTGGAACCTGGACCTCGGCGACGTCGAGCCCCGACTCACCCTGTACGGCCCGGAGTCGACGCCCGCCGCCGTGCTGCTGCCCCGCTTCGACGGCGCGCCGCCCGCGGTGCGCGGGGTGCCGGTGCGCGAGCTGGCCGGACGCCATGTCACCACCGTCTTCGACCTGCTGCTCGCCCAGTACGGGGTACGCCGCCCGGACCTGCCCGGCGCGTGGGCCACGGACTACGCGGACGCCGGCCAGCCGTACACGCCCGCCTGGCAGGAGGCGATCACCTCGGTGCCGGCCGCGGCGGTGGAGCGCCTGGCCCGGGAGTTCGCCGACACGGCGGCCAGGACCCGGGGCCGCTGCATGATCGTGATGGGCGCGGGCACCAACCACTGGTTCCACTCCGACACCGTCTACCGTGCCTTCCTCACCCTGCTGCTGCTCACCGGCTGCCAGGGCGTCAACGGCGGCGGCTGGGCGCACCACGTCGGCCAGGAGAAGGTGCGGCCGTACACCGGCTGGCAGCAGCTCCAGTCGGCCGCGGACTGGGTGCGCCCGTCCCGGCAGATGGCGGGGACGCCGTACTGGTATCTGCACACCGACCAGTGGCGCTACGACCCGCACGGCGCCGACGCGCTCGCCGCGCCCACCGGCAAGGGGCTGTTCGCCGGGCGGCACACCGCCGACCTGGTGGCGCAGTCGATGCGGCTCGGCTGGATGCCCGCCGCGCCCGCCTTCCGCGCCAACCCGCTCGACCTCGGCCGCGCCGTCCGGGCGAGCGGGCACGAGCCGGACGAGTGGGTGGCGGACCGGCTCGCCGGCGGACAGCTGGAGTTCGCCTGCGAGGATCCGGACGATCCCGCCAACTGGCCGCGGGTGCTGACCGTCTGGCGGGCCAATCTGATCGGCTCGTCCGCGAAGGGCAACGAGTTCTTCCTGCGGCATCTGCTCGGCGCGAGCGACAACGCGGACGCCGAGCAGGCCCCGCCCGGCTCCCGGCCGCGCGATCTCGTCTGGCACGAACAGGCGCCGCGCGGCAAGCTCGATCTGCTGCTGGCGCTGGACTTCCGGATGACGTCGACCACGCTCATGGCCGACCTGGTGCTGCCGGCCGCCACCTGGTACGAGAAGCACGACCTGTCCAGCACGGACATGCACCCGTTCGTGCACGCGTTCTCGCCCGCGATCAGCCCGCCGTGGGAGGCGCGGACCGACTTCGAGATCTTCCACGCGCTGGCCGCCCGGTTCGGTGAACTCGCCGCGGGCCGGCTGGACGTGGCGTACGACCTGGTGGCCACCCCGCACGCACACGACACCCCGGGCGAGACCGCCCAGCCCGGCGGGACCGTGCCGGACTGGCGCGAGGGGCATCCGGTCCGGCCGGGCCGCAACCTCCCGCACTTCACAGTGGTCGAGCGGGACTACACGGCCGTGGCGGACCGGCTCGCCACCCTCGGGCCGCTCGCCGAGGAGCACGGCATGACCGTCAAGGGCGTCACCGTACGGCCCGCCGCGGAGGCGCGCTGGCACCGCCGCCAGCCGCTCCCCCGTCCGGGACCTGATCAGCACCTACCGGATCGCGCTCCCGCTGCACCCGGAGTACCGGACGATGCCGATGGTCTGGTACGTCCCGCCGCTCTCCCCCGTCGTCGACGCGCTCACCCGCAGCGGCCACGACGGCGAGCGGCCGGCCGCCCTGTTCGGCGCGATCGACGCGCTGCGCATCCCGCTCGGCTATCTCGCCGGGCTGTTCACGGCGGGCGACACCGCCCCCGTGGAGGCGGCGCTGTGCCGGCTCGCCGCGATGCGCGCGCACATGCGGCGCGTGAACCTCGGCGAGGAACGGGACCCGTCGATCGCGCACGGCGTCGGCATGACGGAGTCCGGGCTGGAGGCGATGTACCGGCTGCTGGCGCTCGCCAAGTACGAGGAGCGGTACGTCGTCCCGACCACGTACGTCGCCGGTGCGGGCGAGGGCGGGGCGGCCGGGGCGGGGTGCAGCCTGGAGGGGTCCGGCGGGCCCGGCATGTTCGAGGCGGAGGCCTTTCACGGCGCGCTCGTACCGACGGCGGCGGGCTCCCGTGGCGGTGGCACCGACGGCGGCGGTGGCGGTGCGCTGCGCGGGCGGGTGAACCTGCTGAACTGGAACGGCCGCGGCCGGCCCCGGGGCCTGTTCCCCGACCGCGGGGGCGAGGCACGGTGAACCAGCTGCACCGGGCGGTGTACCAGGCCGCCGCCCTGCTGCTCGACTACCCCGGCGAGGACTGGCCGCAGCGCCGGGCCCGGGTGGCCGAGGCGCTCGCACCGCTGGCGACCCCGGCCCCCGGGACCGGGCCCCTGGTGGCGCCGCTGCTGGCCTTCTGCCGGGCCACGGCCGGGATCCCGCCGCTGGAGCTGGGGGCACGCTACGTCGTCACCTTCGACCGCAGCCGCCGCCGTACCCTGCACCTCACCCACTACACCGACGGCGACACCCGGCGCCGGGGCGCCTCCCTCGCCGCGCTCAAGGCCCGCTACCGGCAGCACGGCTGGGAGCCGGCCCGAGGCGAGCTGCCCGACTTCCTGCCCGCCGTGCTGGAGTTCGCCGCGCGCTGCCCCGCACCGGGCCGGGCCGTACTGGCGCAGTACGGCGGCGCGCTCGGCCTGCTCGCCCGGGGGCTCGCCGCCCACGACAGCCCCTACCTGGACGTGGTCCGCGCGGTCCGGGCCACGCTGCCCGCCGCGCCGCCCGCCGCATCGCCCGCGCCGGTTCCGGTGCCGGACCGCCCGGCCCCCGTGCCGTTCCCGCTGCCGCACGACCCGGCCGGCGAAGGAGTCCGCCGCTGATGAACGAGACCCATCTGCAGATCGCGCTGTGGGGCGTCCTGCCCTACCTGTGCCTGGCCGTGCTGGTCGCGGGGACCGTCTGGCGCTACCGCTACGACCGCTTCGGCTTCACCACCCGCTCCAGCCAGCTGCACGAGTCCCGGCTGCTACGGCTCGGCGCGCCGCTGTTCCACTACGCCCTGTTCCTCGTGATCGGCGGCCATGTCACGGGTCTGCTGGTCCCCGAGTCGCTGACCCGGCGGCTGCGCATCAGCGAGGCCCAGTACCACGCGGTCGCGCTGACCATGGGCGGGGCGGCGGGCCTCGCGGCGGCGCTGGGCCTCGGCCTGCTGCTGTACCGCAGGCTGCGGGTGCCCGCCGTGCGCCGGGCGACCAGCCGCAGCGACCGGCTGACCCTGCCGCTGCTGGCGCTCGTCCTGCTCGCGGGCCTGACCGCCACGGCCTCCTCGGTGACCGCCCGCTACGACTACCGGCTCGGGGTGGCCGTGTGGTTCCGCAGCCTGTTCGCCCTCGACCCCGACGTCACCGCGATGGCCCACGCCCCGCTCGCCTACCGGCTGCACGCCCTGCTCGCGCTGGCCCTGTTCGCGCTGTGGCCGTTCGGCCGGCTGGTGCACGCCTTCGCCGCCCCGCTCGGCTACGCCGTACGACCGTACGTGGTGTACCGCTCACGGGGCGGAGCACTGCCCACACGCCGGTGACCACGGGCCCGGCCTCACGGCCGGCCGGCGTCGACCTGCCGGGCGAACGCGTCGTACGCACGGTCGTCGAAGAGGACGAAGCGCACCTCTTCGACGGCGGTCGGGGTGCTGCGCACCGTCTCCACGGCGATGCGCGCCGCGTCGTCCATCGGCCACCGGTACACGCCGGTGGAGACGGCGGGGAACGCGACGGTGCGGGCGCCGAGTTCGTCTGCCACACGCAGGGACTCGCGGTAGCAGGAGGCGAGCAGCTCCGAGCGGTCCTCGCCGGCGCTGTACACCGGGCCCACGGTGTGGATCACCCAGCGGGCGTCCAGAGCGCCCGCCGTGGTGGCGACCGCCCGGCCCGTGGGCAGGCCCTTGCCGTACCGGGAGGCGCGCAGGGCGCGGCACTCCTCCAGGATGGCGGGGCCGCCGCGGCGGTGGATGGCGCCGTCCACTCCGCCGCCGCCCAGCAGCGAGGAGTTGGCGGCGTTGACGATCACGTCGGCGCTCTGCCGGGTGATGTCGCCCCGGACGAGGGTGAGGGTGGTCATGTCGTCGCTCTCAGTCTGCGCCATACGGCCTTGGCCGCGTTGTGCCCCGACATGCCGTGCACACCGGGTCCCGGCGGGGTGGCCGAGGAGCAGAGGAAGACGGCCGGATGGGGCGTGTGGTAGGGGTGCAGGGACAGTCTGGGGCGCAGCAGCAGCTGAAGGCCGGAGGCGGCACCGCAGGCGATGTCCCCGCCGACGTAGTTGGCGTTGCGGGCGGCCAGTTCGGCGGGGCCGGCGGTGGCGCGGGCGAGCACGCGGTCGCGGAAACCGGGTGCGAAGCGCTCCAGTTGGCGTTCCAGGGCGTCGGTGAGGTCGCCGGACCAGCCGTTGGGCACATGGCCGTACGCCCAGAAGACCTGCTTGCCCTCGGGGGCGCGGGTGGGGTCGACGATGCTCGGCTGCACGGTGATCAGGAACGGCCGGTCGGGGGCGCGGCCCTCGCGGGAGGCGGCGCGCAGGGCGGTGCCGATCTCGGCCCTGGTCGGGCCGAGCTGGACGGTGGTGGCGCGGCGGGCCTCGGGCGCGGTCCAGGGCACCGGGCCGTCCAGCGCGTAGTCGATCTTGAAGGCGGCGGCGCCGTAGCGGTAGCGCGCGTAGGTGCCGCCGAAGCCGGCGATGCGGGCGAGTGCGGTGGGCGAGGTGTCGAAGACGTAGGCGCGCGCGGGCGGCAGATCGTCCAGGCGCTTGACCTCGTAGTCGGTGTGCACCGCGCCGCCGAGGTCGGCCAGATACCCGGCGAGGGCGTCGGAGATCGCCTGGGAGCCGCCGCGCGGCACCGGCCAGCCGCGGGCGTGCGCGGCCAGCGCGAAGACCAGGCCGATGGCGCCGGTGGCCAGGCCGTCGAGCGGTGACATCACATGCGCGACGAGACCCGCGAAGAGGGCCTTGGCCCGCTCGTCCTTGAAGCGGCGCATCAGCCACGTGGACGGCGGGAGCCCGGTCAGGCCGAAGCGGGCGAGGGTGACGGGGTCGCGCGGCAGGGCGGTCAGGGGCAGGGACATGAAGTCCCGTACGAGGGTGTCCCAATGGGGGAGGAAGGGCTCGACCAGTCTGCGGTACGCGCCCGCGTCGCGCGGTCCGAAGGAGGCGGCGGTCTCGGCCACCGAGCGGGCCAGCACGGCGGCGCTGCCGTCGGGGAACGGGTGCGCCATGGGCAGTTCGGAGTTCAGCCACTGCAGGCCGTGGCGCTCCAGGGGGAGGGCACGGAACGCCGGGGAGTTGACGCCGAGGGGGTGGGCGGCCGAGCACGGGTCGTGCCGGAAGCCGGGGAGGGTCAGCTCCTCGGTACGGGCGCCCCCGCCGACGGTGGACTTCGCCTCGAACAGGGCGACCGAGAAGCCGCGGCGGGCCAGCTCCACAGCAGCGGTCAGTCCGTTCGGCCCCGCACCCACCACAACCGCATCGAGCATCGACGGCACCTTCGGACCCCTTCGTCAGCCGATGGCCAGTGGGGATCAGGATAGGCGGGCGCCCGGCCGCGGGGTGCGTCACCCCGGTCCGGGCCCGGCGCTCAGGCCGCCGTGCGCAGCAGTTCCACCACGCGACGGGCGGCCGCCGTGTCGCGGGCCGCCGTGAACGGCAGTGCGTTGCCCCCCGTCACCCGGAACGGCTCGCCGCCACGGGTGAGGTGGGCGCCGCCCGCCTCCTCGACCAGCAGCAGGCCGGCCGCGTGGTCCCACGCCGCTTCCCAGGAGAACGCGACGGCGTCCAACTCGCCCCTGGCTATGGCGAGATACTCCAGGCCCGCCGAGCCGCACGGGCGCGGGGCGAGGCCGTCGGTCCACAGCACGCTCAGCGCGCGCTTCTCCTCGTCGGTGGTGTAGTCCGGGTGGGAGGTGGCGACGACAAGGTCGCGGCCCGGCGCGGACGGACCCGCGACCAGGCGTTCGCCGTCGAGGAAGGCGCCCCGGCCGCGGACCGCGGTGGCCATCCGGCCGCGCGCGGCGGCGTAGGTCCAGGACGCCAGGGTCACGCCCCGGTGGGCGAGCGCCACCAGGGTGCAGAAGCCGTCGTCGCCGTGGACGAACTGGCGGGTGCCGTCGACCGGGTCGACGATCCAGACGGGTGCGTCGCCCTGGAGGGCGTCGTACGTCGCCGGGTCGGCGTGCACCGCCTCCTCGCCGACCACGACCGAGCCGGGCAGCAGGGCGCCGAGCGCTTCGGTGAGCCGCTTCTCGGCGAGCCGGTCGGCGTCCGTCACCAGGTCGTGCGGTCCGCTCTTCTGGTCCACGTCGGCCGCGGAGAGGCGGCGGAAGCGGGGCAGGATCTCGGCCGCGGCGGCCTGGCGCACCGCATCCTCCACGTCGGCCGAGCAACGCGTGAGAAACTCGTCGATGGTTTCCGTCATCTGTTCGATCATGTCTCCCATGAGAGCACACCCCACTGACAATCCCCTCCCGCCTGGTGCACACCAGGCGGATTCGGGATGAAGAGCAGAGGCCGCCCGCGCCGTCAGCGGCCCACCGCGTACCCCTGCATCCCGCGCGGGTTCGCCGCCGCCGACAGCACACCCGTCCCAGGGTCCCGGGCGACCGCGCACAGCCGTCCCTCGGACCAGGCGGGGCCGACGGTGACGTCGTGGCCGCGCCGTCGCAGCTCCTCGACCACCCCGGGGTCCGTGCGGGACTCCACGGTCACGCTGCCGGGGCGCCGGCCGCGCGGGTGGAAGGAGCTGGGGAAGCTGTCGTTGTGCCAGTTCGGGGCGTCGACGGCGCCCTGGAGGTCGAAGCCGCCGCGGACGCGGGCGCGCAGCGCGGCGGCGAGAAGGAAGTGCAGCTGCCACTGGTCCTGCTGGTCGCCGCCGGGGGTGCCGAACGCCAGCACCGGTACGCCGTCGCGCAGCGCGAGGGACGGGGTGAGGGTGGTGCGCGGGCGGCGGCCCGGGGTGAGGGAGTTCGGCAGGCCCTCCTCCAGCCAGGCCATCTGCAGGCGTGTGCCGAGCGGGAAGCCCAGCTCGGGCACGACGGGGTTGGACTGGAGCCAGCCGCCGCTCGGGGTGGCCGCGATCATGTTGCCCCAGCGGTCGACGACGTCCAGGTGGCAGGTGTCGCCGCGGGTGGTGCCGTCGTCGGCGACGTGCGGCTCACCGGGGAACTCGGCGACGGTCGGCTCACCGGCGCCCATCGGGTCGAAGCCGCGGTCGTCGCCCTGCACGCGCGCGTACGCCTGCGCGGGCAGCCGCGGGGTGCGGCCGCCGGGGCTGCCGGGCCGCAGCTCCCAGGAGGCCTTGGCGCCGACCAGGGCGCGCCGGCCGGCGTTGTAGTCGTCCGACAGCAGCTCGGCGAGGGGCACCTCGGCGGCGTCGCCGTACCAGGCCTCGCGGTCGGCCATGGCCAGCTTGCAGTTCTCGATCAGCAGATGGACGTAGTCGGCGGAGCCGTAGGCCGGCAACTCCGGCGGCAGCAGGGCGAGTTGCTGGAGGAGGGCCGGGCCCTGGCTCCAGGGGCCGGCCTTGCAGACGGTCCAGCCGTTCCAGTCGTACGTCACGGGGGGCTCGTACGTCGCCGACCAGCCGGCGAGGTCGGCCTCGGTGAGCGTGCCGGTGTGCCGGGCGCCGCTGGTGTCCATGGTGGGCAGCCGGGACCGGCGCAGCATGGCCTCGGCGACGAAGCCGGAGCGCCACACCGCGCGCGCGGCGTCGATCCGCGCCTCCCGGTCGCCCGCGCCGGCGGTCTCGGCCAGCAGCCGCTTCCAGGTGGCGGCGAGGGCGGGGTTGCGGAAGAGCTCGCCGGGCCGGGGTGCCCGGCCGCCCGGCAGGTACACCTCGGCGGACGAGGTCCACTCCGTCTCGAACAGCTTCCGTACGCTCTCCACGGTCGCGCCGAGCTTCTCCACGGGCGCGTGCCCGTGCTCGGCGTATCCGATGGCGTACGCCAGGACGTCGTCGAGGCTCTTGGTGCCGTGGTCGCGCAGGAGCAGCAGCCAGGCGTCGAAGGCGCCGGGCACGGCGGCCGCGAGCGGTCCGGTGCCCGGTACGAGGTCGAGGCCGAGCTCGCGGTAGTGGGCGACGGTGGCGCCGGCCGGGGCGACGCCCTGCCCGCACAGCACGCGTACGTCGCCGCCCGCCGGGGCGAGCAGGATCGGTACCTCGCCGGCCGGCCCGTTCAGGTGCGGCTCCACCACGTGCAGCACGAACGCTCCGGCCACGGCGGCGTCGAAGGCGTTGCCGCCGCCCTCCAGAACCGCCATCGCGGACTGGGAGGCCAGCCAGTGCGTGGAGGACACCATGCCGAACGTGCCTTGCAGGGTGGGCCGGGTGGTGAACACGGGGCGGCTCCTCGGCTCGGGTACGTCTCCCGGGTGATCGTACGAGCGTGCTCGCCGCCGGGGGAACACGGCGACCCGGCCGGCCGTTGATCTCGTACGGGAGACGGCGGACGGAGAGCGGACGGCAACGGCGCGGGACTACGGAGGCCCGGACAGTGCACGGTGAGTACAAGGTGCCCGGCGGCAAGCTCGTCGTCGTGGACGTGGCGGCCGAGGACGGCGTGCTGCGGCACGTGCGCGTGGCGGGCGACTTCTTCCTGGAGCCGGACGAGGCCCTGGACGCGGTGAACGGCGCGCTGGAGGGCGCCCCGGCGGACACGGACGCGGCGGGGCTGGCCGCGCGGATCGACGCGGCGCTGCCCGCGGGGACGGTGATGTACGGCCTGACCTCGCAGGGCGTCGCCGTCGCGGTGCGCCGGGCGCTGGCGCGCGCCACGGACTGGAGGGACTACGACTGGCAGTTGATCCACGAGAGCCCCCAGCCGCCCGCGCTGCACATGGCGCTGGACGAGGTGCTGACCGCCGAGGTCGCCGCGGGCCGCCGCCCGCCGACCCTGCGGGTGTGGGAGTGGGGCGCCCCGGCGGTGATCATCGGCAGTTTCCAGTCACTGCGCAACGAGGTGGACCCGGAGGGTGCCGCGCGGCACGGCATCGAGGTGGTGCGGCGGATCTCCGGCGGCGGCGCGATGTTCGTCGAGCCCGGCAACACGATCACGTACTCCCTGTCGGTGCCCGACTCCCTCGTGCAGGGCCTGTCCTTCCAGGACAGCTACGCCTACCTCGACGACTGGGTGCTGGGCGCGCTCGGCGACATGGGGATCCGGGCCTGGTACCAGCCGCTGAACGACATCGCGACCGACCAGGGCAAGATCGCGGGCGCCGCGCAGAAGCGGATGGTCGGGCCGGACGGGGGCCCGGGTGCGGTGCTGCACCACGTGACGATGTCGTACGACATCGATGCCGACAAGATGCTGGAGGTGCTGCGCATCGGCCGGGAGAAGCTGTCCGACAAGGGCACGCGCAGCGCGAAGAAGCGGGTCGACCCGCTGCGGCGGCAGACGGGGCTGCCCCGTGAGGCGGTCATCGAGAACATGATCGCCTCCTTCCGCAGCCGCTACGGCCTGGCGCCGGGCAAGATCACGGACGGGGAGCTGGCGCGGGCCGAGGAACTGGCCCGGAGCAAGTTCGCGTCCGCGGAGTGGACGGCCCGGGTGCCGTAGCGTCCGCCCGTCGCTCGGACACCGGTTCATCAACGGGTCAAGGGGTGCCCTTGCCCGGACCAAACGGCCGTATGGGTTCCGTGTATGCGAGCTCAGCCGCCCTGACATAGCCGGATTTGCCCCGTTGACCGATGGCTAACGTAGTCGAGCCCAACGGCTATGCAAAACCACGGGGAAGAGGTGAGGGCGGTGGGGGCGCCGATACGTTCACGGCTGCAGGATTTCCTGGAACCGGATCCGGCAGGTGACGGCTTTCCGCAGCAGGCCGCGGAACCGCACCGCTCGGCGCTGCTGGACCTCGCGGAGGCCGCGCCGCCGCCACGGGCCGCCACCGACGACCGGCCCGGGCCCCGGCCGGGCATACCCGATTACCACACGCCGGTGTTCGTGCCGGCGCATCCCCGCTCCGTCGTCGGCACGGGCAGGGAGGGCCGCCCCTCGCGCGTGCCCTTCGTCGTCTTCGAGCTCTTCGACCATCCCGGGCACGGAACCGTGGCTTTCGCGTTCACCACGCTGGAGAAGCTGGTCGACGCCCTCGGCGAGGCACAGCCCTGGGCGGCCACCTCGCTCGGCCCTCTGGCCGAGGCGGTGCGCCAGCAGGAAGTCACGGTCCTCCTGGACCCGCGCGTGGCACCGGGAGAACCCAACTGGCGGCCGGAGGACCTGGCCGCCTACGCACGGGAGGTGAGCCGGTGACGGCCGACTTCAAGGTCGTGTACAGCGATCTGTCCACGTTGGCGAAGACCTTCTACGACGAGGCCGGTAACTACCTCAAGCTGCATCCCGACGTGGCGCCGCCCGTGGTGAGCGGCGGCGATCCGGGGCTCGACTCGGCAATCAAGGAAGTCGCCGATCTCATCGTCTCTCTGCATGTCCTCCTCGCGGACCGGATGGCCGACCACGGAGACAAGGCGGGATACGCCCGCGACTCATTCCACCGACACGACGTGGATGTCCACGGCGTGTTCCAAGACCTGGTGCCGGACGGGGACTGATGAGCGACAGCTGGGTCGGCGGTGACATCGGCGGACTTCGCACGATGGCCGAGACGTACAAGAACGCCAAGGACAAGCTGGACGGCATCGTCAAACCGCTCAGCAACGCCGTGGACAAGCTCGTGGACGACGCGAGCTGGAAGGGTGAGGCGGCCGCGAAATTCCGTGACAAGTGGAGCGAGGACGCGCTGGCTGCCGGTGGCCTCGCCGAGCTGATCCATGCGACGGGTGAAATTCTCGAAACGCTCGCCAACGCTCTGTCCACGTGCGAGACCGCCCTGCACAACGCGCACCACATCGCTGCCAAGAGCGGTGTCACGACGGACCCGACAGGCGCGCCGCCGGAGCTGGCGACGGCGTATCCGCCGAGCGCGGCGGACCAGAAGACCCAGTCCGCGATCACGGAGTACACCACGGCGCGTAACCACATCCTGCACACCGCCCAGCACGCGCGGCTGGAAGCAGCGAAGCAGCTGCAGGATCTGTACGACAAGGCGACGGCGAAGGACGGTGTGTCCCCGAACGACAAGATCACCCTGTACGACGCACTGCGCACCCTGTACGCGTACGACGCCGAGGATGCCCGGGCAGGGGGCATCGAGGCCCGTAAGCACATCGACGCGGCCAAGGCCGAAGCACAGGCGGCAAAGAAGCAGCTCCGCGCCGAACGCAAGACGTTCCAGCAGCAGGGACGCAGGATGCCTGACGACCTGCCCGCCAAGAGCGACTACCGCGACGCGGTCACCAAGGTCGACTCGCTGGAGGAGGCGATCGCCCGCGCCGACAACGGCACCACCAACCTGCCCTACGACCGTGCTCTGAACGTGAAGCTGGCCGACGCCGCCGACGCGCTCCGCATGGGCAAGGGGCTGGAGGCACTGCCGGACGTTTTCAAAGAGCTGCCGGTCCTCGATGTCGCGGCGGCCGGGGCCTGTGGCGTGCTCGAGGCGAAAGGCGATCACGACGAGGGGTGGTCCTGGCAGCATTCCGTCGCTGTCGACGGAACCGCCAACGTCGGTGGTCTGGTCGCGGGCGCGGCGCTGGCCACCGCCCTCCTACCGGCCGAAGCACCCGCCGCCGCCGTCGCCGTGGTCGGCGTGGGGGCTGCGGTCCTCACGACCAGCGTCATCGACCACTCCCTGCACGAGCACTGGAGCGAGGACATTCACGATCATGGTGTGATCGGCGGGGTAGCCGTGGGAACGGGTCACGTCCTGAATGACACGGGCAAAGACATCGGGCGTCTGGGAAAGGACATCTGGCATGGCGTCTCGAGCATCTTCTGAGATGGGTGCCGCACATGGCCACACCGAGATCCCGTCACTGCCGCGGCTCGGCACCACCTGGTACGAACGCGGCACACGTTACTGGCTGTGCCGCGCCCGGATCGCCTTGGGTCTGCTCGTCGCGTCGGCCATCCTGGTCTTCTTCGCACTGAGTCTCTACGGCGGGTTCACCAGCCAGTGGTCACCGACCGCGCGCACGGTGGCGGACTGGACGCAGGCGGCCGGATCGTGCGTGGCCGTGATCTGGGGGTGGCTCAAGCAACGCCGGGACCATCGCGCGGGCGTGCTCGAGCCGCCCACTCCTGCGGACAGCCTCGCGGCCATGAGCGCGCACCGGACGCGTGCTCCGGGACTGTCGGTTACCGGGCGTGGCCTAGTGCTCGTTCTCGCCCCCGTCATGCCGGTCGTAGCAGCGTGGTGCGTCGGCTGGTTCGTCGCGTATGCCAGCGTCCGCGAATACCCGAGCGAGGTCGGCGCCCGACGCTGGCTGGACGACCATTCCACCCGCGCATGACCAAGAACGAGCCCTCCGTCATGATCCCGTCCCTGCCGGGGCTCGGCACCACCTGGTACCGGCGCGGCCCGCGCTACTGGCTGCGCCGTACCTTCAGCGCCCTCCTCCTGCTCACCGCCCTGGCCTTCTTCTGCTACATCGCGCTCAGGCTCTATCTCGGCGCCCCCCGCAGCGACATGCCGCCGGGCATGCGCCGGGTCTGGGACGTGACACAGGTGATCGCGTCCTGCGCGGCCATTGTGTGGGGGTGGGTCAAAGCGCGGCGGGACCTGCGCAGGCAGTTGCTGGATCCGCCCCTGCCTGACGCCTTCCGTGCGGCCAGGCGCGCCGGGGCACCCCGCGCCCGGAACTGGTCGCGTGCAGGTCTCATCCCGTTGCTGCTCGCGGCGCCGGTCCTGCCCCCGCTCGCGGCGTGGTGCGTCGGCTGGTTCGCCGCGAGTCTCACCGTCCGCCATTACCCCAGCGAAGTCGGCGCCCGCCGCTGGCTGGAGGAGCACTCCGCGGGGACCTGAGCGAGCCGTATGCGGGGGAGGAGGTGTTGTGACCATGCAGGCACACAGCGAGTTTTCCCTTCCGCCCCACAGGCGCTCGTGTGACACTGGCGTCCCCGTCCACCCTGCGGACCCCCTCCGCACCCCCTCCCCCACGAGAAGTGCGCCGTGCGTTCTCTTCCTCTGCCGCTCGCGCTCACCGCGCGGATCTCACCGGTCGCCGTGCTCGCCTGCGCCGGCTGGGCGCTGACGTCCGGCCCGGCCGCGCCGGCCGCCGCCGACGGCTCCCCGGCGGGCCAGAAGGCGCCCGCGCAGTCCTCCGCCTCCCCCGGCCCGTCGTCCTCCGGCGGGTCGCAGACGTACGCCGCCGCGCCCACGCCCTGTACGAGCGTGCCCGCGGCGACCGTCACGGCGCTGGTGCCCGGGGCGAAGACGGCGGGCAAGGAGATCCCGTCGACGGACACGAAGGTGCGCCGCACCTGCTCCTGGAACGCCCTGAAGGGGTACAGCTACCGCTGGCTCGACGTGTCGTTCGAGATCAGTGGGTCGCAGCAGGAGGCGAAGCAGGACTACCAGCAGCAGGTCGGCGAGAAGAGCGGCGGCGGTGCCGTGCCGGGGCTCGGGGACAGCGCCTACTCCGTCGTGAACCTCACCACCGAGGACAAGCAGCAGACCCGCGAGGGCGTCGTGATGGTCCGGATCGCCAACGCCATGGTGGTCGTCACCTACAACGGCAGCGACTTCGACACGAAGAAGGCCCCCGGCACGGACGAGATCAACCAGGGCGCCATCAAGGCGGCGCGGGCCGCGGTCGGCGCGCTCGGGGGCGGGCAGTCCGGGTAGCCGGTCGCCCGCCCCTCATCCTTTCGGGTCCTTCTACGTCCGGCTGCGGGACGTCACCAGCGTGAGTGCCAGGTAGAGCACCAGGGACGTGCCGAGGCCCACCGCCCAGCCGTAGTCCGCGAGGGGGGACAGGGCGGGGATGGGACGGCCGTCGAGCAGGGGCTTGAAGCTGGCGCCGCCGACGGCGAGGACGCCGCCCACGAGGAAGGCGACGACGGCCCGCCAGTTCCAGCCGGCCGCGTACCAGTAGCGGCCGCCCGCGCGGTACAGGTCGGCGAGGTCCAGACGGGTGCGGCGCAGCAGCCAGTAGTCGGCGACGAGGATGCCCGCGACGGTGCCGAGCAGGCCGCCGACCAGGCCGAGCCAGGTGAAGATGTAGCCCTGCGGGTCGGAGTACAGCTTCCAGGGCATGATCACCACCGCCAGGACCGCGGTGATGAGTGCTCCGGTGCGGAAACTCACCTTTCTGGGCGCCACGTTGGAGAAGTCGAAGGCCGGGGAGACCAGGTTGGCCGCGATGTTCACCGAGAGGGTGGCCACCAGGACCGTGACGAGGGCGTAGAGCAGACCCACCACGTTGTCGGTCTTGGCGGCCAGTTGCACCGGGTCCCACACCGGTCGGCCGTAGACCGCCTGCGAGCCGGACGTCACCAGGACGGAGAGGAAGGCGAACAGGGTCATCGTCGTCGGCAGGCCGAGCGCCTGGCCCCGGGTCTGGGCCTGCTGGCTCCTGCCGTAGCGGGTGAAGTCGGGGATGTTCAGCGACAGGGTGGACCAGAAGCCGATCATGCCCATCAGAGAGGGCCAGAACAGCTTCCAGAAGTGGCCGCCCCAGCCGAGCCGGGACGTCTGGTCGAACAGCGGGCCTACGCCGCCCGCCTTGCTGCTCATCCACCCGAGCATCACCAGCGCGCCGACGATCACGAACGGCGCCGCCCAGTTCTCGAAACGGCGGATGGTCTCCATGCCGCGGTAGATGATCGCGACCTGGAGCAGCCAGAACAGCGCGAACGACAGCCACATGGTCCAGGCGTAGCCGCCCGCGTGCGCGGCGTTCGACCAGCTGTCGCCGATCAGCTTGCCGGCGAGGAAGTAGATGGCCTCGCCGCCGATCCAGGTCTGGATGCCGAACCAGCCGCACGCCACCAACGCCCTGACGACGGCGGGAAGGTTGGCGCCGCGCACCCCGAAGGAGGCGCGGGCGAAGACCGGGAAGGGGATGCCGTACTTGGGGCCCGCGTGCCCGGTGAGCAGCATCGGGACGAGGACGACCAGGTTGGCGAGGGCGATGGTGAACACCGCCTGTTTCCAGTCCATCCCGACGGCGATCAGCCCGGAGGCGAGCGTCCAGGAGGCGGTGTTGTGGGCCATGCCGACCCACAGCGCGGAGAAGTTGTACGTCGTCCAGGTGCGCCCGGCGGCGGGGACCGGGAGCAGGTCCTCGTTGGCGTACGGCCCGCTGGGCGGCGGGGTGCCGGGGGCGAGCTCGACGCGGCCGTCGGGGAGGGTGACCTGAGGGGACGGGGGTATGGCTGCGGGGGCGGTGTCGGTCATGGGCGGTCCCGGAGGGGTGAGACGGGTCGGGGAGTGCCGTGCGGGCGGCGCGATGGGGGGGGTGCGCGGGCGGGCGCCCTGTGACCCCCTTCCCGGGACGGCGGAAAGGGGGAGACCAACGGGGAGGCGGCGGTCAGGAGTTGACGGCGGGGATCACCCGGGAGCCGTAGGCGTCGATGGTGGCTTCCCGGGCGTCGTGCATGTCGTACACCGCGAACTGGTCGACGCCCAGCGCGCGCAGCGCCTTCAGCTTCTCGACGTGCTTGTCGACGGGGCCGATGACGCAGAAGCGGTCCACGATCTCGTCGGGCACGAACGCGGTGTCGGGGTTGTCGGCACGGCCGTGGTGGGAGTAGTCGTACCCCTCGCGGGCCTTGATGTAGTCGGTGAGTTCCTCGGGGATGCGGCCGGAGTGCTCGCCGTAGCGGGCGACGAGGTCGGCGACGTGGTTGCCGACCATGCCGCCGAACCAGCGGCACTGCTCGCGGGCGTGGGCGAGCGCCTCGGGCGAGTCGTCCTCGGTGACGTACGCCGGGGCGGCGACGCAGATCGTCACCTCGGACGGGTCGCGGCCGGCGGCGGCGGCCGCGTCCTTCACGGCCTTGACCATGTACTCGGTGAGGTAGAGGTCGGACAGCTGGAGGATGAAGCCGTCGGCCTCCTCGCCGGTCATCCTCAGCGCCTTGGGGCCGTACGCGGCCATCCAGACGGGGAGTTCGGCGCCCTCCTTGATCCACGGGAAGCGGATCTTCGTGCCGCCGAGGTCGGCCTCCTCGCCCCGGCCGAGGGCGCGGATGACCTTCATCGCCTCGCTGATCCGGGCCAGCGTGTTGGGCTTGCGGCCCGCGACGCGCATCGCGGAGTCGCCGCGGCCGATGCCGCACACGGTGCGGTTGCCGAACATGTCGTTGAGGGTGGCGAAGGTGGAGGCGGTGACCTCCCAGGTGCGGGTACCCGGGTTGGTGACCATCGGGCCGATCTTCAGCTTCTGCGTGTTGGCGAGGATCTGGCTGTAGATCACGAAAGGTTCCTGCCACAGCACGGAGGAGTCGAAGGTCCAGCCGTACGTGAAGCCGTTGCGCTCGGCGCGTTTCATCAGGCTGACGACGCGGGAGGCCGGCGGGTCGGTCTGGAGGACGAGTCCGAAGTCCATGGGCGCCACTCCTCGTTCGATTAGTTGAGGTACTGACAGGTGGAGCGCGGGGTGTAGACGCCGTGACCGGCGTGTCCGGTGTACTCCCGCCCGGTGATGACGGGTACGCCGCGCGAGAGCACGGTCTCGACCCGGCCGGTGATCCGCTTGCCCTCGTAGGCCGAGTAGTCGACGTTCATGTGGTGCGTCGCGGCCGAGAGGGTCTGCTCGGCGTGCGGGTCGTAGACGACGATGTCGGCGTCGGCGCCCGGGGCGATGGTGCCCTTCTTCGGGTACAGGCCGAACATGCGGGCCGGGGTGGCGCAGGCGATCTCGATCCAGCGGCGGCGCGAGATGTGTCCGTCGACGACGGCCTGGTGGAGGAGGTCCATGCGGTTCTCGACGCCCGGCAGACCGTTGGGGATCCTGGAGAAGTCGCCGCGGCCCAGTTCCTTCTGGCCGGTGAAGCAGAAGGGACAGTGGTCGGTGGAGACCACCTGGAGGTCGTTGGTGCGCAGCCCCCGCCACAGCGCCGCCTGGTGCTCCTTCGGCCGCAGCGGCGTGCTGCACACGTACTTCGCGCCCTCGAAGTCCGGTTCGGCGAGGTTGTCGGTGGACAGGAACAGGTACTGCGGGCAGGTCTCGCCGAAGACGGGGAGCCCCTCGTCGCGCGCCCGCGTCAGCTCGGCGACCGCCTCCTGCGCCGAGACGTGCACGACGTACAGGGGCGCGCCGGCGACCTGGGCGAGCCGGATGGCGCGGTGGGTGGCCTCGGCCTCCAGCAGGGCCTTGCGGACCTCGCCATGGTAGCGCGGGTCCGTCTCACCGCGGGCCAGGGCCTGCTGGACCAGGACGTCGATGGCGATGCCGTTCTCGGCGTGCATCATGATCAGCCCGCCGTTCTCGGCGGAGCGCTGCATGGCGCGCAGGATCTGCCCGTCGTCGGAGTAGAAGACCCCCGGATACGCCATGAACTGCTTGAAGGAGGTCACCCCCTCCTCCACCAGCAGGTCCATCTCCTTCAGCGTCCCGTCGTTCACGTCGGCGACGATCATGTGGAAGGCGTAGTCGATCGCGCAGTTGCCCTCGGCCTTGGCATGCCAGGCGTCGAGGCCCTCGCGCAGGGTGCGGCCGACACTCTGGATGGCGAAGTCCACGATCGTGGTCGTCCCGCCCCAGGCGGCGGCGCGGGTGCCGGTCTCGAAGGTGTCGGCGGCGGTGGTGCCGCCGAACGGCATCTCCATGTGCGTGTGGCCGTCGACACCGCCCGGCACGACGTACTTCCCGGTGGCGTCGATGACCCTCCCCCACCCTCCGGGCGGGGGTGCCCCCATCTCGCTTCGCTCGGCGGTGAACGCCTCGGCGGCGGGGGTGCCGGACGCCGCCAGGGCGGCGACGCGGCCGTCCTCGACGAGGACGTCGGCGTGGAGTTCGTCGGAGGCGGTGATGACGAGACCACCGCGGATGATTGTTCGGCCGCTCATTGGCTCTCCTTCGTCGGCACGTGCGGGCCGTCTGTGGCTGGTCGCGCAGTTCCCCGCGCCCCTGACGGGGCACTCCTCACGGCGCCGTCAGCGGCTCGTACGCCCCCGGCGCGCGGTCCCGGTAGAACTGCCAGCGGTCGCGGACCTCGCGGAGTTTGGCCAGGTCCAGGTCGCGGACGACGAGTTCGGTCGCCTTGTCGCTCGCGACCTCGCCGACGAACTGGGCCTCGGGGTCCACGAAGTAGGTCGTGCCGTAGAAGTCGTTGTCGCCGAGGTCCTCCACGCCGACCCGGTTGATCGCGCCGACGAAGTACTCGTTGGCGACGGCCGCCGCCGGCTGCTCCAGCTGCCACAGGTAGCGGGACAGGCCGCGGGAGGTGGCCGAGGGGTTGAAGACGAGCTCGGCACCGGCGAGGCCCAGCGCCCGCCAGCCCTCGGGGAAGTGACGGTCGTAGCAGATGTAGACGCCGATCCTCCCGACGGCCGTGTCGAAGACGGGCCAGCCGCTGTTGCCCGGGCGGAAGTAGAACTTCTCCCAGAATCCCTGGACCTGCGGGATGTGGGTCTTGCGGTACTTGCCGAGGTAGGAACCGTCCGCGTCGATCACCGCGGCGGTGTTGTAGAGGACGCCCGGCTGCTCCTCCTCGTACATCGGCAGGACGAGGACGATGCCCAGCTCGCGCGCCAGGCGCTGGAAGCGCTGGACGGTCGGGCCCTCGGGGATCCGCTCGGCGTACTCGTAGAAGGCCTTGTCCTGCACCTGGCAGAAGTAGGGGCCGTAGAACAGCTCCTGGAAGCAGAGGACTTGGGCGCCCTGGGCGGCGGCGTCGCGGGCCGCCTGCTCGTGCACCTGGATCATGGATTCCTTGTCGCCGGTCCACGCGGTCTGGAACAGGGCGGCACGGATCACTCGGCTCATCGGGACCTCCGTCGGCTCGGTGTGCGGTGAGCCTAGAAAGCGCGCAGCGAGCCTTCGACGGGCAGCGTGTCACGTCTGCGGGCCCGCGGCGTGCCACCGTGTCACGTGTTGCCTGCCGCATGTTTCACCGCCGTTTTCCCAGGTCGTCGTGTGTTTCACCGCTGTTGCGCATCGTGCGCGAGGAGCGCGATGTGGACGGAGGCCGCCTGTTCGAAGTCGTCCAGGTCGACGCCGAGGCGGGTCTGTATGGCCTCCAGGCGGCGGTAGAGCGCGGGCCGGGAGACATGGTGGAGCTGGGCGGTACGGGACTTGTTGCGGCCGGTGGCGAGATAGGTCCGCAGGACGCCCAGCAGCTCCGGCTCGGCCGCGCACAGCAGCCCGTCCAGCTCCCGCTCGGCGAAGGACTGCACATGCGGGTCGTCGCGCAACAGCCGTACCAGCCCGCGCAGATGGACGTCCCCGAGCCGGACCACGTCGGGCAGGTCGAGGGCGCGGCAGGAGTCGGCGACTGCGTCGGCGACATGCCGGGCCTCGCGCAGCCCGGCGGGCACCTCGTCCCATGCGGTACGGGCATCGGCGGCGGCGACCACGGCCCCGGACCCGGCGCGCAGCCGGGCCGCGAAGTGGCCGGTGAGCGCCACCGCGTCCTGGTCCCGGGCGAGGCTGAGCAGCACGGCGGCGGCCCCGTCGGCGAGTTCGGCGACGAGTCCGGACAGCCCCAGCAGCCGTAGTACACGGTCGAGTTCCTCGGGACCGAGACCGAGGACGACGAGGGGCACGAAGGTGCGCCGGTTGACCGGGAGCCCGGCCGCGCGGGCCCGGGGCAGCAGGGTCCGGGCCGGTACGACACCGGAGACGAGGTCGGTCAGCAGCCCCTGCGCGGACTGCTCCTCCCAGCTCGCCGCGCTGGCGCCGCCGAGCATGCGGTGCAGGACCAGCGCCTCGGCGGCCCGGTCGGCGAGCAGCCGCCCGGTGGCGGCGCCGCCCCGGTGGCCGCACAGCAGCAGCCGGCCCCAGCGCTCCCCGCGCCCGCCCAGTTCGGCGCTGATCCAGCCGTCGCCGTGGGCACCGCCGGCCTGCCGGGCGATGCGCTCCCAGTCGCGCAGCACGTCGTCCACGGCCGGCCGCTCCCCCGCCGTGGCGAGGACGCGGTGGGCGAGGTTGGTGACGACGACCGGGCAGCCGCTGTGCACGGCGACCTCGTCGAGCAGCCGCTGCAGGGGGGCACCGGCCGTGATGAGGCCGGTGAGGGCGGTACGGACCGACTCCGAGAGGCTGACGGCGGCGAACTTCCGCCGCACCAGCCGGGACTGGACCTCCTCCGTCAGCTCGGCGAAGGGGAAGGGGCGGTGCAGGACCACCATGGGCAGCCCGCAGCGGTCCGCCGCGCGCCGCATCGCCTCGGGGGGCGCGGGAAAGGCGCGGCCCAGGCCGAGGACGACGGCGGCCGCCTCGGCCCGGTGCAGCGACTGGACGTACTCGGCCTGCTTGGCCTCGTCACCGGCGAGCAGCACGCCGGTGGTGAGGACCATCTCGCCGCCGCTGAGCATGACCCCGACGTCGGCGGCCTCGGCGACGTGCACCCAGCGCACCGGCCGGTCCAGCTGCCCGGCACCGGCCACCACCTCGGGTTCCCCGGCGAGCACCCGTTCCAGGGAGAGCACCTGGCGCACGGAGAGCACGGGCTCCCAGCCGTGCGGGGTCTGCGAGGCGGTGGTCATGGGCCGTGCACCTGTCTCTCTCGTCCGTGCGCCGTTTCCCCCTGGGCGTTGCCTAGTACGCGCTGCGCAGGGCCCGTTCCAGGATCGCTGCGCCCTCCTCGGCCTCCGCGACGGTCAGCGACAGCGGCGGGGCGATGCGCAGGGCGCTGGTGTTGTGGCCGCCGCCCTTGCCGATGAGCAGCCCGCCCTCGCGGGCCGTCTCCAGGACGGCGGAGGCCGACCGCGGGTCCGCCTCGTCCGTGCCCGGCCTGACCAGCTCGACGCCGATCATCAGCCCGCGCCCGCGCACCTCCCGGACCCCCGGCAGCTGGGCGGCGACCGTCCGCAGCCGCTCGATGAGCATGCCGCCGACCCGGCGGGCGTTGCCCTGGAGGTCGTGTTCGAGGAGGTAGGCGAGATTGGCGAGGCCGGCCGCCATGGTGACCTGGGTGCCGCCGAACGTCGAAATGCTGTTGGCGTCCAGGCAGTTCATGATCTCGGCGCGGGCGATCACGCCGCCGACGGACGTGCCGTTGCCGATGCCCTTGGCGAAGGTGACGATGTCCGGCGGACCGCCCTGGGCGTGCGCCTGCCAGCCCCAGAAGTGCTCGCCGGTACGGCCCCAGCCGGTCTGCACCTCGTCGGCGATCCACAGGATGCCGTGCTCCTTCAGGACCTCGCGGAAGGCGGCGTAGAGGCCGTCGGGCGGCGAGGTGAAGCCGCCGACGCCCTGGACGGGCTCGGCGATCAGCGCGGCGGGCGGGCGGGTGTGCCCGAGGATGTCCTTGAGGTCGGCGACGCACGCGGCGATGAACGCGCGGTCGTCCAGCTCGGCGAACGGCCCCCGGGTGCGCACCCCGCCGTGCACGTAGAGGGTCTGGAGCGGGGACAGCGAGGTCGGGGACCAGCTGCGGTTGCCGGTGATGCCGACGGTGCTGAAGGAGCGGCCGTGGTAGCTGTTGCGCATCGCGAGGATCGTGTTGCTGCGCCGGTACGCGGTGGCGAGCAGCAGGGCGGTGTCGTTGGCCTCGGTGCCGGAGGTGGTGAAGAAGACCCGGGCGTCGGGGATGCCGCTCAGCTGGGCGATGCGCTCGGCGAGTTCGACCATCGGCCGGTTCAGGTACAGGGTGGACGAGTGGATGATCCGCCCGGCCTGCTCGCCGAGGGCCTTGGTGACCTCGGGCAGGGCGTGGGCGGTCATCGTGGTCAGGATGCCGCCGAAGAAGTCCAGGTACTTGTTGCCGGCGGAGTCCCAGACGTGGCGCCCCTCGCCGTGGGTGATCTCGATCGGCTCGTCGTAGTAGAGGGCCAGCCAGTCGGGCAGGACCTGGCGGTGGCGGGAGTAGAGGTCGGTCACGGCTGGATCAGTCCTTCGTAGGCGTCGGGGCGGCGGTCGCGGTAGAAGGCCCACTGCTGCCGCACGTCGTCGATCAGGCCGAAGTCGAGATCGCGGACGAGCAGTTCCTCGGACGTGTCGCTCGCTGTCTCCCCCACGAACTGCCCACGTGGATCAACGAAGTAACTGGTCCCGTAGAAGTCGTTGTCCCCGTACTCCTCCCGGCCGACCCGGTTGATGGCGGCGACGAAGTACTCGTTGGCGACGGCCGCGGCGGGCTGCTCCAGCTGCCACAGGTAGGCGGACAGGCCCCGGTGGGTGGCCGAGGGGTTGTAGACCAACTGGGCGCCGTTGAGCCCGAGTTGACGCCACCCCTCAGGGAAGTGCCGGTCGTAGCAGATGTACACGCCGACCTTGCCGACGGCGGTGTCGAAGACGGGCCACCCGAGGTTGCCGGGTTTGAAGTAGTACTTCTCCCAGAAGCCCTTGACCTGCGGGATGTGGTGCTTGCGGTACTTGCCGAGGTAGGTGCCGTCGGCGTCGATCACGGCGGCGGTGTTGTAGTAGAAGCCGGACTGCTCGACCTCGAAGACCGGCACGACGGTCACCATGCCGGTCTCGCGCGCCAGCTCCCGCATCCGGCGCACGGTCGGCCCGTCGGGCACCGGCTCGGCCCAGCGGTAGTGCCCGGGTTCCTGGACCTGGCAGAAGTAGGGCGCGTTGAAGACTTCCTGGAACCCGATGACCTGGGCGCCCTGGCGGGCCGCCACACGGGCGTGCGCCTCGTGTTTCGCCACCATGGACTCGGTGTCGCCGGTCCAGGTGGCCTGGACCAGTGCAGCGCGTACGACGTTGGCCATGAGCTGCTCCTTCGACGGGACACCAGAGCCTCTACACCCGTAGAGCAGGCCGTAGAGGGACGAAAGTAGGCCTCCTGGAGGCCCTTGCCAAGACCATCGTCGTCAACAGGCGGAGTCGATCACGTTTCACACGCCGATGGGCGAGCGGGCGATCCGCGCGACGGGGTGAAAGGGAACATACCGGGAGGAGGTCACCCCGCCTCCTCTCACGCCCCGTACCCGGCGACACGCAGGGCGTGCACGAGGTCCCAGTGCCGCTCCTCGGAGACGCCGCGGGCGGCGTCGAGCAGCAGCGGCACGAGCCGCCGCGGCTCGGGGGCGACGGTCCGGGCGGCCTCCTGCGCCGTCCGCCCGCGCACACAGGCGTCCAGCAGGGCCCGCGCCTCGCGCTGCCGCCCGTCGTCCGTCAGCCGCAGCACGGCGGACCCGACCTGCTCGGCGGGCCGGGCCACGCCCTGCCGCAGCAACTGCCGCCCGTCACCGTCCCGCCCTGCCGCGGCGAGCGCGTCGGCGACGCCGACCAGCCGCTGCGCGGGCAGCGAGGCGGCCTCCCACAGCAACGTCGCCCAGTCGGCCCCGAGCCCGGCCCGCCGCAGGGCATCGGCGAGCAGGGGGAAGCGGGGCGGGGGCCACTGCGCGACCTCGGCCAGCAGCGCATGCGCCTCGCCGCTGCGCCCCTCGGCCCGCAGCCGCGCCAGCCGCCCGACGGCTTCGGCGACCGCCGCGTCCGCCCCGGCATCGACGTGCTCGGCGCTCACCGTCCGCGCCTCGACGGGCCGCTCCGGCGCCCCGGCGAACCGGGCCCCTCGGGGCCGGGCGGACTCGCCCGCCTGCGGCACCCGGGCCACCGGCAGGGGCGTCTGCGGTACGACGACGGGGGCGGCCTCGTCCTCGGCCATCCCGGCGAACCGGGCGCTGCCGCGCCGGCGTTTCCGGGGAGCGGCGCCCGAATCGGGGGGTGGCTCCGCGGCGGAGGGGGGAACGTGCCGGCCGGGCGACGGCGAGAGGACGGGGTCCGCTTCCGGGACCACGACGGCCGGGGAGACGGGGGCGAACGGAGCGGGAGTGAAGGGGGCGGGAGTGAAAGGGGCGGGAGTGAAGGGGGCGGGGTCAAACGGGGCGGTGCCCACCGGCGCCTGCACCGCACCGGCACCACCTGGCACCTCCGCCGAACCGGCACCGTGACGCACAGGCACCTCCGCCCGACCGGCACGATCACCCACCCACGCCTCGGCCCCGCCTCCGTCAACCACCGGCACCTCCGCCGAACCGGCACCACCGCCCGACGACACCTCCGCCGAACCGCGGTCGCCACGCACAGGCGCCTCGGCCCGGCCTCCATCGGCCATCGGCACCTCCACCCGGCCGGGTCGGCCGGCCGACGGGTTCCTTCCCGGAGCCGGCCGTTCCCGCACGGGCACCGTCGGGTGGACCGAAGCGCGACGGTCCAACTCCGCCAGGCGGCCCCGGAGTTCCTCGCACCGCGCGGTGGCACGGGCGTGGTCGTCATGGGCCCAGGCAAGGTCGAGGCGGAGGGAGTCGAGGTCGGCATCCGAGGCGCCCGGGGCGCCCACGGTGAGCAGACGGGTCAGTTCGGTCCGGCGTTCGGCCGCACAGCGCCGTTCGCGGAGCATGACGTCGAGCCGGTCGGCCAAGGTCGCGCGTGCCCCGGGGCAGGCGTCGTACGAGGCGAGAGCGGCCCGGTACAGACCGCGGGCCCGGGTCCGTTCGGCGTCCGCCGCGGCCGTGCCGTACACCGCCGCGAGGTCGTCCAGCAGTGCCTCCACGACATCCCAGGGCAGCACCTCGCGCCCCTCCAGGCAGGCCCGCATGCCCTCGGGGTCACGCTGCCAGAAGACGCCGCTCCAGCCCTCCCCCTGGTCCAGACGGGCCAGCAGGCCGTCCAGAAGGCCCGCGAACTCCCGCACCGGACCGGGGAGTCGACCCACCGCCATCGCCCAGCTCCCGCCCGACCGCCGACACTACGGCCAACCAGGCAACACCAGTCGTGTTACGGCTCTGCTACGCAGCGTTTTCCGGCAGTGCGCGTGCCCCTCACCCCGGGCCGAGGGTCACGCGGCGACGAGTGCGCAGCGTGTGACCAGTTCGTCCATCGACAGCCCGAGCGCCGCGGCCAGAGCCGCCACGGTGAAGAAGGCCGGCGTCGGCGCCCGGCCCGTCTCGATCTTGCGGAGCGTCTCGGCCGAGACGCCCGCCGCCGCCGCGATCTCGGTCATGCTCCGGCCGCCGCGCGCCTCGCGCAGCAACTGCCCGAGCCGCTCGCCGCGTTCACGCTCTTCGGGGGTGAGGGGGGTGCGCACCATGCCGCCATTCTAATACCGGCCACCCGGTGCACCCCATTCAAATACCGGTACCGCAATCGGCGCGACGGTACGGACGTCGAACCCGTCGATCGACGCGATGCACGGCGACCTGCTGCCGGTCGACCGCGGCGCCGTCCTGGACGGCTGGGCCGCGACTGCGCGCTCAGCCTCGCGGTGGGCCGGCCACGCCCGGCGGACGTGCGGCTGACCGGCACCGCCGAGCGGGCCCAGGCGGCGGGCATCGCGGCGGCCGCCCCGGGCAGCCGCGTCGGCGGCATCGGGCACGCCGCCGGCGAGGTCTGCCGCGCGGCCGGTTACGGCATCCCGCAGGGCTTCGGCGGCCACGGCGTGGGCTGCCGTATGCACGAGGACCCGGAAGTCCCGAACGGGGGCCGGGCCGGCCGGGGGCTTCCCCCGCGCACGCGCGACTGCTCCCGCGCGGCCCACGCGGAGCACACGGTCGCGATCACGGAGACCGGCCCGAGGTTCGCACCGCGCGGGGCCAGGGGGTGCCGCCAGGGGCGGCGGTACGGGTGACGCGGGAACCGCGCGTACGACCACCGCGCGCCCACAGCCGCCCGCCGAACGGCGCCCCGCTCCCCCGCAGGCGAACATGCCCGCCCCAACGGATCGTGTCATCGTGGGCATGAACAGCCAGCGAGGAACGGAACGCCATGACCAACGGCTACCCTCCCGACCCCTTCGGCGATTTCCTGGCCCGCTTCTTCGGCGGAACCGGCTCAGCCCCCGGCCCCCGCCACATCGACATCGGCCGCCTGCTCAGCCAGCCGGCCCGGGAGCTGGTCAGAGGAGCCGCCCAGTACGCCGCCGAGCACGGCAGCCGGGACCTGGACACCCAGCACCTGCTGCGCGCGGCGGTGTCGGCCGAGCCCACCCGGAGTCTGCTGAGCCGGGCCGGCGCGGACCCGGACTCGCTCGCCACGGAGATCGACGACCGCGCGGGCCCGGTCCAGCACCCGCCCGGCGAGGCACCGCCGCCCACCTCGCTGTCGCTCACCCCGGCCGTCAAGCGCGCCCTGCTGGACGCGCACGACCTGGCGCGGTCGAGCGGCGCCGGGTACATCGGCCCGGAGCACGTGCTCAGCGCGCTGGCCGCGAACCCGGACTCGGCCGCCGGGCACATCCTGCACGAGGCCCGGTTCTCGGCGGGCGGGCTGCCGCCCGAGGCGCCGGAGAGCACGCAGCCCCGCCCGGAGCGGCAACGGCCCACCGGCACGCCCACGCTGGACAAGTACGGCCGTGATCTGACCGAACTGGCCCGGCAGGGCCGGATCGACCCGGTGATCGGCCGGGACACCGAGATCGAGCAGACCATCGAGGTGCTGTCGCGACGCGGCAAGAACAACCCGGTCCTGATCGGGGACGCCGGGGTCGGCAAGACGGCCGTCGTGGAGGGGCTCGCACAGCGCATCGGCGACGGGGACGTACCGGACGGGCTGGCCGGGCGCAGGGTCGTCGCGCTGGACCTCACCGGGGTCGTCGCCGGCACCCGCTACCGGGGCGACTTCGAGGAGCGGCTCAACACCATCGTCGAGGAGATCCGCGCGCACTCCGACCGGCTGGTCGTGTTCATCGACGAGCTGCACACCGTCGTCGGTGCGGGTTCCGGCGGCGAGGGCGGCGCGATGGACGCCGGGAACATCCTGAAGCCGGCGCTCGCCCGGGGCGAGCTGCACATCGTCGGCGCGACCACGCTGGAGGAGTTCCGCCGGATCGAGAAGGACGCGGCGCTGGCCCGCCGGTTCCAGCCGATCCTGGTGCCCGAGCCGACGGTCGCGGACACCATCGAGATCCTGCGCGGGCTGCGCGACCGCTACGAGGCCCACCACCAGGTCCGCTACACCGACGAGGCGCTGGTCGCCGCCGTCCAGCTCTCGGACCGCTATCTCACCGACCGGCGACTGCCGGACAAGGCGATCGACCTGATCGACCAGGCGGGCGCCCGGGTGCGGCTCGGTGCCCGGACCAAGGGCACGGACGTGCGCGCGATGGAGCGCGAGGTGGAGCAGCTGGTCCTGGACAAGGACCAGGCGGTCGCGGCCGAGGACTACGACGCGGCCAAGCAGCTGCGGGACCGGATCGGCGAGCTGAAGCAGCGGATCGAGCAGGTCAGCGGCAGTGACAAGGCCGACGAGGGGCTGGATCTGGAGGTGACGGCGGAGGCCGTCGCCGAGGTGGTGTCCCGGCAGACCGGGGTCCCGGTCGCCCGGCTCACCCAGGAGGAGAAGGAACGGCTGCTCGACCTGGAGCGGCATCTGCACCAGCGGGTCGTCGGCCAGGAGGAGGCCGTCGCCGTGGTCTCGGAGGCCGTGCTGCGCTCCCGCGCGGGCCTGGCGAGTCCGAACCGGCCCATCGGCAGCTTCCTGTTCCTCGGCCCGACCGGCGTCGGCAAGACCGAGCTGGCCCGGGCCCTCGCCGAGGCGCTGTTCGGCAGCGAGGACCGGATGGTCCGGCTGGACATGAGCGAGTACCAGGAGCGGCACACCGTCTCCCGGCTGGTCGGTGCCCCGCCCGGGTACGTCGGCCACGAGGAGGCCGGGCAGCTCACCGAGGTGGTGCGCCGCTTCCCGTACTCGCTGCTCCTGCTCGACGAGGTGGAGAAGGCGCACCCGGACGTCTTCAACATCCTGCTGCAGGTCCTGGACGACGGCCGGCTGACCGACTCCCAGGGCCGGACGGTGGACTTCACCAACACGGTCATCGTGATGACCAGCAACCTCGGCTCCGATGCGATCACCCGGCGCGGCGCGGGCATCGGGTTCGGGCCGGGCGGCGCGGACGCGGACGAGGAGGCGCGGCGCGAGCAGATCCTGCGGCCGCTGCGCGAGCACTTCCGGCCGGAGTTCCTCAACCGCATCGACGAGATCGTGGTCTTCCGGCAGCTCACCGGCGCCCAACTGCGGCAGATCACCGAGCTGTTGCTGGACGGGACCCGGCGGCTGCTGGAGGGCCAGGGCGTCACGGTCCACTTCACGGACCCGGCGGTCGACTGGCTCGCCGAGCGCGGCTACCAGCCCGAGTACGGCGCCCGCCCGCTGCGCCGCACCATCCAGCGGGAGGTGGACAACCAGCTGTCCCGCCTCCTGCTGGACGGCACGATCTCCGAGGGCAGCCGGGTGACGGTGGACGTGACGGACGGCCGGCTGGACTTCCGCTCCGCCCGCTCCCAGCCCCCGCCACCGGAACCGTAACGGCCCCTGGGGGCCTGCGTGACGCCGGCCCGCGCCACACCGCCCTCGGACCCGCACGCCACGGCCTCCGCGCACAGCCCCGGGCCTTACCTCAGGGCGTGGCGGCCCCCGCTCAGGGCGCCGGGTCCACCACCATCGCCGAGCCGCCGCCGCGGCGTACCCTCTCGGCGGCGGCCAGCCACTTGCCGCCGGGCAGGCGCTGGACGCCGGTGGCCGCGCCGATCTCGGGGTTGAGGGAGAAGGAGTGGCCGATGGCCTCCAGCTGTGTCTTCAGGTCGCTGTCGTAGAGGGCCGGTTCGAGTTCGGTCTGTGCCGCGTTGCGCTGGCTGGCGCGCGGGGCGGCGATGGCGTCGACCAGCGGGAGGTGCCGGTCGAGGAACTCGGTCAGGGTCTGGAGCACGGTCGTGATGATGGTGGCTCCGCCGGGCGAACCGAGCGCCACCACCGGCACGTTGTGGCGGTCCAGGACGATCGTCGGCGCGATCGACGAGCGCGGCCGCTTGCCCGGACCCGGCAGGTTCGGGTCGTGCACGGCCGGGTTCGCCGGGGTGAAGGAGAAGTCCGTCAGCTCGTTGTTGAGCAGGAAGCCCCGGCCGGGCACGGTCATGGCGCTGCCGCCGGTCTGCTCGATGGTGAGCGTGTAGGAGACGACGTCGCCCCACTTGTCGGCCACGGTCAGATGCGTGGTGTTCTGGCCCTCGTACGTCGTCGGGGCCGCCGTGCCACCCTTGTCGCAGGCCTTCGGGTGGCGCGGGTCGCCGGGGGCGAGCGGGCTGGTCAGCACGGCGTCGTCCTTGATCAGGCAGGCGCGCGAGTCGGCGAACCGCTGCGACAGCAGTTGCCGGGTCGGCACGTTCTCGAACGCGGGGTCGCCGACCCAGCGTCCCCGGTCGGCGAAGGCGATGCGGCTGGCCTCGATGAAGTGGTGCAGATACTGCACCTCGCTCGCCTTCGAAAGGTCGGTCTTCTCCAGGATGTCGAGCGCCTCGCCGACCGTGGTGCCGCCGGACGAGGAGGGCGCGATGGAGTACACGTTCAGGCCGCGGTACGACGTCCTCGTCGGGGCCTGGAGCTTGGTCCGGTAGACGGCGAGGTCCTTCTCCGCCAGCTTGCCGGGGCGCGCCTTCCAGCCGGAGGCGGGGTCCACGGGCGGGTGTTCGACGGTCCTGACGATGTCGTCGCCGATGTCCCCGTGGTAGACCGCACCGATGCCCTTGCGGCCCAACTCCTCGTAGGTGCGGGCCAGTTCGGGGTTCTTGAAGGTGGAGCCCACGGCGGGGAGCCGGCCACCGGGCAGGAACAGCCTCGCGGTGTCGGGGAAGTAGCGGAACCGGGTCTCGTTGGACGCGGTCTGCGAGCGGAAGGTGTCGTCCACGGTGAAGCCGTCGCGGGCGATCCGCTCGGCGGGCTTCAGCACCGTGGCGAGCCGCTCCGTGCCCCACCGGTCCAGTGCCGTCTGCCAGGTGGCGGAGGTGCCCGGGGTGCCGACGCTCAGCCCGCTGCTGACGGCGTCGTCGAAGGAGAGCGGCTTGCCGTTCTCCACGAACAGGCCGGAGCCGGCGCTCTGCGGCGCCGTCTCCCGGCCGTCGACGGTGTGCACGCTGCGGGTCCTGGCGTCGTAGTAGACGAAGTAGCCGCCTCCGCCGATGCCGGAGGAATAGGGCTCGGTGACGCCGAGCGCGGCCGCGGTGGCGACGGCCGCGTCGACCGCGTTGCCGCCGCGGCGCAGGACCTCGATACCGGCGGCGGTCGCGTCCGCGTCGACACTCGCGACGGCGCCGCCGTAACCGACGGCCACCGGAGCCTTGGTGGGGGTGCTGCTCGTCGTGGCGGGCGGCGCGGCCGCCCCCACCGACACCAGGGCGGCCGAGACCGCCAGAACCGCAAGTTTCCGCGTGCCAGGACGACCCATCCGTGCCTCCCGTCGGGACAGTCCGCGCAGCGTAACGAGATTGCCGCAGTACCGACAGTACGCCTCGGCCCCCCACCGCACGAACGTCACGGATCGAACACCGGTACGTCGCCGTCGCCCGGGACCGCTAGCATGCGCGCCCATGAACGACGACGTGCGCAACATCGTCCTCGGCCTGGTGGCCACGGGCATCTCCGCCTCGCTGGGCTGGCTCGCCCGCACGTATCTGTGGCGCCGCAAACTCCGGCGCAAGCAGGCGTTCTTCGGGCTGCCGGAGAACGCGGAGTCGCTGCTCGTCGTCAACCGCGACCCGGCCGCCGCCGAACCGGCGGTGCACCGCTTCGACGTGTTCGCGCTGCTGGAACTGTCCGCGCTCATCAAGGAGTGCGGAGCGAACGCCCAGGTGGTCACGCAGGACACGGTCCAGCAGGGGTTCGGCGAGCGCACCGAGTTCTGTGTCGGCGGGCCGGCCTCCAACCGGCGCACGGCCGCCCACATGACGGCGATGCTGCCGGGCCTCGCGGTCAACACCGATCCGGAGCCGGGGCCGGAGCGGGGCGCCTTCCGGATCGGCGGCGAGCACTACCCGATGGCGCGCGGCACCGCCGAGCACGTGCTGCTCGCCCGGGTCACCACGAGCGGCCAGGCCCGGCCGGTGTTCCTCTTCTGCGGTCAGAGCGCGATCACCAACCAGGCCGCGACCCGCTATCTCGCCCGCCACCACGAGCGGCTGCACCGCAAGTACGGCACCGGTTCGTTCGTGCTGCTGCTCAAGGTGCTCAACTCGCAGGCGTACGGCCCGGACGTGGTGGAGCTGGTGGCGGACGTGACCCGGGCGGCGCGCACCCCCGCCCCCGCGACGGCCTCCGCCGACACCGCCGCTTAGCTCTTCAACAATCTTTACCGGCACGTAACTTACCGACGGGTTACTTACGGTATAGAGGCGCGGTTACCGTCGGGTCACTTTGCACTGACACGAGTGAAGGAGTGACCCGTGGGATCCGTAGGACATGACCGCAGCGCGCTGCGCACCACAGCCGCCACGGCCGTATCGGCGGTGCTGATCTCGGGCGGCGTCGTCGGCCTGGCCCCGGCCGCCCAGGCCGCGCCGGCCGCCGCCCCGTCCGTGCGCTTCGTGGACATCACCGGCGACGGCGGCACCGTGCTGAAGGCGAACGTCGTCGCGCCCGCCGACGCGAGCGCCACGCACCGCTACCCGCTCGTCGTGCTGCCCACGAGCTGGTCCCTGCCCCAGGTGGAGTATCTGGTGCAGGCCGAGAAACTCGCCGACGCCGGCTATGTGGTCCTCACCTACAACGTGCGCGGGTTCTGGCAGTCCGGCGGGCAGATAGAAGTGGCCGGTCCGCCGGACGTGGCGGACGCCTCCAAGGTCATCGACTGGGCCCTGGCCCACACCCCGGCCGACCCGGGGCACATCGGCATGGCGGGGGTGTCGTACGGCGCCGGGATCAGTCTGCTCGCCGCCGCCCACGACAAGCGGATCAAGGCCGTCGCGGCACTGAGCGGCTGGGCGGACCTGGTCGACTCGATCTACTCGGGCCGCACCCAGCACCTCCAGGCCCTCGGCGTGCTGGACGGCCTGGGACGGCTCACCGGCCGCGAGAGCCCGGAACTGCGCGCGATGTTCCAGAACCTGTACTCCTCGAACCTGTCGAAGGAGCAGGAGATGATCGCGTGGGCGAAGAAGCGCTCCCCCGCGACCTATCTCGACCAGCTGAACCGCAACGGCGCCGCCGTGATGCTCGCCAACGCCTGGGGCGACACCATCTTCAACCCCAACGAGTACGCCGACTTCTACGAGAAGCTGAAGGTGCCCAAGCGGCTGGAGCTGCGCCCCGGCGACCACGCGACCGCCGAACTCACCGGACTGTTCGGGCTGCCCAACGACGTCTGGACGGACACCGAGCGCTGGCTCGACCACTACCTCAAGGGCACCGACAACGGCATCGACCACGAGGAACCGGTCCAGCTGAAGTCCCGTAGCGCGGGGGGATACGAGGGCTACCCGGACTGGAAGTCCGTCGGCGCGACCCGGAAGAAGATCGAGCTCGCGGGCTCCACCACCATCCACGCGAACGTCGACTCCGGCGCCGACGGCGGGATCGTCTTCCTCTCCAGCATCCTGGACCAGGTCGCCCAGCTGCCGCCGATGGCCTCGATCCCGCTGCTGCCGCGCCGCTGGGCGGCCGTGTGGCAGTCACCGCGGTACGGCACCGGTCAGCAGGTGCGGGGCACGGCGAGCCTGCACACGACGCTGACCCCGACGGCGGAGAGCGGCACCCTCGTCGCCTACCTGTACGACGTGGGGCCGCTCGGCGTCGGCAAGCTGGTCACGCACGCGCCGTACACCTGGCACGGGCGGACGCCGGGCGAGGCGTTCGACGTCGACCTGGACCTGTTCTCCACGGCCTACGACGTACCCGCCGGGCACCGCCTCGCGCTGGTGGTCGACACGGTCGACCCGCTGTACATCGAGCACAACCCGTCCGGCGCGCAGCTGACCTTCTCCTCGCCCTCGGACGACCCGTCGTACGTGTCCGTCCCCGTGCGCGAGCAGTGATCTCCGGCTGCCGCCGGACGAGCCTGGCCCGTGTGAACTGCCGCCCCTCCTAGGGTTTCGGGACCGTGGGGGGCTCCCCGCCCGGCAGCAGCGCCCCGGGACCCGGTGTGGCGAGAGCCACCGCCTCGGTCCTGGGGCTGCGCTGCTCACGGCGGGACACCCGGACGGCGCACCACGAGAGCAGCATGCACATCCCGATGTAGATCGGCGAGATCACCATCACCACAGGGATGAACGGCAAATCGTAGTCGAGGTTGGAGGCGATCAGTTTCCCGGCATGGAGGAACTCCTCGTAGGTGATGAGGTAGCCGAGGGAGGTGTCCTTCAGGGCGACCACCAACTGGCTGATGACGGCGGGCAGCATGGCGCGTACCGCCTGCGGGACAAGGACGTGCGCCATGACCTGCGTCTTGCGCATGCCGAGCGCGAACGCGGCCTCCCGCTGGCCGCGTTCGACCGCGTTCACGCCCGAGCGTAAGACCTCGGCGAGCACCGAGCCGTTGTAGAGGGTGAGTCCGGCGACGAGCGCGGTCAGCGGCTGTGCCCTGAGCGCCACGAAGATGAAGAAGATCATCACCAGGACGGGCATGGCGCGGAAGAACTCCACGAGGACCGTGGCCGCCCGGCGCACCGGCCGGTGGTCCGACAGCCGCCCGACGCCGAGCACCCCGCCGAGCACGAGGGAGAGCGCGGCGGCGATCGCGAAGGCCTTCAGGGTGTTGCCGAGGCCGCGCAGCAGCAGCTCCTGAATGCCCTTGTACGCGAAGGGCATCCACTTGGTGTACGTGAACTGGCCGGTGTCGAACAGCAGTTGGAGGATCCAGGCGATCAGGCCCAGCAGCACGGCGGTGGACAGCACGCCGTAGAGGCGGTGCCGCTGCCGGGTGCGCGGGCCCGGGATGTCGTAGAGGGCGGTGGTGCCGGTCATCGGGCGACTCCCCAGGTGCGCTCCAGCGCGTGGAAGAGCGCGCTGAGGGCGAGCGTGATGAGCAGGTAGCCGAGGGCGATCCAGACGAAGGTCCAGACGATGTTGTAGCCCAGCTCGTTGAGGGTCTTGTAGGTGCCGAGCAGTTCGGTGACGCTGAAGGCGCCCGCGATCGCGGAGTTCTTCGCGAGCGCGATGAGGGTGGAGCCGACCGGCGGGATCACCGAGCGGAACGCCTGCGGCAGCACGACCAGGTTGAGGGTCTGGCCGAACGTCATGCCGAGGCTGCGGGCCGCCTCGCCCTGGCCCCTGGGCACGGTGTTGATGCCGGCGCGCAGGGCCTCGCAGATGAACGCCGAGGTGTAGCAGCCGAGGGCGAGGACGGCGAACACCTGGAAGGGCAGCACGAGTCCGAACCGGGGCAGGCCGAGCACCACCGCGAAGAACAGCAGGGTGAGCGGGGTGTTGCGCAGCACGGTGACCCACACGGTGCCGAAGACGCGCAGGGAGGCGACGGGGGCGACCCGGAAGGACGCCATCAGGAAGCCCAGCGCGAGCGCCAGCAGCCCGGCGTAGACGGTGAGTTCGACGGTGCCGAGGAAGCCCTGGGCGTAGAGGGAGAAGTTGTCGGTCAGTACGTTCACGCCGTCCTCCCGTCGGGCGCCGGGTAGCGGTCGATCGGGGGCGGGTGGGGGGCGGGCACGCCGGACAGGCCGAGCGTGGCCTCGAACGCCTTCTTCCAGTCGCCGTTCTTCTGGCGGGCCTCCAGGGCGTCGTTCAGGGCGAAGCGCAGGGCGTCGTCACCGCGCGGGACGCCGATGCCGTACGGCTCCTTCGAGAACGGCCGTCCGGCGAGCTTGAGTTCGCCGGGGGCCTTGGCGGTGTAGCCGAGGAGGATGGCGTCGTCGGTGGTGACCGCGTCGACCTGGTAGGTGAGCAGGTTGTCGACGCAGACCGAGTAGGTGTCGTAGCCGACCAGGACGGCCCTCGGGTAGTCGGCCCGGATGCGCTGGTACGGCGTGGAGCCGGCGGCCGAGCAGACGCGCCGGCCGTCGAGGTCGTCGGGGCCGTGGATGCCGTTCTCGTCCTTGCGGACCAGCAGGGACTGGCCGGCCATGAAGTAGGGCCCGGCGAAGCCGACGAGTCTCTTGCGGTTGGCGTTGATGGTGTAGGTGCCGACGTAGTAGTCGATCTGGCCGTTCTGCAGGGCGGTCTCGCGGTTGGCGGAGGCGATGGTCTTGAAGTGCACCGCCTGCGGCGCGAGGCCGAGGGAGGCGGACATCATCCTGGCGATCTCGATGTCGAAGCCGGAGTAGGTGCCGGTCGCCGGGTCCTTCTCGCCGAGGTAGGGCTGGTCCTCCTTGGCGCCGACGACGAAGTAGCCGCGCCGCTTCGCCCGGGTCCAGGTGCCGGAGGCGGGCAGGCTGAAGTTCCGGTCGACCCGGTAGTGCGGGAGCTTGTCGGCCGCCGGGCCCTTGCCGGGCGGGCTGCCCTCCTTGCCGCAGGCGGCGGCGAGCAGCACGAGCGCGGCACCTGCGGCAAGGAGGACGACGCCCGGGGCGCGGGGCGCACGGGTGGTACGGATCATGGTGCGCGCTCCCCCGGTCAGTGCTTGAGGATCTTGGAGAGGAAGTCCTTGGCGCGCTCGCTGCGCGGGGCGGTGAAGAACTCCTCCGGGGTGCGGTCCTCGACGATGCGGCCGTCGGCCATGAAGACGACCCGGTGGGCGGAGGCGCGGGCGAAGCCCATCTCGTGGGTGACGACGACCATGGTCATGCCGTCGCGGGCGAGCTGCCGCATGACCTCCAGCACCTCGTTGATCATCTCCGGGTCGAGGGCGGAGGTGGGCTCGTCGAAGAGCATCGCCTTGGGGTCCATGGCGAGGGCACGGGCGATGGCCACGCGCTGCTGCTGGCCGCCGGAGAGCTGTGCCGGGTACTTGTCGGCGTGCGCGAGCAGGCCGACCCGGTCGAGGAGTTCACGGGAGCGCCGGTCGGCGTCGTCCTTCGTGCGCCGGCGGACCCTGACCTGGGCGAGGGAGACGTTCTGGAGGACCGTCCTGTGGGCGAAGAGGTTGAAGGACTGGAAGACCATGCCGACCTCGGCGCGCAGCCGGGCGAGCGCCTTTCCCTCCTGGGGCAGCGGCTGGCCGTCGAGGGTGATGGTGCCGGACTCGACGGTCTCCAGCCGGTTGATCGTCCTGCACAGCGTCGACTTCCCCGACCCGGACGGGCCGACGACCACGACCACCTCTCCCTTGCCGACGGTGAGGTCGATGTCCCGCAGGACATGCAGTTCCCCGTAGTACTTGTTGACGCCCAGCAGTTCGATCAACGGATCGACGGCCATACGCAGCCCTACCCACTCTCAGCTGTGTGGTGGTTGCCGCAACCTATCCAGACGGCAGCGGAGTTGAGGGACGACACGCACTTTTCGGGCATAAGCCGTATTTACCGCAGATGGGGTGCAGGTGAGGGGGGCACAGCAGGGACCGGCTCAGCTCTCGGCGATCTCGGCGTACAGCTGGGACAGCTCGGGGGCTCCGCTCGCCGCCCACTCCAGCCCGGCGTCCGCGACCTCGATCTCCCGGCCGGAGGGCAGCAGGACGACGGGCTCCCCGCCGGGGCGGATCCGCCAGCGGGCGCCGGGCACGGTGCGCACCACGACCGTGCCCAGATAGAGCCCCGCGTCATGGCCGAGCCCGGGCAGGGTCTCGGCGTCGTCGCGCCAGCGCGGGACGACCTGGTCCAGGGCCTCCAGGGAGGCCGGGGTGTCGTCGAGGCGGACACCCGCCTGATCCGCCTGTGCGCGCAGCAGCTCGCACTCGGACAGCAGCGCGGCGACCGACTCGGGGTCGGCCGGAAGAGCCGCGTCGCCGTTCTTCTTGTGCCGGTGGCCCAGGAACGGAAGGTTCATGGCCCCAGCCTGGCATCACACGTCGAGGTCGACCACCACCGGCGCGTGATCGGAGGCGCCCTTGCCCTTGCGCTCCTCGCGGTCGACGTACGCGTCCTTGACCGCCTGCGCGAAGGGTTCGTTGCCGTACACCAGGTCGATGCGCATGCCGCGGTTCTTCGGGAAGCAGAGCTGGCGGTAGTCCCAGTAGGTGTACGGGTGGTCGTACTTCAGCGGGCGGGGCACGACGTCGTTCAGGCCCGTCCCGCGCAGCGCGGCGAGGGCGGCGCGCTCGGCGGGGGTGACGTGGGTGAGGCCCTCGAAGGCGGCCGTGTCGTAGACGTCGTCGTCCGTCGGCGCCACGTTGTAGTCACCGAGGACGGCGAAGGGGCGGCTGCCGCCCGCGTCACCGGCGACGGCGGCCTTCAGGGCCTCGAACCACCGGAGCTTGTACGCGTAGTGCGGGTGGTCCACCTCGCGGCCGTTCGGCACGTACACCGACCAGACGCGGACCGGGCCGCAGGTCGCCGAGACGGCGCGGGGCTCGCTCGCGCCGTCGTAGCCGGGGTCGCCGGGCAGGCCCTTGACCACGTCCTCGATGCCGACGCGGGAGAGCACCGCCACGCCGTTCCACCGGCCGGTGGCGTGCACCGCCGCCTCGTAGCCCAGCTCGCGCAGCTGGTCGAACGGGAACTGCTCCTCGGCGACCTTGGCCTCCTGGAGGCAGAGCACGTCGGTGCCGCTGCTCTCCAGCCAGGCCAGCAGCCTCGGGAGGCGGGCGGTGATCGAGTTCACGTTCCAGGTTGCGATGCGCATGTCTCACAACCTACCCGCCGGCTCTGACAACGGGCCTCAGAGCTGCGCCGAGGCGCCCGGGGGCAGCCGCAGGTGGTCGGTGCCGCCGAGGGTCCCGATCTGACGGTCGTAGATCGGCCGGGCGAGGTCGGTGAGCAGGGCGTCGTGGACGTCGTAGGCGCGTTGCGGGCGCACCTCGCGGACGTAGTCGATGACCTCGGAGATCTTGTTCCAGGGCGCCATCACGGGGAGCATCAGCGTCTGCACCGCCCGGTCGGGGACGGTGAGCGCGTCGCCGGGATGGAAGACCGTGCCGTCGTCGATCAGGTAGCCCACGTTGGTGATGCGCGGGATGTCCGGGTGGATCACGGCGTGCAGTTCGCCGTGGACCTGCACGTCGAAGCCGGCCGCGGTGAACGTGTCGCCGTGGCCGACGGTGTGCACCCGGCCCGGGAAGGCCGCCGCGATCTGCTCCGCCACGGACTTCAGCGTCCAGATCTCGGCGGCCGGGTTCGCCTCCAGCGCGGCGCGCAGCCGGCCCTCGTCGAAGTGGTCCGGGTGCTCGTGCGTGACCAGGACGGCGTCCGCGCCGACCGCCGCGTCCGCCTCGCTGAAACCGCCGGGGTCGATGACGAGCGTCCGCCCGTCCTTCTCCAGGCGGACGCAGGCGTGGGACTTCTTCGTGAGCTTCATGCCCGCCATCCTGCCGCCTGCCGCGGCCCGGCGTCCGCCCGGTGCCTCACGCGTCGGGCGTGGTCTCCTCCGCGATGACGCCCTGGGCCACCCGGAAGGCGCGGTGCGCGGCCGGCACCCCGCAGTACACGGCCGTGTGCAGCAGCACCTCCTTGATCTCGTCCGGGGTGAGGCCGTTGCGCAGGGCCGCCCGGGTGTGGGAGGCGAGATCCTCCAGATGGCCGCCCGCGACCAGCGCGGTCAGCGTGATGCAGCTGCGGGTACGGCGGTCCAGGCCCGGCCGGTCCCAGACCTCGCCCCAGGTGACGCGGGTGAGGAAGTCCTGGAAGTCCCCGGAGAACGCGTCGGCCGCGCCCAGCGCCCGGTCCACGTGTGCGTCGCCGAGCACCTCGCGGCGCAGCTTCAGCCCGGTCTCGTACCGGTCGGCCGGCGCGGGCAGCGCGGCCGGTACGGGGGCCGGCGCGATCTCGGCGACCGGCACGACCGGCGGCGGCGCGAGAGGGACGGGCAGGGCGGCGAGGCTCGGCAGGGCCGTCTGGCCGGTGTCGTACGGCTGCTGCCAGGCGGTGGAGAAGTGGTGGACCAGCAGGTCGGTGACGGCGGCCGGCTGCTCGACGGGGACCAGGTGGGAGGCGCCGGGGACGACCGCGAGCCGGGCGTCCCGTATGCCGGCGACCAGGGTGCGGGCCTCGGCGGGCCCGGTGACACCGTCGTCGGAGCCGACCAGCACGAGGGTCGGCGCCGCGGCCCGGCCCAGCTCGGCACGGACGTCGAAGGCGGCCAGGGCCTCGCAGGCGGCGATGTAGCAGCCGGGGTCGGTGGTGCGGACCATCTGCACGGCCCACTCGGTGATCGCGGGCTGGGCGGCGGCGAAGGAGCCGGTGAACCAGCGGTCCGGGGAGGTCCGGGCGATCGGGTCGAGCCCGTTGGTCCGGACGATCACCCCGCGCTGGCGGAACTCGTCGGCGGTCCCGAACCGGGGCGAGGCGGCGACCAGCGCCAGCGAGGCGAGCCGCTCCGGGTGGCGCAGCGCCAGCTCCAGCCCGATCGCACCGCCCAGCGCACAGCCCGCGTACCCGAACCGCTGCACACCGACCGCGTCCAGCGTGGCGAGCAGCCGGCCGGTCAGCTCGGCGACGGAACCCGCCGGATGCGCCGGGGCACCGCCGTGCCCGGGCAGGTCGAAGCGGAAGATCCGCCACTGCTCGGCCAGCTCCGGCACCTGCCGGTCCCACATGTGCCATGTGGTACCCAGTGAGGGACCCAGGATCAGGACGGGGGCGTCTTCTGGCCCGTCAAAGCGGTATTGCAGGGTGTTCGGTGGTGTCTCACTCACGCGCCCGACCCTCTCATCTGTCACGAGATGTCACATCGTCGGGGTGGACCTGGCCATCGCGTGCATGACGCGCGTACGCATACTCGGCCCTGGCTTCCTCCAGCAGGCCGAGGCAATGAACAGACCTGGAGAAACCGGCTGCTGACGCTGACGTACCCGCGATCGTCGCCGCCTCTGACACGTACGTCCAGGGCTGGTTCGACGCCGTGATCCGCCCTGCTGCTGCCTTCTGTCCCCCCCCCGGACAACTGGAAATGGGCGTCCTCGCCGGGGGTGTGGCTGGACGCCTCCCAAAGCCACGGCCGGGGCAAGGCCTTGCGTCACACCATCGCCGAGAACCCCGACTTCTTCGCCGGGTTCTCTCCACTGCCGCCTGAGCATGGCCCCAGTCTCACCGCCCGCTGGAACGCAGCGCGAATACCGTTCTGATCGTGGAAGGGATCGGAGACGAGGTGCCCGCCACGTCGAGGGAGCAGGAGACCAGGGCGAGTTGCGGGAACCTGCCTGCGCCGGTGTCCTCGATGACGACGGTGCCGGTTCTTCCGGCACGGCGCGGGCCGAGCTTGACGAACCGGCCGTCAATCACGAAGGTGCGGCCGGCCAGGGCGAATCCGGCCTGGTGGCGACCGCCGGCCAGACAGACGATCCCGTCGCGCAGGTCAGCGGCTGCCGGTTCGGGACCGGCAGGACGGGACAGGCGCCGTAGCGGCATGGTCAGGCGGGCGATGTCCGCGGCCGCAGCCGGGACGAGGCCGTGGTGACCAGGTGCCCGTCGAGACGGAAGCGGACGCTGCGGTGGTTCGCCCGGACCGTCAGCGTCCGGCCGGCCAATGCCTGGTGGATGCCCACTCGCCGTCTGCCCGCAGACGTCCGTGAAGTGCACGGTCAAGCGACCTGATCCGCATACAGGGACGGTGCCCGTCGACCACGGTGCCACCGCCCCTGGCCCCTCCCCCGCAGGAGACATCCGCACAGACCGCCGACGGCCTTCGCCGGCTCGCCGAGAACCCGATGCCGCTGCCCGGTGGCTACTGCCTGGTCTTCGTGCGCGGCATCAGCCCGGAGGATGTCGTGCACCGTCTCGTCCCGACTGCCGCGCCCCGCTTCGGCGGCCCGCGCACACATGAAGCCTTCCAGGTGGAGCTGGAACAGCTCCACCGTGGCAAGCCGGTGGACGAGACCGTCGGAATTGCCATGGATCCGTCGCAGACCTCTGTTTCCTCGTCGGCTACGGCCCGTGGCCCGGAGTTACGGCCACGGCGGCACGCCACACATGCGGTTCCTCCTCGACGCCGACGCCGAACTCACCGAGCGCACCCGGGAGGGCCGGTGCGAGGCGTCAGATGCTCATCAGGGCGACGACTGCGGTAACGGACCCCGCTCTTCAGCCTGACGACCCCGTTCGGCACACTGACGCCGTGCCTCGAACAGCCACCGCCACCTCGTCCCGGCAGGTCCGCCGCCTCACCGCCATGGCGTATTTCGGTCCGCCGGTGATCGTCGCGCTGTCGTTGCTGGCCGCCGATCCGGACTGGAACGGGCTCGGACTGGTGCTCGGGACCCTCGTGCTGATCGCGACTCTCACGCTGATGATCCTCGCGGCGCCGAACGGGTGGCTGATCGTCGGCGGGGTGATCGTGGGGATCGCCGCGCTGTCCGGGCCGGGGCCGGTGCTGCAGGCGGAGGTGATGGCGCACCAGGGGCAGCGGGTGGAGGTGCGGGTCACCTCGGTGAAGACGTACGAGGGCAAGCACGGGCCGGAGTACACCTGCCTTCTGGAGCGGGTGGACGGCAAGCCGCTCAACCACGCCGAGCTGGGCAACGACTCCTGCGGCGGGCCGGTGGAAGTCGGGCATACCGAGGACGTGCTCGTCGACCCGCACGGCTGGACGGCGCCGCAGCCGGCCGACACGGACTACAGCGGGATCGACGTCGCCGCGTGGGCTCTGCCGGTGGTACTGGCGCTCTTCGAGCTGCTGGTCTGGCTGTCCCGGCGGGTCGGGCTGCGCCGGTTCGAGGGCCGCTGACGGCGCCCGGTCCCGGAGGAACGTGGCCTGGAGACGGCCTGGAAGGCCGTGTCCGATGGGTCAGTTGTGGCGGGCGAGGGCCTTCCGGTCTTTCCGGCGTCACCACGCGTCCGTCTGTCCGCGCTCCCATACCCTGGCCGCCGGCGTACGCGCTACCGGAGGTCTTGGCGCTCCGGGCATCGGTCACGCAGGCCGCCGGTGGCTCGGCGTCGCGTCCCAACCTGGTGGAACCGGCACCGTCGGGCAGGAACCGGAGTGTCAGAGGCGTGCGCTTGGATGTGCGCGTGACCGTTCATGACGTTGCCCGACAGCTGCCCGAGATCGCTGCCCTCCGAGATCACTGCCGTTCGATGGCCATGGTGGAGGCGGTCCTCAGCCCCGAGTGGTCGGGCCGCTACCACTCCTTCAACGCCCACTGGTCCGGGACGGAGGCCATGGCCTCGATGCGCACCGGGTCGGGTGACGAGTACTCGATCGTGTTCTCGGCCGCCGGTGTCTATGTGCGTGGGTTCGCGCACGAGTCACCCATGAGTCCTTACGCCGAGGACGGGCCATGGCCCGGCGTGCTCGATGAGGTGCCCGATGTCTTCCGGTCATGTGTCGAGGAACCGGCCTTCTCGGACGAGGACGGAATGCCTGTCGTCACCGCCTGCATGTGGCGCGAGGTGGGAGACGACCGTTGGAAGACCGGAACGATCGACTTCCCCGAAGTGACCACAGGAGACCCGGACGGCGCTGTGTACTTGTTCGGTCTGCTGGCAGATCGCTCTGCGGAAGCATTTCAGCGATGGGCTGAGGACTACTACGAGGTCTCGGTCGACCTGGAGGCGGTTCGGCACGTCCTTTCCTCGCAGCCGCTGACCGAAGCAGTGATCCGCGCGTTGAACCCGGACGTCACGCCGGCCGACCTGGCAGGAGACATCACGGAGATCGGCTATCCGCTGGAGTGAGAGACGCGGCAGGGGCCGCCCGTGTCGGTCCGGGAGGCTCGTCGTTCGTCGCAGGCGACGACGGCGCCGCGTCCAGCGAGTCCTTCGCGCAGGCCCGCGTTGTCGTGCCGGCGGGCGGCGATCACCTCGTCCGGCTGGAGGGTGATCCGCGCCGCGGTGAGGTTCTCCTCAAGCTGCCGGACGCTCGGCGAGCGGAGCAGCTGCCGCGCCGGAGCTGACTGAGCCACTGTCGCGGCGTACTTCGTCGCGAGGGGCTCAAGGGCTGCCCGGTGGCGCGCTCCGGCCTCCCTCATCTGCGAGGAGTCGGGGCGAGGGTTCGGCGGCCGGCCGCGATCAGCGCAGGAGTACGCCGAAGACCATGCGGAAGAAGGCGTCGAAGGGAGCTGAGGACTTGTCGGCCCGCGCCGCGATCAGCGTGCCCTCCCAGGCGCTGAGGACGAACAGCGCGGCATCCTCGACGTCGAGAGCGGCGTCCAGCTCACCTGCGTCCTGGGCCTCGGTGAGCACCTCCCGGATGCGCGCGCTCCACCGCCGGAAGCCGCCCTGGACGGCAGAGCGGATCTCCTCGGAGTGGTCCGCCACCTCGGCGCCGAGGTTGCCCACCAGGCAGCCACGGGCGAAGCCGTTGTCGACCGTGTCCGTGCTCAGGAACTCGAAGTGCGCCCGCAGCCGCTCCAGCGCCGGGCGTCCGGGGGTGTCGAGCAGGTCGAACCGCAACCCGGCGGCATAGCGGCTCAGCGCCTCCAGGGCGCTCTCCTCCTTGCTGGCGAAGTGGTTGTAGAACGAGCCCTTGGGGGCCCCGGCCGCCGAGGTGATGTCGCTGATGCCCGTGGCATGGAAGCCCCGCGTGCGGAACTGCTCCAGGGCTGCCTGCGCGATCTCCTCGCGCTTGGACGCGCGTGCCATCCTCACCACCGCCTTCCCCTTCAATATGTCCGGTCGCCTTGCCTCGGGTCAAACCCGGGCCGGACCCCCTTGACGCATTTTAAAGTGACCGGTCATATTGAAGAAGTTCCGCCCTGAGCCCCCAGCCCGTCTCACGTCGCCGGGGGCAGAAGCACCGAGGAGAACCGTCATGTCCACGTACCGGGCCTTCGAGGCCACCGGCGTCCGCCATCTCCAGCTCGTCGAGCGCGACCTGGTCGACCCCGAGCCCGGACACGTCCGGCTCCGGGTGGAGGCGTGCGGTGTCTGTCACTCCGACGTGCTGGCCGTGGAGGGACTGCGCCCCGACCCCGCACGCCCTGTCGTCCCCGGCCACGAGGTCGTCGGGGTCATCGATGCCGTGGGCGCGGGCGTCACCGCCTGGCGGCCCGGTGACCGTGTCGGCGTCGGCTTCCTGAACGGGCACTGCGGGGAGTGCGAGCCGTGCCGCCGGGGCGACTTCGTCAACTGCCTGAACCAGGAACAGACCGGCACGACCGTCGACGGCGGATACGCGGAGGTGACGTACGCCCGCGCGAGCGGACTGGTCCGCGTCCCCGACGGCATGCCGGCCACCGAGGCGGCCCCGCTGCTGTGTGCCGGGCTGACCACCCTGACCGCGCTCCGGCAGGCCGCCACCCCCGCGGGCGCCCTGGTCGCCGTGCAGGGGATCGGCGGGCTGGGTCACCTGGCCCTGCAGTACGCGCGCAGCCTCGGACACCGTGTCGCCGCCGTCGCCCGCGGCCGGGAGAAGGAGGAACTCGCCCGGAAGCTGGGCGCCCACGAGTACATCGACAGCGCGGACACCGACCCGGGAACGGCGCTGGCCGCGCTGGGCGGCGCCTCGCTCATCGTCGCCACCGCATCCAGCGGTACGTCCATGAACCCCCTGGTCCGCGGACTGGCTCCGGGCGGGACGCTGGTGGTGGTCGGCGCCGCCCCCGACCCGCTGACCGTCGCCACGCCCGACCTGATCTTCGGCACCCGCCGCATCGTCGGCAGCCTGACCGGATCGTCGATCCAGAACGAGGACAACCTCGCCTTCAGTCTGGCCCACGGCATCCGCCCCGCTACCGAGATCATGCCGTTCACCCGGGCCGCGGACGCCTACGAGCGGATGCTCTCGGGCAAGGCCCGCTTCCGCGTCGTCCTCGACATGGCCGCCTGACCCCGTCACGACCCGCGCCGCCGGGTCACCGAGTCCCGGCCGGCCGACGCCCTTGCCGTCCTCCTCAAGGTTCCCCACGTGACCCACATGACCCAGATGGCCCAGATGACCGACACGTCAGAGAGCGTCAGGACGACCCCACGCGGCGCCGGGCCCGCGCGTCCGGCCGCCGGCGGCGTCTCCGACTCCTCCGGTCGCCACGTCACCCGCGCCGCACGGATCAGCCTGCTGTCCGTCTCCCTCGGCTTCGCCGGTCTCGGCGGAGCCTGGCAGGCGGCGGCCACCACCTTTCCGGCCGCTGTGCAGGTCAGCGACGCGCTGTTCACCGTCAGCGGTCTCATCTGGTCGGTGCTGCTGGCCCAGTACCTGCGCCACGGCGGGGCCCGATGGCGCAACCTGCGCCACGACCTGCGCCATCCCGGCCAGGGATTCGCCCTCGCCTACATCCCCGTCATCGGCATGCTGATCGCAGGCCACTTCTCCCGGTTCGGGCTCACCGGCGCGCGCTGGGTCTACGCGGTGTTCCTCACCGTGGCCGCCCTGATCGCGGCACGCCTGCTGGCCCACTGGCTCACGGGCACCCTGAGCGCCACCGTGCTGCACCCGGGCTATCTGCTGCCCGTCTCCTCCGCCCCCTTCGTCGCCAGTGCCATCGCCTCCACGCTCACACTGCCCGGCGTCGCCGACGCCGCCTTCGCGGTGGGGCTGCTGTACTGGCTCGCCTTCGGCACCGTCATCCTCGGCAGCCTCGTCACCGGCGACCGCCTGCCCAGGCCCGCCCGCCCCGCGCTCACCGTCCTGACCATTCCCCCCGCGACCGGCGGAATCGCCTGGACCGCCGCCCACAAGGGCGTCTTCGACGCCGTCGGCTACGGCTTCGCCGGGATCCTGGCCTTCACCGTCCTCATCGTCGTCCTCCTTCTCCCCGAGCTGCACCAGCCCGCCTTCCAGCCGGGCCTGTGGGTCTTCAGCTTTCCCATCGCGGCAAGCACCAACTTCGCCGTCCGCTGGATCCACGCGTCCGCACTTCCCGCGGGGCCGGCCCTCACCGGGATCCTCCTGACCGGGGCGACCTCGGCCCTGGGCCTGCTGACCGCAGCCACCCTGCGCCACCGCGCCCGGCAAGCACGCCCCAGCTGAGTCCGCCGCCCCGGCAGCCCGCCCGCGACTCCGTCCGCCCCACGTGCCCAGCCCCACCGAAACCTCCCCGAGGAGCCACCATGCCCACGCTCGACCGCCAGGACGCCGTCTTCGTCCTCGACCTCGGTGACGGCGAGAACCGCTTCCACCCCGACTGGATCGCCTCCGTCGACGCGGCCCTGGACGAGGTGGAGAAGTCGGAGGGCCCCCGCGCCCTGGTGACCGCCGCGACCGGGACGTTCTACTCCAACGGTCTCGATCTCGACTGGCTCGCCGCGCACAGTGACGAGCGCGTGGACTACGTCCGTTCCGTCCACCGCCTGTTCGCGAGGCTGCTGTCCCTCCCGCTGGTCACCGTCGCCGCCCTGCAGGGGCACACGTTCGCCGCCGGAGCGATGTTCTCCCTGGCCCATGACTTCCGTGTCATGCGTGCCGACCGGGGCTTCTGGTGCCTGCCCGAGGCGGACATCGGCATCCCGTTCACTCCGGGCATGTCCGCGCTCGTCCGGTCCCGGCTGGCCCCGCAGACGGCCCAGCACGCCATGGTCGCCGCCCGTCGTTACGGCGGCCAGGAAGCCGCCGCCGCCGCAATCGTCGATCGCGCCGTGGACGAGGACGCGCTGCGTACCGCCGCCCTCGGACTCGCCCAGGCTCAGGCGAGCAAGGCCGGCGACACCCTCGGAACCATCAAGACGCGCATGTACGCCCCCGTCCTCGCCGTCCTCCGCGACCCGGCCGCCCCGCTGGGCTGACGCCGTACCGTCCGCAGGCGAATGCCTCGACCGGCGCCCGGTTCACCGGACGGCGGCGAGCCAGCGCAGCGCGCTCAGGCTCGGCAGGAAGAAGTACTCCCCGCCGCGAGTGACGACGAAGCGCTCCACGCCGTGCAGCCGGCGCCGGATGGGATGCTGCGGGATCGTGAAGATGCCCGTGCCGTCGTTGTCGCCCGTGAGGAGGTCCTTCTCCCGGGCGAGGCCGGTGAAGTTGCCGTCGTTCAGCCATTGCGACTTCACGAACTCGAACTGGCGGTCGAGGTGTGAGCCGATGAAGACGAAGACGATGCCGCGGTCGGCGCCGTCGTCGTCCAGGACGCCCTGCGGCAGCGGCGGGCCGTAGGTGGTGCCCCGTCGGATCATGTGGTGCAGGCGGACGTCGCCGATGATCTCCGAGTCGCGCGGGTTGGCTCGTCTGGCGTGGGCACCGTGGGGGCACATCGTGCCGTGCGGATCGGACGCGTAGCGGAAGTCGTTGTTGCGCCGGTCGTCCGCGCCCAGGGCCGGGTCGTCCTGCTCGGGTGCCAGGACCAACGGGGCACCGCTCGGCCAGCGGCCCACGATCTTGGCGGCGAGCAGCGACTCTTCCGCCGGGCCGGCGGAGTTGTCGTGGAGATACCGGCGGAAGGCCGCGACGCGCGTGTGCAGCTTCCGCCAGGCCACGAAGGTGCCGTTGCGGCCCAGCTCGGCCGGCTGCGGCATCGGCGGCAGGTTCCCCGTCTCGTCGGGATAGCCGAGCACGAACTCGCCTGCCCTGAGCACGGAACCGTCACCCGGCGGCGCGTCGGCGCCGCTGCCCTCGATCGTGGGGTTGCCGATGCCGTCCTTGTATCCGAAGGTCGTACGCCCCGTGGACAGCTGGTAGAAGTCCTGCCGATGGACGGTCTGAACACCGGGAAGCTGCGCGTGGGCCGTGCGGGCACGTTCGAGGACGACCGCCAACGACTCCTGGTCGGCGGCCAGGAGGGACAGCACGACGTGTACCTGTCCAGTGCCGAAGGGCTGCTCCCAGTGTGCGGGCGCGCTCTCCCCGGTGTCACCGATGAACTCGGCGCGTGCCGCCATGCCCTGCCGAAACTCCGCAGGGAAGGTGTTCAGGGAGGCCGGTGGGACCCGGAGCGCTTCGAGTCCCCGGTATGTCAGTCCGGCGTTGAGGAGCGCGGGCAGCTCCGGTTGCCACCAGTTGGCGGCGGAGTCGACCAGATCGGCCAGACGCCCCATCAACTCACGCCCGGCGCCGGGGTCGTCCACACGCAGCAGGATGTACGTGCCGACATACGGTGACGGCCGGTTGCGCAGTACGATGCCCTGAATCTCGTCCAGCTGCAGCCGTGGGGCTTCAGTCGCTGTCATGACATCCTTCCGGTCAGGTACCGGCCGAATTTGTACCAATTACCCCCTGTTGCCGGCACTGTCCGACACGGCACATCGCGCGATTGACGAGCGCCTGGGCGCGGGGGGTCGCTCGAAGCGCCAGGTTCTGCCGCGCGAGCCGAAGCGCTCGCCAGGGATCACCGCCGACGGTCAGCCAGAACTCCGCCGCGTGATCGGCGTACGCCTCGGGATGGCGCGCCGTCAACTCCTCGTAGCGCGCGGCAGCGTAGGCACGCCAGAGCCGAGCCTCCGCCGGCACCTCGCACCTGTCCAGGAGGCGGGCGAGCCGGGTCGCGTAGTCGGGATCGTCACTGGCGAGGGCCAGCCGGCGCAGGCGCTCTGCCGCCTCCGGCGTCCTGCCTTCGGCGGCGTCGGTCTCGGCGAGGTGGCCCTGGGCCGGCACGTAGGACGGCAGTCGGCGAACGGCCGACTCCAGCCAGCTGCGCGCGCTCACCAGGCCGCCCCGGTCCATCCACATCTGCCCGCACTGGAATTCGAGGACCGCCGGCGGAAAGGGGCTGACCCCGCGGTAGGCGCGTCGCGCCGCCAGAAACCATGTCTCGGCCTCGTCCGCCTCGCCTCTCTCGGCGTGCCAGCGGGCCATGGCGCCGAGGGTCCTGAAGTCCCGCCGTCCCGACAGCCCCTGCCGAAGCAGCGCAAGTGCCTCGTCGTATCGCCCGACCGCCTGACAGACGGCTGCCCGCTCCTCGTCCACAGCACGCCGGTCGAGCCCCAGCGCGGCCGCCGCGTCCAGATCGTCCAGCGCCGCCGCGAACCGGTGGAAGAGGCCCGCCACCCTGGCGCGCGCCACCAGCGAGCGAGGATCGCGCGGCGCCCGGTCGACGAACGACCCGGCCAGCGACACCGCGCCCTCGACCTCGTCGATACGGCCCCGCACCTGCCCGCGCAGGACGGTCAGCTCCACCAGCTCACCCCAGCCGTCAGCGGTGAGTCGTCCCCGTGTCGCCTGCGCCGTCAGACCTTCGATACGCACGTCGAGGTTGCCCATGGCGATGACACCGGCCGTCGTGGGCGGCCCGCCCGCACGACCCGGCCTGCTCTCACCGTCGGCATGGGCAGCCGCCGTGGAACCGCTCATCAGCGTGCGGCGGCCGTCGGGACGGAAACGGGTTCGGGCGGGTCGGGGTTGGCCGGTGCCAGGTACGGGAACTTGCGCAAGGCCGGGACGGTCCCGTCGACGCCGTCACTCACGGGCGAGCCGTGGCCCGCGTTGACGATCAGCGTGTAGAGCGTGTCGATGACATCGTCGCCCAGTGACCGGCCGCCACAGGTCACATGCTCCCGTCCCGCCAGCAGGGCCCGCTCGATCTCGAAGTAGCTGTCCTCGGCGTACGGTTTGGCAGCATCCACGACCAGGAAGTCCGCGAGCAGCAGTTCCGTCAGCGGATGCGTCCCGTCCGGCCGCGTCGTCCAGTCCGCCTTGCCGTCGAGACCGTCGAAGAAGACCAGGTTGGCGTTGAGCCGTGCGCGATAGGCGTCCGCGTGGCTCGGCCCCAGCCGGAACGGGTCTTCCTCGTTGTAGAGATCACGCAGATCCACGATCTTGTTGGCGGCGTCGACCCCGTTGTCCGACAGGAGGATGTTCTTGACCTCGGGGCGGCCGAGGCGTTCGAGGCGCACGGGATACGGCCCGACCGTGACGGTTTCCGCCGCGACGGCGAAGACGCTCCCCGAGGCCGGCCCGAACACCCCGGCGACGTCGAGCTCTGCCACGACGGTCAGGACGTCGGCGCCCTCCAGGGTGTTGGTGCCTTTCGGCAGGAAGGCGAGCCGCCGGCGCGCCCGCGTCTCCACCTCCTTGGCCACGTCCATGAAGAAGGGATCCAGCCGCAGCCCTGCGTAGCAGCGCACACCGTGGCCCTCGCCGCCGCGCTCGTCGTTCACCAGCAACGACACCGATTCCCCGGTCGGCAGCTCGCACGTGCCCCGCTGCGCCGGTTCCCCGTGGTCATCCGGCTCGACCGGAGCCGAGAAGGTGAAGGCGAGCGCGAATTCGTCGGTGCCGACATCGAAGAGTGAGCCGGAATCCCCCAGAGGCACGGACACCGGACGGACGCGGAAGCGGTAACGGGCAGCGTCGGAGAACAGGGCTCCCGGCCGCGCATTGGGAAAGACATCCATGACCAGGACGAGCCGTCCCGTCCGGGAGGGGCTGGGAAAGGCGTAGAGATCGGTGAGGTCTATGGCCGGATCGGCCAGGGCGCGGGTGCCGGAAAGATGGTCGGACATGACGATGCGACCTCCGCTGACGGGGCCCTGGCCGACGGCCGCGCGCCGCTGCCGGGCCGCCTGGTGGGACCCGGGCGCCACGGGCCCCGGGGGTACAGGCCACCTGGGACGCGGGACGACCGCTAGCCGGACGCGGTGTCCAGCAACGCGTTGAACGCCTGCGTGACCTTCTGCGCCTTGGTGGTGTCCTCGACGGTCATGGTCGGATTGGAGGCGTACCACATGTCCGCCTCCACGATCTTCGTCGCCAGCCATTCGACCATGTTCGGAGAGGTCGCCCCGGGCCAGCCCTCGACGACACCTTCGAACATCTCATCGAACCACGGTGCGGCGTTGGCGAAGATGTCAGCCATGTACGGCTTGAAGTCGCCGTCATAGGTGACCGCGCCGATGACCTGAGTGTCATTGTTGATGAACGTGACGCGGAAGTCGTGGACCGTGGCGACGACCTTCTCGAATTGAAAGGCGTCGTCCTGGATCTTGGCGGCGTTCTGATGGAACCTCTCCGCACCGCCTGGCTTGACATCGAAGAGAACGGTGATCTCCGCCACCTCACCGACCCGCTTGCCGAGACCGTCGGGCTGCCTGGCCACGGTTGGAGTCGCCGACCTGGCAGAGCTCTGCGTCGTCATGACTCCCTCTCCCTTTGATCGTCTATCGGCTGCTCTGCGGGCTTCTCCTCCGTTCTGCGCGTGTTCCGCAGTGCCCACACAGCCAGCTTTGTCGCCCTTCGGAGCGTCGGCAAGACGATCAGGTCCCTGGGTCGACGGCGGATTGCGAGCCTGCACCGGGGACCTCCCGTACCGGAGTGGGCCCTCGCCGCGCCGGCCGCCGGATCCCGCCGGCCGAAGGGGTGCGCCTGCGTGGCACCCGGTCACGGACTACGCAAAGGACCCGGCTACGAGCGTGTTGCCCGGCACGCGCAGCCGCGAGAGATCCACGACGGTGTGGCACGGCGGCCCGACGGCGCTGTCGGGCGCCATCCGCACCAGCTGAGATGTCGTGGTCACGTGGGCTCCTTGCCTCGGTTCTCGCTCGCGTCCCCGTCGGCCGCGTCAGGCCGCGTTGTACTGCTGGGCGGGCGCGCCGGTGGTGTGGGCGAGGCGGGCGCGGGTGGCGCGGGTGCCCTTGGCGAGGAGGGCGGCGGTGCGGGCGACCAGCATGCCGATGGCCAGGAAGATCAGGGCGTCGGTGAGGGCGTCGCCGGTGATGCGGTGGGTGAGCATCCAGTGGCCGAGCTGGGTGGGGAAGATGTGCACGGAGGCGTACGCGAACAGCAGCCGGGCGCCGATGACCACGGCCCACAGAGCGGCGTAGGGGGCGCGGCCGGTTGAGAAGGGGGCCTGCTGGACCTCGTCGTAGCGGACCGTGAGCAGTGCGGCGGCGAGCAGTCCGAGCAGCAGGCCGGCGGCCAGGCCGATGATCTCCAGGGTGAGGCCGTTGCCGTGGGTGGCGATGTTCTTCGCGAAGACCGGCACGACCGCCGCGGCGAGCAGGACCGGGCGGGCGAGGCGGAGCCAGGCGATCTTCTTGTGGCCGAGGTCGGCGTGGAGCACGGTGGTCAGGACGGCGAGGTTGACGATCCAGACGCTGGCGTTCATGGCGGGTCCTTCGCGGTGAGGTGGTGCCGGGGTCGGGCTGACGTCTTCGACGCTACGAGCGGGGGCGGAGCCGGCTCGTCGGTCTGCGGGTGGGTGCCGGGTGGAGGCCGGGTTGACGCCGCTGAGGCGTGTGGCCTCCCGGTCGCGCGGTGGCGCATACGCGGGCGCCCCCGGGGAGATCCCGGGGGCGCTGGTGCGAGGCGGGGGCGGACGTGGGTCAGCCGCGGCGCTTGAGGGCCTTGACGAGGCGGACGAGGAGACCGATCAGCATGGCTGAACTCGCTTTCGGTGTGCGGTGGTTGGGGTGACCTGACTGGTTTCCACGCTAGGTGTGCGGCCAGGGCGGTCGCGTCAGCCCGGTAGTGGAGCGCGGGTGGAGACCGGGTTGACGCCGCCGGTGCACGGTAGGGTCAGCTCGTCGCGTCCGGCCCACCCCGAGCACTGTCCGGTCCGGTCGGCGCTCGCCCGCTTGATCCGGGAGTCCGCATGCCCGCCGTCGTCCCAGCGCTGCGCGAGCGGCCCGCCTATCTGTGGGGCATCCGCGTCATGCGGCTCGCCGGTCTGGCGGCCCTGCTCTCCACCACCGCGCGTGCGCGTCCACCCGCCGGCTGGCACGGCCTGGGCCTGGCGGTCTCGTGCGCGCTGGGCGTGACCGCGGCCGGGTGGCTGCTGTGGCTCGCCGCGGAGCACCGGCCGCGGCTGCTGACCGTGGCGCTCGCCGCGACGGCGCTGGGCGGGGGCGCCCTGGGCGGACTGTCCCCGCACTCGGTCGGTGTCGCCGCGGCGGCCGTGGCGGCGATGGTGGCGGCGGCATCCCTGACCCCCGAGACGTCCATCGCGATCGCCGTGGCCGGGTCACTGGCGCTCGCGGTGACGACCATCGTGGCCGGCGGCGGTACGGCGGTGATGCTCGGCTACCTGGTGCTGATCGGTGCCGGTCTGGGAACGGGCTTCATCCGCCGCGGCTACGTCCAGCGCGCCGACCAGGCCGAGGCACTGCTGGAACAGATCCGCCGCGCCCGGCAGGCCGAGGCCGAGGCCGCGGTCCTGGGCGAGCGCACCCGGATCGCCCGCGAGATCCACGACATCCTCGCCCACTCCCTCGGCGCCCTGTCCATGCAACTCGAAGCCGCGCAGGCACTGTTGGAGGCAAGCCCGGCAACCCGCGAGGACCCCGCCCTGACCAAGGCCCTGGGATGTGTCGGCCGGGCCGGTGACCTCGCCCGCACGGGCCTGACCGAGACCCGCCGCGCGGTCCACGCCCTGCGCGAGGACAGCGCGCTGCTGCCCGAGCTGCTGGCCCGCCTGACCACCGGCCCCGACGAGGGCGACACCGCCGCGGCCGTGCGCCTGAACGTCGAGGGAACCGTCCGCCGCCTGGAGCCGGACGCCACCCTCGCCGTGCTGCGCACCGCACAGGAGGCCGTCACCAACGCGGCCAAACACGCCCCCGGCCGGCCCGTCACGCTCACCCTCGTCTACGCCGAAGGCCACACCACGCTCACCGCCGCCAACCCGCTGTCCGGTGCCGCCGCTCCCCGCCCCCTCGGCGCCAGCGGAGCGGGCTACGGACTGACCGGGCTGCGCGAGCGCGCCCTGCTGGCGGGCGGCACCCTTCACACCGAAGTCGTGGACAACACCTGGCGGGTGTGCGTCACAATTCCCGCGTGACCAGTACCGCTTCAGCCATCCGTGTCCTCGTCGTCGACGACCAGGCCGCCGTCCGGGAAGGACTGGCGCTGCTGCTGGACACCCTTCCGGGCATCGAGGTCGTCGGCCAGGCCGAGGACGGCAACGCCGCCGCCGCGCTCGCCCGCGACCTCCAGCCGGACGTGGTGCTGATGGACCTCAACATGCCGCACTGCGACGGCATCGACGCCACCACCCGCATCCTCGCCGACCGTCCGGACGTCCGGGTCGTGGTGCTGACCACCTACGAGGACGACACCTCCATCCTCGGCGCCCTGCAGGCCGGCGCCCTCGGCTACCTCACCAAGGCCGCCACCCGCGCCGACATCGAACGCGCCGTCAAGGCCGCCGCGGCGGGCCAGGCCGTCCTCGACCCCGCCGCGCAGCGCACCCTGCTCGCCGCCGCCACCGGCACCCCCGCCCCCGCCACACCCGCCGACACCGCCCCCGACGATCTCACCGCCCGCGAGGCGGACGTCCTGCGGCTGATCGCCGAGGGCCGCTCCAACCGGGAGATCGCGCGCCACCTCGTCGTGAGCGAAGCCACCGTCAAGACCCACATCAACCGCATCTTCACCAAGACCGGAAGCCGTGACCGCGCCCAGGCCATCCGCTACGCCTACACCCACGGCTACGCCCAGCCCGGAACGAGCACGTGACCACCCACCCCACGCCACCCCGGCCGACGACCCGTCCCGGGCTCCCCCGCTGGGTCGGACCGCTGTATCTGACGCTGAGCGCGATCCTGCTGCCCTGGATCGTCCACCTCTCACTCTCCCTGCCGGGACGCCAGCTGTCCGAGCACTACCGCATGGCCTGGGTCGGCTTCGACGTCTTCCTCCTCGGACAGCTCGCCCGCACCGGTGCCTACGCCCTGCGTCCCCGCCGGCGCGACCGGGTCCCTCCCCACGCCGCCGCCAGTGCCGCCATGCTCTGCGTCGACGCATGGTTCGACATCACCACCAGCACCCCGCACGACCTGCCCCTCTCCCTCCTCCTCGCCGCCACCGTCGAACTCCCCCTCGCCGGCCTGTGCTGGTGGCTGGCCACCCGCCCCCGCACCTGAGCACCCCACGCACGCCAGGGCCGCATCCGCCTCCACCCGGCCTCCACCCGGAGTACAACCACGCGCCGACGCCCGGCGAACCCCCGGTCCCTAGCGTGAAGGGCATCCAAGGCAACGCCCCACGGCGACGACCGCAAATCGGAGGCCCCGACATGTTCCTCGCCCACTACATCGCCGGATGGATCGGCATCCCCACCGGAATCGTCATCGCGGCCCTGCTCATCCTCCGCAAACGCGGCCTGCAACTGCGCGCCCGCCGACAGCAGGCCCGCACGTCCACCGCACCCGTCGAGCCGCAGCGGCCCGCGCGCTGACGGCGCCGCCCGGATCCGGCCCGGCCACGAGTGCAGCGGACGGCTTCGCCCATGCGACGGCACAGAGACACACCCGTCGGCCGACGCGTCGCAGGATCCGCGGCCGTGCTGCCGAGGATGTCGGCGGACATGCCAGGCTGCCCGCGACCCCACGCGCCGACGGCCGCGCATGTGCCGCTCCTGAACCTGGCCAACCGCATCCACGACCTCGCACACCACCGCTGGTCCGTCCGCATGCCGGCCGCATGCCGCACGCGGTCGGGCGCCTCGGCCGTCGGCAGGCGTGGCTCAACGGCCGTGAGGCGACAGGGGGTTGATCAGGGAGGAACCGCATCGTGCGGCCCGCGCGTCTTGCCGGATGAAGCGTGGAAGGCGTAGGCGTGTCGAGGACGGGGGTGTGCGGAATTGATCTCCATCCGACCGGGAAATGCTCCACTCCCGTACGGGGCGACCGCGCCACCTCCCCCCGCCCCTTCCCCCGTCAGCCCGGCACAGTTCCGGGACTGGCCCTCGCTGCCCGGGCTCCTCCGCCTCCTGCCCGGCCCCGCACTCCTGCTGCTGTCACCGGTTCTGCTCCTGCTCTCTCCCCTGATGGGGCTGTACTCCCTCGCCCGCAGCGCCCGCCGCGTCGCCTGGCGGCTCTTCCTCCGTGGCGCAGGCTCCGGATCCGTGCACGATCCGGCAGTGGCACGCGTCAAGAGGATACGGACATATGCGGCGATCACGGTGTCACTCGCGGATGTCGTGGCCTTCGGCTCCGTACAGGACGATCTCCTTGAGTCGCTCTCGGATCGCTGGGTCACGCTCCTCACCACACCGTGGCTGCTCGTCGTCAGCACGCCGGTCGTCTTCATGGCCTTCATCTGGTGTGCGCCTCCCCGCCGCCGCCCGGCGATGTGGGCCGCCCTGCGGGCCTCACTGCGCCAACTCGGCTTGTTCGTCGGCACGTTGTTGCTCATCGCCGTACTGGTCATCGGCTGGAGCGAGACCAACCCCGCCCGGCTGGGCGGCTCCTTGGGTACGTGGCTGTCCCTCGCGTTCCTGGCGGGAGTCCTGTGGGCGGTCTTCCTGTTCCTGTTCGCCTCGGCCGCGGTCGCACGAACCGGCTTCGGTGCGGCCGCCGTTCACCCCGCGGCCCCGTCCGTGCTGGCCGCTTTCCTGGTCTGGGCGTTCGCGGCCACCACCAAGCTGCCCGACGGACCGACACCGATCGCCTATACGCTGCTCCTCGGCGGTCCGGCCACGGTGACGGCGATCGCATGGTGGGAGATCCACCGGCTGCGCGGCCGGTTCGGCGCAAGGCCGAGGGGCGGCTGAAGCCCCGCCCGACCGGAACGACGTCAGGGGCGTTCCGGCGATGGGTGAACCGTCCGTTCCCTGTTCGGCGAAGGGCTCAAGACCGTGTCGAGGTGAGCAGGCCCGGCGTCGGAGTCTCTCGGCTGTACGGGCGTACGTGTTGTTAGCCTCAGCCCTTGGTAATCGCTGCCGTGGGCAGTCGCGCAGGGGCCACGGGGCCCGCGGGTGGATCTGTAGGTCAGTCAGTGGTGAATGCGGTGGAGAAGCCCTTCCTGATGTCCGTCGAGGACGTCTTTTGCCTGCAACAGGGCAGGATGCTCATGCTGACAGGCCGGATCGAGCGTGGTCGGGTGTGCAAGGGCGACGAGGTGGAGATCGTCGGTCCTGGGGGCGGCGCGACCGCTCGCGTGGCGGACATCGACGCGAGTCACGTACGTATCGACGAGGCCTGTGCGGACATGCACATAGGGGTACTGCTGCGTGGCACAGCGGCGGAGGTGGTTGCGCGGGGCCACGTACTCGCGGCACCCGGCTCGATCAGCGCCCACGGCTGCTTCACTGCGGACATCACCCTGCTGTCCGAGGAGCAGGGCGGTGCGGATGTGGTGTCCGGCGATCGTCTTCGCGTCCACACCCGCAGCGCCGCGGTGTGGGGTACCGTCACGCTTCACGGGGTCGATGTGGTGCGGCCCCTCCATGGGGCTGAAGTGACCGTCGCCCTCGAAGAACCCATGGCGCTGGAGGAGGCCCAGCCTTTCGCGTTTCGTCACCACGGTCGTGCCGCCGGCTCCGGCACCGTGCTTCGGCTCCCGCGCTGAGCTGTAGCTCTTCAGCGTGCCGATCAGCCGCTCGAGTTCGTTCCGGCGGGCAGACGCAAGTGAGTCCTCGTGGTGAGCCCACCCCGGGAACGCCCCGGGGCCTCGTCGTCACGTGGCCCACCTGCTTGCGTGCGTCTGCCCGGAATGCACGCGGCCGAGCGGCGGGTGCCGGCCGCATGCCGGTGAGCGAAGCGCCCCGTCGAGTCCACACCGGCCATGCTCCAGTCGATGCCCCCTCGGCAGCCGCACCGGCCTGCACAGCGCGCGGGATCATCTCCCACGTGCCGTCCGCCGACATCGACGATGCCTCTCGTGCACGGTCTTTCCAGTGTCTGCCACCGGGACCGGCACACCCGAGACGCCGTTGCCGCTCGGCTCATGTGTCGAGGAGTTCCGGCACGAAGATGTCCTCGCACGTCAGCCGGCGCTTCGACAGACCCTGCTCGTGGTGGTAGCGCAGGAAGGTGTCGATGGCCTTGCGGTTCGCGTCGGTCCCGTAGGGCCACCAGTCGTCGCCGAGCAGCCGCCGGTTCTCCTCGAACAGCGCGCTGAACCATGGCGTGATGACGCTCATGTGCTGCTTCGCGGCGTCGTCGAGGTGCTTGCGCTCGGCGAGTTCCTTGGCTCGTGCGAAGGCGTCGTAGACGGCCCGTGCGAGGCCCGGCCGATGTGCCGCTTCCCTGCGGATCGCGATGACGTGCATCGGGGGAAAGATACCGGTGCGGCGGAAGTAGTCGCGCTCCACGGCCTCGTAGCCGGGGAACAGGCGGACGACCTTCGGCGAGCCGTCCAGCACCGCCTGCGGCACGTCGACGGAGATCAGTGCGTCGATCTCGCCGGATTCGAGCATGGCGCCCAGGGTCCGGCCGTCCTCCGCGTGGCGCACGTCGACGCCGTGCGGGACAGGTTGCGGGACCCAGTCGAAGGCGGGCAGGGGGTGGTTGGTGCCGCCGATGACCCAGCGGCACCGGTCGGGCGTCACGCCGTACTCGTCCGCCAGGATGCCCTTCGCCCAGATCCCGGCGTCGTGGCCGTAGAGCGCGAACTCGCCGACGGTCCTGCCGGCGAGGTCCTGAGGCTTCTCGATCCCGCTGGCGGTGTTCACGAAGATCGCCGAGTGGCGGAAGTTGCGGTTGGGCAGGACCGGCAGCGCCAGGAACGGCGCATCATCGGGGTCGAAGGTGCGCAGGAAGTAGGTGAGGCCGAACTCGGCCACGTCGTAGTGGCCCTCGACGGTGCGGCGGAAGATGTCCGACACGAGTGGTGCCGTCTCGAACACCGCGTCCACCCCGTCGACCGCGACCCGGCCGTCGAACAGTGCCTCGGTGTGCTCGTAGGCGTAGACGCCGATGCTCAGCTTCGTGCTCATCAGGAGATCCCCTCTCCGGGAGTCCGCAGGCAGGCCAGCTTCCGTAAATGGTCGTTCACTTTTATGGTGGTGCCGGAGCAGCCGAACCGTCAAGGTGAATGTTCATTCACGATGAAAGGGGCGACCATGCCGCGCATCACAGCCGAGCGTCGCGAGGCCAAGCGCACCGAGATCGTCGCGGCGGCCCGCCGCTGCTTCTCCCGCGACGGGTTCCACCAGACCTCGATGCCGGACATCGCCGCGGAGGCGGGCGTCTCGGCCGGTGCGCCCTACCGCTACTTCACCAGCAAGGAAGAGATCATCCTCACCATCGCGGGCGACGCGTTCCGGCTGATCTTCGAACCGGTCGAGCGGCTGGCCGACAGCACAGTCGCCCCGACCGTCACGGAACTGGTGGCCTCCGCACTCGACACGATCAGCGGCGAGACGGTCCAGGACACGGCAGGACACGAGGTCGCAGTCGACGAACTGCTGCGCTGCGTCGTGCAGACGTGGGCCGAGGTGCTGCGCAACGACGAGGTACGCGGCCCGGCCGCGGAGGGCTTCGAGAAGGTCCGCGCCAGCATCGCCGACGCGCTGCGCCGCGGCCGGGCCGCGGGCGCGGTGCCCGCCGCCGTGGACCCGGACCGCGCAGCCCGCGCGGTGATGGGGCTGCTGCACGGATTCCTGCTCCAGCGCGTGGCCTTCGGGCTCACGGACACGGCCGGCTTCGCAGAGGACCTGCACGCCGGGCTGATTCTGTGACGGACGACGACCGCGCGACCGCCGCCGACGCGACGCGCCGATCACCCTGCTCGCCCACGCAGACCCCCGACCGGGGCCCCGACGCGGACCACCGACTTCTGGACGTGCGGACAGGGATCAAGCGCGCCGACACCTCCCGGGCGAGCACGATCAGCGCGTTCACGGTGAGGCCAACCGTGATCCGCACAGCACGGCTCAGAACGGCGGCCTTCGGGAAGGAGTCATAACTGCTATTGTTACAACGTGACGGGAGGTGATGGACGCCATGGGTGCCAACAGCAGGCTGACCGTCGCCGTGCACACGCTGACCTGGATCGGCCTGTACCAGCGCCGCGGCCACGAGGTAGCCACCTCCGACCAGATCGCGACGAGCGTCAACACCAACCCCGTGGTGATCCGCCGCCTGCTGGCCCAGCTGCGCAAGGCCGGCCTGGCCGACTCGCGAAGAGGCGCCGGCGCCGGCTGGACGCTGTCGCGGGACCTGTCGACGATCACCCTGCTCGACGTCTACGAGGCGGTGGAGCCGGGGCCGGTCTTCGCCCTGCACCCCGCCACACCCGACCCCGAGTGCGTCGTGGGCCACGGCATAGCGCCGGTACTGGGCGTCGTCTACGACGGGGTCGAGACCGCTCTCCGCGCGGAACTGGCGAGAACCACGCTGGAGGATGTGCTGCACGACGTGCTGAGAGCCACCTGACGTCGACCGCGGGCCTCACCGGGCCGCGACAGCAGGCCGCCTTTCGCGGCCCTAAACGTAACCACAACAGTTACATCAACAGTTCGGAGAACGTCATGGGACAGCTGGACAACAAGACCGCCCTCGTGACCGGGGCCTCCACCGGCATCGGCCTGGCCGTCGCCCGCCGGTTCGCCGCCGAGGGAGCCACCGTCTACCTCACCGGCCGCCGCACGGCCGAACTGGAGGACGCCGTCGAACAGATCGGCGACCGCGCCATCGGCATCCGGAGCGACGTGTCGAGACTCGACGACCTCGACCGGCTCTTCGCCGAGATCACCGAGCGCAGCGGTCGTCTCGACATCGTCGTGGCCAACGCCGGCGTCGGCGACTTCGGCCCGCTCGGCACGATCACCGAGGAGGAGTACGACCGCACCACCTCCATCAACCTCAAGGGCACGGTCTTCACCGTCCAGAAGGCACTTCCCCTGCTGCCGGCCGGCGCCTCGGTGATCCTGCTCTCCTCCAGCGCGGCCCTGCGCGGCGTCCCGGGCCTGGGCGTCTACGCCGCCACCAAGGCCGCGATCCGCAGCCTCGCCCGCACCTGGGCCGCCGAACTCGCCGGCCGCGGCATCCGGGTCAACGCCCTCACCCCCGGCCCCGTCACAACCCCCGGCGCCGACGAACTACGGGCCGCACTCCCGCAGGACGGCCGGACCGCCGAGCCCGCCGCACCGACCCCGCTCGGCCGAACCGGCCGTCCCGACGAGGTCGCCGCCACCGCCCTCTACCTGGCCGGGGACCAGAGCTCCTTCACCACCGGCGCGGAACTGTTCGTCGACGGCGGCACCACCCAGCTGTAGCCACACAGACCGCCTCGTCACCGCCGGGAGGGCTCGGGAAAGTGACGTAGGTGTTCTTCCCGAGCGGAAGACCTCCCGGCTGCGGGCACCTGAGGCGTTCGCAGATGCCGTAGCAGGGCGACGGCCAGTTCGTCTGAGACGTGGAGGTGCCGAGAATCTCAGGTGATGGGGTCCCGGGCGGATGAATGCCGGATGCCGTGTCACCCGGCCCCGAGGTCGTCCGGGACAGGTACCGATATGATCACCCGTCCATGGATGCGAGCGCAGAAGAGATGATCGCCGTCCCGCCGGGGCGGGTGAGGCTGTCGGACCGGCGGACACAGCGCAGTTGGTCGGTCGACCTCGCGCCCTACGAGCTCGCGGCCTTCCCCGTCACCCAGGCACTGTACGCACAGGTCACCGGCCTGCGGCCAAGCACCGGCCAGGGGGCCCGGCTGCCCGTCGACAGCGTTTCCTGGTGGGACGCGGTCCGATTCTGCAATGCCCTGTCCCGGCAGGACGGGTTCGCACCGGCCTACCACCTCCACACCGACGGCGAAGGCGTCGAGTGGGACGCGTCCGCCGACGGGTACCGGCTGCCGACCGAAGCCGAATGGGAGCACGCCTGCCGCGCCGGCACGACCGGACCGCACTACGGACCTCTCGACGAGATCGCCTGGTACCGCGACAACTCCGACGAGCAGATCCACGACGTGGCTCGCAAACGGCCCAACCCGTGGGGCCTGTACGACATGCTCGGCAACGTATGGGACTGGTGCTGGGACATCTACGACGCCGAGGTCTACGGCGCCTACAGGGTGCTGCGCGGCGGCGGCTGGTTCGACGAGCACTGGAGCTGCCGGGCCTCCGCGCGGCGCCGCAGTCACCCGACCTTCCAGGTCGACGACGTGGGCTTCCGCATCGCACGCTCCCTCGTGTGCTGATCCAGGTTGTGCGCATGACCGCTTCCCGCGCGTCTTGCTTGACCACCTGAGACCAGAGACGAAGCGGACCATCCCGACGGAGACGTTGCAGGGGGTGTCGTTGTGCCCGTAAGCCCCTGGCGAGGCGGGCCTCGCCGAGTCGGGCGGCAGACCGGGTGGTCACGGCTCGGTGAGCCCCAACGGCGCCTCCGGGGAGGGCGGTTCGATCCGCGTCCTCTTCCCTCGGAGTCCCGATCCTTCGGGCGCGTCCAGGATCGCGCGCGCCGGCGGACCCCCTCCGCGAGGAGCATTGGGCGCACCCGGGAGCGGCTGACCTCGATGCCCAGGTACCGGACCCCGGCGGCCGGCGTGTCCAAGGTCCGCTCCAAGGGCCCTGGCCCGTCCGCGGCCCGCATCTCGTACGACAGCTGCACCTCAGCCGGCCGGACGGGGTCCGCTCGCCCGGGCCGACGGTCCTCGCGCGTTCGGCCCTCCGGTCCCAGGCGGTTGAACCGGTGCGGCCGGCGGCGCCCGTCTTCTGATCACACCTCAGCTCGTCGCGGTCTGTGGACCACCCCCTGCTCATACTCGTCACGGACGGGCCGTGCCCTCGGGTGGTGCAGTCACTGGCCGCCGCACGAACCGGAGGAGCAGCTGGGCCCGGCCTTCCACGGTGCCGATTGCCGATTGCCCGTGACGATGAAGCACGGCACGTACCTGATCAGCACCGCGGCTCGTAGCGGTACTTCAGCGAGTCCGGCTCCGCCGGCTCTCGGGAAGCCTCAGTCTGCGCGAGCATGCCGGTCCGTGCCCGGAGTGAATGCCGTTCCCAGTCCGGCCAGAGCTGTTCCGCAGCCACCATCGGACATCGCCCAGCAGAGAGATGACCACCTCACGGCGACGACGGCCGTGCCGGAGCTCTCGTCTGGTTGATGTCGCCGATCATCTTCCATAACCGCAGCGCCCGCTCTCGGTGCTGGTGCGCCAGGTGGTGGGCACCGGCGGCGGCGTCCAGGTCGCCGATCAGCTGCCAGCAGGCGGCCTCGTCCTGGCGGTCGCCATGCCGGTGGAACAGGCCCGCCGCGCGCTCCAACGCCGTGCTCGCCCGGTCCCGGTCACGTTGGCCGGCGTACACGCGGCCGACTTCCAGCAGTGTGTACGCGGCGCACCGCTCGTCGGCCAGTTCCTCGAAGGTGGCCAGCGCCTGCCCCAGACAGCGCAGCGCCTCGTCCGGATCACCACGTCGGTCGTGCAGCCGGCTGAACCGCCGCAGCACCACGGCCACGCGATGCCCGTCGCCCAGCGCCCTGGCCTGACCCAAAGCTCCGTCGAACCATGACTCCGCCTCGTCGAGCTTGCCCTGCATGAGCATCATCACGGCCATGGAGCAGGACAACTGCGCCTCGATGTGCCGGTCGCCCTCACCGACCGCGATGGCCAGCGCGTGCTCGACACGTTCGAGGGCCTCGTCGTCACGGCCCTGCACGCGGCTGACCGTACCCAGCATGGCGACCGACAGCGCCTCGCCGCGTTTGTCCCCACCGTCCCGGCACAGCCCGAGGGAGGACTCCAGGGCCCGGGTTGCCCGATCGAACTCGTCCTGGTAGATGTGCAGTTGGGCAAAGCCGCGGAGCAGCACCGACGCGCCGCGCACGTTGCCGGCGGCCTCGGCCGCCTCCAACGCGAGCCGGTGCCCGTGCTGCCAGTCCTGGTAGAGACACCGGTGGTCGTAGTAGGTCGCCGCGCCGGCCGCCAGCTCCCAGGCCAACTCGTCCAGTCCCCAGTCCACGGCCAGTCTCACCGCGCCGAGCAGGTTGTCGCGTTCCGTGTCGAACCAGCCGGCCGGGTCGGCCATCAACCGGTCCACGACCGCATCGGGCAGCGACCGGCGCGGTGCCGAACCGGGCGCGGCTGCCAGCAGCCCGGCTGCCGGCAGCCGATCGGTGCCGCGCCCGATCAGTTCGAGCCAGACGGACAGCACCCGGATGATCGCGTCCCGTTTGTCCTCCGCCGGCAGCGGGGCGGCGATCTCCACGGCACAGGTCCTGATCAGGTCGTGCAGCCGGTAGCGCGGCTCGCCGAGGGCGTCGGTGGCGGTCAGCCGCACCAGGCTGGCGTCGACGAGGGTGTCCAGCACCGCATCGCCGTCCGAGCGGTCCAGCAGCGGGCCGACCACCCAGCCGGGCAGGGTGCAGGGGCCGAGCAGGCCCAGCAGGCTCAGCGCGCGCACCGCGTCGGCCGGCAGCAGCCGTAAGCTCAGTTCGACACTGGCCCGCACGCTGAGGTCCCCGATCCTCAGCTCGGCCAGCCGCCGTGACTCGTCCTCGATGCGTTCCCGCAGTACCCGCAGCGACCAGGCCGGGCGGCCCGTGAGCTTGCCGCTGGCGATGCGGATCGCCAGCGGCAGGTTGCCGCAGCAGTCGAGGATCGCGTCGGCCTCCCCCGGCTCCCGCTCGACCCTCTGCCGCCCGACGATCCCGGTGAACAACTCCCGGGCCTCTGCCGGGCTCAGCACGTCCAGGTCGATGTGCCGCGCGCCGGGAAGTTGCGTCAGCAGAGTGCGGCTGGTGATCAACACCGCACAGCCCTCGGCGCCGGGCAGCAACGGCAGCACCTGATCGGCGTGACCGGCGTCGTCCAGCACCACCAGCATCTGCCGGTCCACCAGCAACGACCGGTAGAGCGCGGCTCGCTCGGACAGGCCGTTCGGGATCGCGCTGCCGGTGATCGAGAGCGCACGCAGTGCTTCGGCCAGCATCAGCCCCGGGTCCCGTGGCGCGTCCGATGTCGCCGCGAGGTCGAGGTAGAGCTGGCCGTCGGGGAAGTCGGCGCTCGCCAGCCGCGCGGCGTGCGTCACCAGGCAGGACTTGCCGACACCGGGACCGCCCACGACGACGGCCACCGGGGCCCGGTTCGACGCCGACCCGTCGAGCATCCCGGCGATCTCGGCCAGTGCTTCGGCCCGGCCCACGAAGTCGGGTACGTCGAGGGGAAGTTGACGCACCGGCATCACCATGGCCGGCCCGGGGGCCGCCGGGGCAGGGCTCTTCGGTGGCGTGGCCGAGGGGCCGTTCGCCGGGATCGTGACCGCCAGGGCGGGATCTGCGGTCAGGATGCGCTGGTGCAGCGCCTGGAGCGGCGGGGTGGGGTCGACGCCGAGTTCGTCGGCCAGTGTCCGGCGCAGCCGCTCGTACACCTGCAGCGCATCGCCTTGTCTTCGACACCCGTAGAGGGCGACCATCAGGTGTTCGACGACCTGCTCGTCGTAGGGGTGCTCGCGCAGCAGAGCGGTCAGTTCATCGACGACCTCTCGATGACGCCCCAGGCCGAGTTCGACGGCCAGGCACTTTTTGTGCGTGGCCGCGCGTCTCTCGTTCAGCCGGGCCGCATCGATCTCCAGGGCCTGACTGGGGGTGTCGACCAGGGCGCTGCCGCGCCAGCAGGCGAGCGCCCGTCGCAACGCGGCCGCAGTCTCGGACGGGGTCGTGTGCTGCTCGGCGAGGTGTCGCTCGTGGTCGAACTCCAGGAGGTCGAGCTGCTCCCGGGCCAGGTGGATCTCGTAGCCGCCGCGCCGCGTGCTGATCAAGGAGCCGGGTGCTCCGCAGGCGACGAGGTTGCGGCGCAGCCCGGAGACTGCGTCCTGGACCTGGCGGACCGCGGTGGCGGGCGCGTTCGTGTCCCACATCACGGCGACGAGCCGTTCCATGGCGACGCTGTTGTTGGCGTCGATCAGAAGTGCTGCCAGCATCTTGGCCTGCCGCGGCCCGTTCAACGGGACCGCGCGTCCGGCGATCTGGGCGTGTAACGGCCCCAGTAAGCCGAATTTCATGCTCCCCCTGGTACGTGACGATGAGCGCCGATCCCCCCTGGCTGACCTCGCACGAAGACGAATCTAGGACGGTCGGCGGATCCGTGTCCATAGCGTCTCCGCAGCACGGCTCACCGGCAGTACGGCAGAAGGAGCACTCTTCAACCAGGGTGTCCGGGCAGGACGGCGGCAAGGACATGGCCCGCTGCCTCCGGGGCAACGGCGGAGCGAGCTGGTACGAGTCCTCGATCGTCGCGCGCAACGGTACGAACTCCTCGCACGACGACTGCACCGACAACGGCACCTGCAACCAGGGTTTCGACCAGGCGGGCGTCGACCTGAGCAACTGGTGACAGGTGCCTGAGCACACCGGTCGAAGGAGGGGTCCCGGTCGATGCCGGTCAGACACAAGCCCCTCGCGGTCGCACTGGCCGTGGTCATGGCCGCGATGGTCGCGGCGGGGTTCGCGTACTTCCCGTCCGACGACGGCCGGACGGCCCGGGCGACGGCCGACACCCGCCGTTCCGTGCTGATCCTGGCAGGTGCTTCCGGCCAGGGCGAACTCCGAGTGGACCCGGGTGGACCGTGAGGTGCAACACGACAGACGTTATCGATCGGCACGTGAGACGTGGAGATCCTGTGCGGCGGCGGCCGGTCATCCGGCGCGGTCCCGTCTCGCACTCATCACGGACCTGCGCAGGGAGTACACGTCCGTGATGGCAGGCATTCAGGGTGGGGGCCACGCGCTGCCCCAGGACCGACTGGCGGCGCCGGCCGCCCGGAGTCCTGCGTGGCGGACGTTCCATCGATCGGAACTCGATGCCGCCGTGGCGACGTTCCCCTGCCCGCAAGCCGCCGATCGGACCTATGTGTCCGCATTTCTCCAGTACCTGAACCGGAACAGTTGAGGGCGGCGCGCCGAGCCGTGCCGTCCGCAGCCGGTGCCTGGTCGACCCGGAGGCCAGTGGTGCACCAGGGCCATGGGCCCGCACACGTCGCTCAGGGGGTCGTGTACGCGGTAGGCCGCCACCTCCGGGCCGGCACCCACAACCAGACAGCGGCACGCGAGTCGACCGGACACCCGCCAAATATAGTAAAATTTCAGCTAAGTTCCGGCTAAATAAGCAGCACTGCACGTTCTGACCACAAGGGCCCACCATGAACAACGACGCGATCGCAACGGCGGTCCTGCTGGCAGAACTGGGCGTCATGGTCCGCTACCGGCTCGTCCACCGTCGCCGGGAGCGCCCCAGCGACTGGCCCCAACTGACCGACGTCCGCTACAGCCACCTCGCCGCAGCCCTGGCCGCGGCCGTCATCGGGTGGGCCCTCACCGGAGCGGACAACGGCTGGGACGCCCTGACCTCAGTGCTGTTCCTCGGAGTGTTCATCCCCGCGGCAGCCGCCCTCGCCGCCACCACCCTGTGGCGGCAGCCGCTCACCGGTTGGCTCATCTGCGCAGCCGGAGGACTCACCACAGGCATGGCCACCGTGTAGGCGCCTCTCCCCGGGGAAGCGCGCGGAGGACCGACGGGCGGACCTGCCCGCCGAACACGCAGGCGCCGTCAGCGCGTGTGAGCCGGCGCGGGAATCTCCCCGGGGTGCGCGAGCAGCCACGCGACGCGCTCGCGGCTGACGTCGTCGGCCGGGGTGTAGACGTTGATGCAGGTCTCCGGTGTGGCGGTGACGGCGAGCGTGGTGCACCGGTACACGACCTGGCCGACCGCCGGGTTGCCGTACGTCCGGAACTCTCTGGTCACCGGCAGGGCGACGTCCTGGGCGGCCCACAGCGCGGCGAACTCCGGGCTCGCCGCCGACAGTCTGCGGACCAGGCCGGTCCAGGCGGGTTCCTTCAGGTGCCGCGCGTACGCGGCGCGGAACGTGGCCACCAGCGCGGGCAGTTCGGTGTCCCTGTTCTCCATCGTGTTGCAGCAGGGCGGGACGAGGAACACCTCGCAGAGCAGGTTGAGTTCGCCCCGTTCGATGAAGCGCGGCCACATCAGCCGGTACGGCCGGTTCCAGGCCAGCACGTCGTAGCGGGAGTTGGCACTGGGTGCCATGCGCATCACAGGCCTGGCGCTCGCCGCCACCTCCGCCGTCGCTGCCTGGTGCGGAGCGCGACTGGCCCGAACCGGTCGGGATCGATCACCGGGTCAACGGGAAGCGACCTTCAAGGTGCCGCACGGCCGGGCGAGTTCGAGAAGTTCGGGGCGGCGAGTGCTGTGACCGGGGAGGTTCGCCGGGTTCCTCGTCGGGATCGTGGGACGCGACGGGGTGTGTCTTCCGCGAAGATCCACCGCCCGCTGAGACGGGAGGGCCGGTCCGGAGACCCCATTGGTCGCCCGGCCGGCCCTCCCGGTGTGCGTGCCGCGGGTCGCTACCGGGCCTCGTCCTGGTGGGACAGCTCCAGGTCGAAGTCGGTCACGCCGCTGCCGTCCAGGCGTACGGACGTGGCGACCGGGGCGTAGCCGCTGGCGATGACGGTGTACTCGCCGCCGTCCAGGTCGGTGAACCCGTAGGCCCCGTCGGTACCGGTGACCGCGGTGCCGACCACGTTTCCGGCCGAGTCCAGGAGCATGACCTTGGCGTCGTCGAGCGGCGTGCCGGCGGGGGTGGTGACGACGCCGCCCAGCCGGGCACTGGACTCCAGGCGGATCTCGTGGACCTCCCCGGCGCCCGCGGTGACCTCGACGGGAAGCGCGGCCGGGCGGTGTCCGGGCGCGTTCACGACCAGCGTGTAGCTGCCAGGGACGAGTTCGGCGAGCGTGAAGGTGCCGTCCGCGGCGGTGGTCCCGGAGGACACGACCTCGCCGCGCACGTCGGTGGCGACCAGCAGTGCCGCGGGCACCGGGCGGGCGTCGACGGCGTCGCGGACGACCCCGGACAGGGCGACGGTGCCGCTGAGGGCGAGGTCGCAGACGACCGGCTCCTCGCCGACGAGCACGGTGACGGCCTGCGGCTGGCGGGAACCGGCGGCGGCGATCAGCACATAGGTGCCGGGGCCGGTGACGGACACCGCGTAGCCGCCGTCGGGGCCGGTGACGGCGCGGCCGAGCTGGCGTCCGTCGACGTCGATCACGGTGATCACGGCCTGCGCCACCGGCGCGTTGGCGCCGTCCAGCACGTGGCCCCGGACGCCGTACGACGGGCCGCCCGGAAGGGGGGCGAACCGGTCGGCGGGCGACGCGGCGGCGGGCCGGTCGTCACCGGCGGGCCCGGCGGCGGCACGCTCCTCGGCGAGGGGCTCGGCGACCGGCTCGGCAGCCTGCTCGACGGCCGGGGCGCCGTTCTCCTCGGCGGCCTGCGCCTCCAGTCCGGAGACCTTGCGCAGCGGGACCTCCTTGGTCCACACGGCGACCAGGAAGCCCAGCACCATCACGCCGGCGGCGATGAGGAACACGAGCTGCATCGAGTCGGTGAAGCCGACCTTGAACGGCTCGGCCAGGCGCGGGTCGAGCTGCTGGATGAACGAGGAGTCGTTCAGCACGCCCGAACCGCCGCTGCCGCTCGCCGCGGGGTGCTTGAGCATGTCCAGCACGGGCGCGTTGGCGGGGTTGGCGCGGACGGCCGGGTCGTGCAGCGCGGCCTGGAACGCGGGCGTCTGCGCGGCGGAGCGGAAGGCGGAGCCGATCTTGTCGCCGACGGTGCTGAAGAGCACGGAGAGGAAGATCGCAGTGCCGGCGGTGCCGCCCATCTGCCGGAAGAAGGTGGCCGACGCGGTCGCCACGCCCATGTCCTTGGGCTCCACGGCGTTCTGCACGGCCAGGGTCAGGATCTGCATGCAGCCGGCGAGACCGATGCCGAACAGCGCCATGTAGGCCATGGTCTCGGGCAGCGCGGTGTTCCACTCCACCCGGTAGTGGAACAGCAGCAGCGCGGCGATGATCAGCGCGGTGCCGATGACGGGGAAGATCTTGTACTTGCCGGTCTGCTGGATGATGCGGCCGACCACGATGGTGCCGGCGATCATGCCGACCATCAGCGGCAGCATCAGCAGGCCGGACTTGGTGGGACTGACCCCCTTCACGATCTGGAGGTACAGCGGGACCATCATCATGCCGCCGAACATGCCCATGCCGACGAGCACGGACAGCAGGCTCATCTTGCTGAACACGGCACTGCGGAACAGCCGCATCGGGATGAGGGCCTCTTCGCCCATCGCCCGCTCGACGAGGACCCACACGATCAGGCCGACCGCGCCGACGCCGTAGCAGACGAGGGACTTGGTGGAGCCCCAGCCCCAGTCCTGGCCCTGCTCGGCGACGAGCAGCAGCGGTACGACACCGATGGCGATGGTGAGCGCGCCCCACCAGTCGATGCGGTGGTCGCGGCGGGTGTGCGGGAGGTTCAGCACCTTGGCGACGACGAACAGCGCGATGATGCCGACCGGCACGTTGACCAGGAAGACCCAGCGCCAGCCCGTGATGGCCAGGATGCTGCCGCGGCCCGCGAGGAAACCGCCGATCAGCGGGCCGAGCACGCTGGAGGAGCCGAACATCGCGAGCATGTAGCCCTGGTAGCGGGCCCGCTCGCGGGGCGGGACGATGTCACCGATGATCGCCAGCGCCAGTGCCATCAGGCCGCCCGCGCCGATGCCCTGGAAGGCCCGGAAGGCCGCCAGCTCCGTCATCGAGGTGGCGAACGAACAGGCCGCCGAGCCGACGATGAAGATCGAGATGGCCGCGAGGAAGAACGGCTTGCGGCCGTAGATGTCGGACAGCTTGCCGTACAGCGGCGTGCTGATGGTGGAGGTGATCAGATACGCGGTCGTGACCCACGCCTGCGAGCTGAGTCCGTGCAGATCGTCGGCGATCGTACGAATCGAGGTGCTGACGATGGTCTGGTCGAGCGCCGCGAGGAACATCCCCAGCATCAGGCCGCTGAGGATCGTCATGATCTGCCGGTGCGTCATTCTGCCGGCCGGTGGTGGCGCGGATATCTCTGCGGTTCCCCCGCGGGCCGGGGACGCTGACATGGTCATGCGTACGAATCTCCTTGCCTCGCCTCGCCCCCCGGGCTGTTCCCGGCTCCGAGGCTCGTGTTCATGTGGTCCGCCGGGTCGCCGTGGGGGCGCTGCACCAATCCCCGATCGACGTGCGAGCGCACTGCTCACTCACGGCCTTCCGACGGCCCGTGCCGATCTTCACTCACGTACCGTTGCTTGCGGCTACCAACTGAGTGTAGATCCTGGCCGGGCCAGGCTCTATCACATGGGTCCGATCACCCGTATGTGCGATCAAAGACTGTCCGATCATCGGACGTCCGGCGCTCACGGCATGGCCAGCCAGCCGATCGCTCCGGTCACGCCGAAGAGGGCGAAACCGATGCCGCATGCCAGCAGCAGCCATTTCAGCAGCCGGCCGGCCCCGGGGGACCACAACGCCGCGCCGATCCGCCCGCCCAGCCGGGGCATCGCGGTGGCGAACGCACCGCACAGAGAGGCCAGGCCGCCGACGAGTGCCACCACGGCGGCACAGATCCCGGCCAGCCGTCCTGCCGTCGGGGCGACCCCGACCAGGTAGCAGTGGCTCCTCGCGTCCCGCTGGACCGGCAGGACCGTCCCCGCCTTGAACGACTCGCCGATGGAGGCGTACGGGTCCGTGAGCCGGTGATCGTCGGAGCGGAAGACTCCGTAGCAGTCGGTGTGACGCTGTTTGCCGGTGCCGGAGGTCTCGCAGTAGGTGATCCGCAGCAGCCCGGGAGTGCCGGACATCCGCGTGGAGTACCTCATGTCACCGGCGAGACCCACGGCGCCGGCGATCCCGAGGCCGCTGAACAGCACGCCGGCGAACACCATGAACAGCACCATCGCGATGCGGCCCAGCCTGGTCTTCGGCTCACTCCCGGTCCCCGCCCGGACTCTTCCCGTCCTCACCGGTGTCACGTCTCCCCCGCCTGCCCGATGTCGATCCGGCCGGTCATGATGCCACCGGCCTTCCGGCCCCGACGCACCACCCCGGCCCAGCACACCGGACCCCCACAGTTCCTGCGGCGCTTTGCACACGGGCCGCGTGTGCCCTGTCTCCGGGTACGGGCTACAGGTCGTCCGGGGTGCCGAGACCGGTCAGGGCGCCCACCGGGTCGAGGTCCGGGGTGCCGCGGGGCCACCAGTCGTCGCGGCCCGGCTCGGACTCGTAGGCGTACCACAGGCCGTCGCGGCCGAGGCGGAGCTGGGCGTGGCCCTGCGGGTGGGTGAGGCGGTTGCGCCAGGGGCGGAACGCCGGGAGGTCGGCGGCGAGCAGCAGCGGGCGGGCCCGGTCGAAGCGGCCGGCCGGCGGATCCCACGGCTCCTCCAGGGCGGCCAGCCCGGCGGACGCGCCCTGCCGCCAGGCGGCGACGGCCCGCGCGAGATCGGACGCGGTACGGCCGACGGCCGTGGCGAGCGTGGCGTACAGCGTGCGGGTGGCGGCGGTGAGGCCGGAGCCGGGGCGGGCGGCGGCGAGGCGCACCGCGTCCTGCCACAGGGTCAGCTCACCCACCGGGTCACGGCCGGTGGCGAGCAGCGCGTGCGCGCGGGCGGCGGCGTCGGTCGCGAGCTGGTCCAGGGCGAAGGGGTCCGGGCCGCCGGGGGCCGCGGGATAGACCGGTGGCTGCCCGGAATGCGGCGGCACCGGCAACGGAGGGGGCAGCGGCGGCACCCGGCGGGGCGTGAGGGCGTCGGTGGCGCGCACGCCGGGCAGGGCGTCGGCCTGCCGCTCCTGGGCGGCCCGGGCCGCGCGGGCCGCACTGCGCCGGGACAGCGCGTCGAGCAGGTCCTTCTCGCCGCGGCCGCGCAGCAGGAGCAGCACGAACGGGTCGGCGTCGAGCAGCCGGGCCGTCTGGTAGCAGAGCGCGGCGGCGTGCTTGCAGGGGTGCCCAGAGTCGGGACAGCTGCACTGCGGGGCGAGGTCACCGGGCCCGGGCAGCAGCGGCACACCAAAGTCGGCGAGGGACTGGGGCAGCTCCTTGTCGAGGAGCGCGGCGATGTGCCCGGGCCGGTCGGCTGCCGCGTCCAGGAAACGCTCCCAGTCCTCGTCCTCCAGCCTGCGGACCCGCACCTGCACGCGATACGGCCGCGGCCGGCTCCCGCGTACGTACGCCAGCACGAGCCCCGGGGTCACGGTGATCGCGTCGACGTGTCCCTGGTCGGCGTAACCCCGGCCCCGCGCCAGCCGCTTGGCGTCCAGCGCGCCCTGCTCCAACGCGTCGGCCCACGCGTTGCCCCACCAGGTCCCGGCGAACGACACACTCCCGTCGGCAGCCGCACGCGCCGCGAACGCCGGGAACGTACGCCGCAGTTCGGTGTCCCGGTGGGGGGTGGCCATGGTGGCGGGCAGGTACGGGTGTGCGGAGGCGGGGACAGGGGCGGGGTGGTCGGGGTCGGTGCCGGCAGAGGTGGGTGACGGGTGGGTCGCGTCGGCAGTGGACACGGGGGCAGTGGGCTGGGGCTCCGGGTGGGGGTGGTCGCCGGCGCCGGCGCTGGTGTCCGACGGCCGGCTCTCCTCGTCCGGGGTGTCGGACCAGGTCGGCATCCGGAAGGCGTTGGCCAGGTAGTGCCGCATGTCCTGGGCGGCCTTGGTCCGGTTCGCCCGGGAATCCTCTCCGGGCTCGGACGCGGTGCGCGACGCCGATGCGACGGCACCGCCCGACGCGGGCGCCCCGCGTCGGGTACGGGGGTGCGCCGTCCGCCCGTCCCGCGCGGCGCCTCGTTCCGCCGCGTCCGCCTCGGCTTCGGCCAGGGCCCGGACCGCCTCCCGCCGTGCGGCTCGCAGCGCTTCCCTGGCGACGTCCGCGGGCCGGCCGCCGGCGGGGGTGCTGGGGCGGGCCCGGGTCGCGGAGGTCTCGTCCGGGACCGGGGTGGTGGTGTCAGCCGGGACCGTGGCCGTGGCCGGGCGGGCTACGGCCGCGTTCTCCGGCCACGCCTCGGCGTCGCCCCGCCCCGCCGGTGCCTGCGTCGCGCCGGCGGAGTCCTCCCCCGCCGTCCCGGAATCCGGCGCGCGCCCTGCCTTCGACCGTTCCCGTGCCTCCTTGAGCACTCGGTGAACCATGTCGGCAGGAGTCTCCTCGGCTCCGTCCGTCCCCGTCCCCTCTCGCGCCTGCTCGCCCCTGGCCCCGGCGGCCGTACCGGCAGGAGTCGGCTCCTCCCCGTCCCGTGCCTGCTCGCGCTCGGCGCCGGCACGTCGCCGTGCTGCCCGCAGGGCCTGGCGGGCCGCGTCGGCGGGGCGGGGGGCGGCGGAGGTCGTGGGGTCCTCCGGGGGGAGGCTCATGGGGTCCTCCGGAGGGATACGAGGTCGGACAGTTCGCGGTCGGTCAGCTCGGTCAGGGCCGCTTCGCCGGAGCCCAGGACGGCGTCGGCGAGGGCGCGCTTGGCGGTGAGCATCTCGGCGATGCGGTCCTCCACCGTGCCCTCGGTGACCAGGCGGTGGACCTGGACGGGCTGGGTCTGGCCGATCCGGTAGGCGCGGTCGGTGGCCTGCTCCTCCACCGCCGGGTTCCACCAGCGGTCGACGTGGATGACATGGCCCGCGCGGGTGAGGTTCAGACCGGTGCCCGCCGCCTTCAGGGACAGCACCAGGACCGGGGTGTCACCGGCCTGGAAGCGGTCGACCATGCGCTCCCGCTCCGGGACCGGGGTGCCGCCGTGCAGCAGGTCCACCGGGATCGCGCGGGCGGACAGGTGCGCGGTGACGAGGCGGGCCATGCCGACGTACTGGGTGAAGACCAGCGCCGAGCCGTCCTCGGCGAGCAGGGTGTCCAACAGCTCGTCCAGCAGGGCGAGTTTGCCGGAGCGGTGCGTCAGGCGGCCCCCGCCCGCCTCCTCCTTCAGGTACAGCGCGGGGTGGTCGCAGATCTGCTTCAGGGCGCCCAGCAGCTTCAGTACCAGGCCCCTGCGGGCGATTCCGTCGGCGGTCTCGATGGCGAGCAGCGACTCGCGTACCACCGCCTCGTACAGCGCGGCCTGCTCGCGGGTGAGCGGAACCGGGTGGTCCGTCTCGGTCTTGGGCGGCAGCTCGGGGACGATGCCCGGGTCGGACTTCTTGCGGCGCAGGAGGAAGGGCCGGACCAGGCGCGCCAGGCGCTCGACCGCCTCGGCATCCTCGCCGTTCTCCACCGCGCGCGCGTGACGGGCGCGGAAGGACTTCAGGGGGCCGAGGAGGCCGGGGGTGGTCCAGTCGAGCAGGGCCCACAGTTCGGAGAGGTTGTTCTCCACCGGGGTGCCGGTGAGGGCCACGCGCGCGGGGGCCGGGATGGTGCGCAGCGCCTTGGCCGTGGCCGAGTAGGGGTTCTTCACGTGCTGGGCCTCGTCGGCGACGACCATGCCCCAGGGGTGGCCGGCGAGTTGTTCGGCCGCCGAGCGCATCGTGCCGTACGTGGTGAGGACGAAGCCGCCCGCCAGGCCGTCCAGGGTGCGGTCCTGGCCGTGGAAGCGGCGGACCGGGACGCCGGGTGCGAACCGGGTGATCTCCCGCTGCCAGTTGCCGAGCAGGGAGGCCGGGCAGACGACGAGGGTCGGCTCGGTGCGGGCCCGCTTCAGGTGCAGGGCGATGAGGGTGACCGTCTTGCCGAGGCCCATGTCGTCGGCGAGGCAGCCGCCGAGGCCGAGGGAGGTCATGAGGTCGAGCCAGGCCAGGCCGCGCAGTTGGTAGTCGCGCAGGGTGGCGGCCAGCCCCGCGGGCGGGTCGGCCGGGTGCAGGCCCGCCGTGAGACGCGCGCGGAGAGCTGCCAGGGCGCCCGTCGGCACGGCTTCGACGGTCTCGCCGTCGACCTCGGCGGTGCCGGTGAGCGCGACGGACAGGGCGTCGACCGGGTCGAGCAGCCCCAGTTCGCGCTTGCGGGCCTTGCGGACCAGTGCCGGATCGACCAGGACCCAGCGGTCGCGCAGCCGCACGACCGGGCGGTGAGCCTCGGCGAGGGCGTCCATCTCGGCCTCGCTGAGCGGGTCGCCGCCGAGCGCCAGCTGCCAGCTGAAGCGGAGCAGGTCCTCGCTCTCGAAGAAGCCGGTGCCGTCGGTCGCGGAGCCGGGCGCCGGGCGGAGCACGGCGGCGGCCGTCAGATCGTGGGCGAGGTCCCGCGGCCAGTGCACGGCGACCCCGGCGGCGGCCAGCCGGGAGGCGGCGACGCCGAGCAGTTCGCCCAGCTCCTCCTCGGACAGGGCGAGCACGTCGGGCACGTCCTGTCCGGCGAGCCGGTCCAGGGGCGCCCACACGCGGGCCGCGCGCCGTACGGCGAGAGCGGCGTCCACGCGCGCGCGGGGGCCGAACGCCGCGTCGGCCTCCCCCGCCCACAGGGCCGCCGCATCGGCCACCAGGGTGGGGTCGGCGAGGCTGTGGACCTGCACGATCGCCGCTCCGGCGGCCCGCGCGCCGTCGCTCGCGCCGGCGTCGAAGACGTCGTACGCGGACAGGTCCAGGCGCAGCGAGATCCGCACCCCCGCGTCCATGCCGGCGGCGACCTCGGCCGCCCAGGCGTGGGCCCGGGGCAGGGTCACGGGTTCGCGGGCGGCGAAGGGCCGGCCGGCGGTGTGCGGGGCGGCCGGGGTGCGCGGCAGGGTGTCGGCGACCGCGTCCAGGAAGGAGCGGACCAGGGCCTCGGGCTCGGGCAGCCGCAGCGGGCCGGGGCCGGCGAGCGGCACGGCGTGGCCCTCCGGGGGCAGGGCCGCGGCCACCGCACGCAGATGGGCGATGTCGTCGGGCTCCAGCGGGCCGGCCCGCCAGGCGTCGTGCCCGGCGGGGGTCAGGCCCGGCAGCAGCCGGCCGCGGGCGACCAGCCGCAGCGCGTGCAGCGCGGCGGCGCCCCAGCAGGCCGTCGCCGGGTGGGCGGCCGGGTCCCGGCGGGCCCGGACCAGCAGGGGCAGGGCCTCGGTGAGCGGCAGGGTCAGCGCGGGGACCTGCCGGCGGCGCACACCGGCACCGTGCCGTCGTACGACGGTGAGCTCCTCGGGGACGCCGGGGCCGGGCACGGAGCCGCCGTCGGGGTCCCAGAAGGCGATGCGGCCCTGGCGCGGCAGGGGTGCGGGCAGGTAGACCGACGCCAGACGCACCGGGACCAGGTCCTCGGCCCGAGCGGAACCGTCCGTGCGACCCGCCGCCGCGACCGTGCCCATGCTCATCTGTCCTGCCACCTCCCGCCCGCATACCGGAACAGACCTCTTCGGACGTCATCGGACGTCGTCAGACGCCTTCGACTCTACGGGCGGGGTCTGACAACGGGCCCCGGACACCGGTCGGTACCGGCCGGGGCCCGGTGTTACGGCACCGTGCGCGAGACGAGGTACACCATCGGATTCTTCGGGTCGGACATGTTCACGACCACGTCCTGGGTGGGGGCCGGGTTCTTCTGCGCGTGGGTGAGGCCCCACCAGGGGCTGGTGCCGGTGAAGCGCCAGCCGCTGACCTTCTGGTCGCGGGCGCTGATGGCGATGTCGCCCTTCCTCAGCTTCTCCCGGCGCGTGCCCATGGACTCCAGGAAGGCGTCGAGGCCGGCGTCGTTGGTGCGGAACTGCACGTAGAGGCGGCTGGTCTTCCAGTTGTTCGTCTCGTAGGAGGCCGGGGAGTCGGCCGGGTGCGGAACGGTCACCTGGTAGAGGCGTCGCTGCAGCTTCGACGGCAGGCCGGGGGTGAGGCCCGTGGCCGCGTACTTCGCCTCCTTGTCCTTGCCGCTGTTGCGGCTCTGGTTGGCGGAGATCACCAGATAGCCGGCCGGGATGCCGATCAGCAGGCCGATGATGAGCAGGGTGAGCGCGCGTCGCCTGGCCTTGTGCCCGGGGTTCTCGGCGGGGCGGCGCGGCTCGTCCGGCGGGGCCGCCTGGCGCGGCAGGGCCGCGGTCATGCGGTGTCCCGGTCGCGGCGGGCCTGGGTGTAGCGCTCGTACCGCTCGTAGCGCTCCACGCGGCGGCGCTTGGCGCGGCGGAACCGGCGGGCGACCAGCCGGGCGAGGTCGGCCGCGCCGACCATGCCGGCCTCGGGGCCGAGCTGGGCGCGGGTGATACGGGCCTCGGGGCGGTAGCCGCGGCCGGTGAGGTGGCGCTTGAAGGCGTCCCGGGCCGGGCCGATGAGCAGGTCGTCGGCGGCCGAGACACCGCCGCCGATCACGAAGCAGGAGGGGTCGAGGGCGGCGGCGAGGTTGGCGATGCCGACGCCGAGCCACTGGCCGATGTCCTGGAGCAGCTCGATGCACATCGCGTCGCCCTCGCGGGCCAGCTCGGTGATCAGCGGGCCGGTGATGTCGCCGATGTTGCCCTTGACGTGCTCGATGATCCCGTACGCCACCGGGGAGTCGGCGGCGGCCAGCTCCTTGGCCTCGCGGACGAGGGCGTTGCCGGAGCTGTACTGCTCCCAGCAGCCGCGGTTGCCGCACGGGCAGCGGTGGCCGCCGGGCACGACCTGCATATGGCCGAACTCGCCCGCGACGCCGAACTTGCCCCGCTTGACCTGGCCGTCCTCCAGGATGGCCCCGCCGATGCCGGTGCCGAGCGTGATCATGACGAGGTGGTCCTCGCCGCGGCCTGCGCCGAAGCGCCACTCCGCCCAGGCGGCGGTGTTGGCGTCGTTGTCGACCAGGACCGGCACGGAGAGGCGGCCGCTGAGGCGGTCGCGCAGGGGCTCGTTGCGCCAGGACAGGTGCGGGGCGAACAGGACGCGGTTGCGGTCGGCGTCGACCCAGCCGGCGGCGCCGATGCCGACCGCGTGCACGTCGTGCCGGTCCGACAGGTCCAGGACCAGTTCGACGATGGTGTCCTCGACGACCTTGGGGCTCTTGGACTTGTCCGGGGTCTCCGTGCGGACCTTCTCCAGGATGTTGCCGTCGGCGTCCACGACGCCCGCCATGACCTTGGTACCGCCGATGTCGATGCCGACCGTGGGAACCCGGGGTGCGGTCAGGTGGGAGCGGCGTTCCCTGGTGCCCACGGTGCGCAGGACGGGGGCTCGGCGGGAGCCGATGGGAGCGGTGAGGTCGCGATAGGTGCTCATCGTTCGTCGATTCTGCCTCACCGCAGGTATGGGTGCCGTACGGGAAGGGGGGCGGGGGCGCGTGAGCGCGGCCGGACGCGGCGTGCGCCGTGGCCCGGCGCGCCCCGCGGCGGAGCCGCACATCGTCGCAGCCCTCGCGCCCTTCAGGTCCGCTGCAGTTCGTGGACCAGAGCGTCCAGGTCGGATCCTCCCGCCATCTGCTGCGTGAGTTCGTCCAGTGTGATCCCGTCCCGTGTGTGATTGCCCACCATCGTGCCCCGGCGCAGCAGGACGAACCTGTCCCCCACCAGGTACGCGTGATGCGGGTTGTGGGTGATCAGAACGACGCCCAGGCCCTCGTCGCGTGCCGCGGCCACATATTTCAGGACCACACCGGACTGCTTCACGCCCAGTGCCGCCGTCGGCTCGTCCAGGACCAGGACCTTCGCGCCGAAGTGGACCGCCCGGGCGATCGCCACGCACTGGCGTTCGCCGCCGGAGAGGGTGCCGATGGGCTGGTCGACGTCGCGCAGGTCGATGCCCATGCGGAGCAGGGCATCGCGGGTGGTGCGGCGCATGAGGCCGGTGTCCAGGCGCTTGAAGGGGCCCGCACCCTTGCGGGGCTCGGAGCCCAGGAAGAAGTTGCGCCAGACCGGCATCAGCGGGACGACGGCGAGGTCCTGGTAGACCGTGGCGATGCCGCGGTCCAGGGCGTCGCGCGGGGAGGTCAGGCGGGTCTCCTCGCCCTCGATGCGCAGCGTCCCGGCGTCGTGGCCGTGCAGGCCGGCGATCATCTTGATCAGGGTCGACTTGCCGGCGCCGTTGTCGCCGAGGACGCAGGTGATCTCGCCCGCGTGGACCTCCAGCGAGACGCCCTCCAGGGCGCGTACGTTGCCGTACTGCTTGGCCACGTCGGTCAGCTCGACCAGCGCCGTTCGCGCGGCTGCCCCGGTCGTGCCGTCGGCCGCGTCCTCGGCCGTACCGTCGGTCATGTCGTCCCTCACGTCGTCGGTCATGCCGTCGCCTCCGCGCGCCCCCGGACCCAGTGGTTGAGCAGGGTCGCGAGGAGCAGCATCGCCCCGAGGAAGAACTTGAACCAGTCCGGGTTCCACTCGGCGAAGACGATGCCCTTGCTGGTCATGCCGAAGAGGAGGGCGCCCACGGCGGAGCCGATCGCACTGCCGTAACCGCCGGTGATCAGGCAGCCGCCGATGACGGCCGCGATGATGTAGATCAGTTCGTTGCCGACGCCCTCCCCGGACTGGACGGCGTCGAAGGAGAAGAGCAGGTGCTGGCCGGAGATCCAGGCACCGAACGCGACGCCCATGTAGAGGCCGATCTTGGTCGCCCTCACCGGGACGCCGACCGCGCGGGCCGCGTCCTGGTTCCCGCCGACGGCGAAGATCCAGTTCCCGGCGCGGGTGCGCAGCAGGATCCAGGAGGCCACGGCCACCAGGGCGAGCCACCACAGGATCGTGACCTTGACGTCGACCCCGCCGATGGTGAGCGTGGAGGCGAAGACGGCGTGGGCGGCGGGGAAGCCTTCCATGTCCCCGATGGTCTTCGTCGACACGGTGCCGTCGATCAGCTTGGTGAAGCCGAGGTTCAGGCCGGTCAGCATCAGGAAGGTGCCGAGCGTGACGATGAAGCTGGGCAGCCTGGTGCGGGTGAGCACGAAGCCGTTGAAGGCGCCGACGGCCAGCGTCACGAGGAGGGACACGCCGACGCCGACCCAGGTGTTCGCCGTCATCTGGTAGCTGAACATCGAGGAGATCAGCGCGGAGGACGTCACCAGGACACCGGCCGACAGGTCGAACTCGCCGCCGATCATCAGCAGCGCCACCGGTACGGCCATGATCCCGATGGTCGAGGAGGCGTACAGCACCGTGCTGAGGCTGGCGGCGTCGAGGAAGCCGCCGGCGGTGACGGCGAAGAAGACGAAGACGGCGAGCGCGCCGACGACGGAGCCCAGTTCCGGCCGGGCGAGGAGCTTCTTCAGCGGAGACGTCCGCAGAATCCTTTCGTCAGCCGATTTCTCCATGACCGTGCTCATCGGGTGCCCCGCTCGGTGTACGCGGCCAGCGCGGACGCCTGGTCCTTGGTGATGATCTGCGGGCCGGTCAGCACGGGCTTGCCGCCGCCGAGGACGTCGCCGTTGTACTTGTAGGCCCACAGCAGGTCGACCGCCTCGTAGCCCTGGAGGTACGGCTGCTGGTCCACGGCGAAGCCGAGGGTGCCGTTCTTCAGTTCGGCGGCGACCTGGGCGTTGAGGTCGAAGGTGTCGATCTCGGCCTTGCTGCCCGCGTCGCCCTTCGCCTTCACGGCGGTGTCGGCGTAGGGGGCGCCCAGGGTGACGACCGAGTCGATGGACTTGTCGGCCTGGAGCTTGGCCTCGATCGCGGACTGCACGTCCGGCATGTCGGTGCCGTTGACGTAGAGCTTCTGGAGTGTGCCGTGGAAGGTCTTGGCGACGCCGTCGCAACGCTGCTCGTGACCGACGTTGCCCTGCTCGTGCAGCACGCACAGGGCCTTCTTCTTCCCGCGCGTGTTCAGCTCGTCGCCGACCGCCTCGCCCGCGATGGACTCGTCCTGGCCGATGTGCGTGAGGGCGCCGAAGGCCTTGGACTCCTCGGAGCCGGAGTTCACCGTGATCACCGGGATGCCGGCCTTCTCGGCACGGGCCACGGCCGCCTTCATGGCGTCCGGCTTGGCGAGGGTGACGATGATCCCGTCGACTTTCTTGTCCACGGCCGCGTCCACCAGCTGCGCCTGCTGCTGGGCCTGGTCGTCGTGCGAGTACAGGAAGTTGATGTTGTCCTTGACGGCGGCCTGCCGGGCGCCGTTCTGCACGATGTCCCAGAAGGTGTCGCCGTCTCCGGAGTGGGTGATCATCGCGAAGGTCCAGCGCGGGGTGTTCACCGCCGCCCTGCCCTGGGCCGCCGCGGCCTTGCGGGCGTCCTCGGCCCGTTTGCCGCCGGTGCTGCTGCACGCCCCCAGGGACAGCGAAAGTGCCCCTGTCAGTGCGATGACCGCCCAGGTCCGAATCCGTGCCACGAGGCCGTGCCCTTCTTGCCGTGTTCTTGCCGTGTCCGTACGTACGGAAGGGGCCGGAGATCAGTCCTCAGCGGCCCCAAATAATCCAGTATCGAACACCATGAACACTCGTGACAGGGCAGGGGGTGCCACGGCCGCCCTATTGTCCGGACATTGTGAGGAGTTCGGGGACTCGGGTCACGGCCGCACGAGGAGCTGGAACTCGAAGGAGTAGCGGCTCGGGCGGTAGGTGTGGTCGCCGAACTCGACCGCGCGGCCGGTGTCGTCGAAGGTGGTGCGCTGCATGGTGAGCAGCGGGGCACCCTCGGCCTCGGCGAGCCGCTCGGCCTCGGCGGCCGTGGCACCGCGGGCCCCGATGGACTGGCGGGCGCTGTGCAGGGTGATCCCTGCGGCGCGCATCAGCCGGTACAGGCCCGTGGCCTCCAGTTGCCCGGTGTCCAGGTCGAGCAGGCCGGTCGGGAGATGGTTGACCAGGTACGCCATCGGTTCGCCGTGCGCGAGCCGCAGCCGCTCGATGCGGTGCACGTCGCCGCCCTCGGCGACGCCGAGTGTGGCGGCGACCGCGGCGGAGGCCGGTACGACGGTGTTGACCAGCACCTTGGTCGCGGGGCGCTGGCCGGCCGCCTCCAGGTCGTCGTAGAGGCTGCTCAGCTCCAGCGGGCGCTTGACCTGGCTGTGCACGACCTGGGTGCCGACGCCTCTGCGGCGCACGAGCAGGCCCTTGTCGACCAGGGACTGGATGGCCTGACGGACGGTCGGCCGGGACAGGCCGAGCCGTGCGGCCAGCTCGATCTCGTTGCCCAGCAGACTGCCCGGGGTGAGGCCGCCGTGCTCGATCGCGGCCTCCAGCTGCTGGGAGAGCTGGAAGTACAGGGGTACCGGCGAGCTACGGTCCACACGGAGGTCGAGCGCGACGGTCGGGTCCACATCAGGTTTCGGCACGGGGCTGAGCGTAGTCGCGTGACGGGTTGACGGGAAGTTGTGTAGTCCGATTGTCCGGACATATGCATTGACAGCGCGCGGGGTCCGCCCTCACTTTGTTTCCATGCGCATCGGGGTCATCGGTACGGGCCGCATCGGCACCCTTCACGCGAGAACGCTCAGCCGCCACCGCGAGGTCGGCTCGCTGATCCTGACGGACGCGGATCCCGCACGGGCCCAGCAACTGGCGCACCGGCTGGGCGAGACGGCGGCGCCGGGGGTGGACGAGATCTACACCTGGGGCGTGGACGCGGTGGTGATCACCACGGCGACGGCGGCGCACGCCGAGCTGATCGGCCGGGCGGCACGCTCCGGCCTGCCGGTCTTCTGCGAGAAGCCGATCGCGCTCGACCTGCCCGGCACCCTGCACGCGCTCACCGAGGTGGAGCGCGCCGGAACGATCCTTCAGATGGGGTTCCAGCGCCGCTTCGACGCGGGGTACGCCGGCGCCCGGGAGGCGGTGCGCTCGGGACGGCTCGGGCGGCTGCACACCGTACGGGCGCTGACCTGCGACCCGGCCCCTCCCCCAGCCGACTGGCTGCGGCTGTCCGGCGGGCTGTTCCGGGACACGCTGATCCACGACGCGGACGTGCTGCGCTGGGTGACCGGCCGCGAGGTGGTGGACGTGTACGCCGCCGGGTCGGACGCCGGGCCCGCGCTGTTCCGCGAGGCCGGTGACGTGGCCACCGGCGCGGCCCTGCTGACGCTGGACGACGGCACGCTGGCCACGGTGAGCGCGACCCGGCTGAACGGCGCCGGCTACGACGTGCGCATGGAACTGGCCGGGGAGCGGGACACGGCCGTGGTGGGCCTGGACGACCGCACGCCGCTCGCCTCGACCGAGCCGACCGGGCCGCCGCCCGCGGACAAGCCGTGGACGGGCTTCCTGGAGCGGTTCGGGCCCGCCTACGAGGCCGAGCTGAACGCCTTCGTCGAGGTGGTGCGCGGCGAGCGGCCGAACCCCTGCGACGGCCACGAGGCCCTCCAGGCGCTGCGGATCGCCGAGGCCTGCGAGATCTCCCGCCGCGAGCGCCGCCCGGTCGCCCTCACGGAGGTCCCGGACCGGGTACAGCCGTCGTACGGCTGAGGGTGGCCCGGCGCGGGGCGGGGCGCGGCGGCGGGCTCCACGCGCCCCGGTCCGGCACGCGGGCGGTCAAGTGCCTCAGGCTGGCGGAGCCCGGCACGGGGCCGTTGCGAAGCCGGGTGCCGGGCCGGCCCCGCGTACGAGTGACAGCGGACCGGTGCGGGAACGGTGGCACGACGGCGGTGTCAACGCCTGCCCAGCACACGGGCGGTGAAAGCCCCGGGGACGTACGGCCGACGCCGAACCGGCGTGCAGCCGACAGGACGATAGGGCGCCGAACCAGCCACCGTGCACGAGCGACGGCGGACCGACGCGAAAACGGGCGCCCGGCGGCGGTGTCAACGCCAGGCCGGCACACGGGCGGTGGAGGCGCCGGGGGCGTGGAGCGGCTGGGCGGTGGTTGCCGGGGCGGTCTGTGCTGCGGGCCGGCAGGCCGGCGCGGAGCTGTCGTGCCCGTGTACGGGCCGGTGTCAGGGGGTGGTCACCAGCGCACGGGGAGGTTGCGCATGCCGCGCATCAGCAGTCCCGGCAGCCACGGGCCCGGGGTGCCGTCGAGTGCGAGGCCGGGGGCGCGGCGCAGGAGGGTGCCGATGGCGATGCGGCCCTCCAGGCGGGCCAGGGGTGCGCCGAGGCAGAAGTGGATGCCGTGGCCGAAGGCGAGGTGACCCCGGGTGTCGCGGCGGATGTCGAAGCGGTCGGGGTCGTCGTAGCGGCCGTCGTCGCGCTGGGCGGCGGTGAGGCTGACCATCACGTGCTCGCCCTTCCCGATCGGTGTGCCGCCGATCTCCAGGGGCTCGCCGGCGAACCGGTACGTGGCGCTGTGTACCGGGCCCTCGTAGCGCAGCATCTCCTCCACGGCGCCGTCCAGGAGGCTCATGTCGTCCCGCAGGGCGGCGAGTTGGCCGGGATGGGCGAGGAGGGCGTGCACGCCGTTACCGATGAGGTTGACGGTGGTCTCGTGGCCGGCGATCAGCAACAGGAAGGCCATGCCGCGCAGTTCCCGCGCGGAGAGCCGGTCGCCGTCCTCGGCGGTGGTGCGGACCAGGTCGCTCAGCAGATCGTCGGTGGGGCCGGAGCGGCGCTTGTCCTCGATCAGCCCGGTGAGGTACTCGCCGAGGCGGACGACCGCGGACTGCTCCGTCTCCACGTCGGCCGGCGCGACCACCTCGGTGGACATCGTGCGGAACTCCGCGCGGTCCATGTCCGGCACGCCGAGCAGTTCGCAGATGACCGTGATGGGCAGCGGGTAGGCGAGCGAGCCGATCAGGTCGGCGCGGCCCGCCGGGAGCATCTCGTCCAGCAGCTCGTCGGTGATCTGCTGGATCCGCGGGCGCAGTTGCTCGACCCGGCGCATCGTGAACGCGCGCGTGACGAGCGCGCGCAGCCGGGTGTGCTGGGGCGGATCGGTGGCCAGCAGGTGATCGCCGACCATGTCCCGCTCCATGATCGTCACGCCGATCTTGGTGGCGTCCTTGACCAGCCGGGGGTCGGCGAGAGCCGTCCGCGCCGCCTCGTACCCCACGACCAGCCAGGCGTCCTCGCTCCAGCCGGGCAGCCGGACGCGGTGCACCGGGCCCTGCGCGCGCAGCCGGGCGTACACCGGATGCGGGTCCTCGTGCAGCGCCTGCTCGAACTCCCCCAGATCGACCGACTGTTGACTGTCCACAGCTCCCCTTCCGGACTCCCCCGAGGCCACCGGACGTCCGCCGGTACCGGGACAACGCACGGCACTCGACGTTGGTGCCCGGCCTTCAGCCCCCGTCCTCGTTCAGCGCCCCTCCTCGTCGAGCAGTCCCGCGTCGTAGGCGAGCAGGGCGATCTGGACGCGGTTGTTGAGGCCGAGCTTGGCGAGGATGCGCGAGACATGGGTCTTGACGGTGGCCACGCTCATGAAGAGCTCGGCGGCGATCTGGGCGTTGGCCAGGCCCCGGCCGACGAGGACGGCGACCTCCCGCTCACGGTCGTTGAGCGCGGCGAGCCGCTCACGCGCGCGTGACTGGCGGGAGTCGGCGGCGGTGCCCGCCGCGTGCCGCATCAGCTGACGGGTGACGGCGGGCGACAGCACCGGTTCCCCGGCGGCGACCCGGCGCACGGCGTCGACGATCTCGGCGGGCGCGGTGTCCTTCAGGACGAATCCGGCGGCGCCCGCGCGCAGGGCGCGCAGCACCTGTTCGTCCGCGTGGAAGGTGGTCAGCACCACGACCTGCGGGGCGTCCGCACGTGCGCGGAGCAGCCGGGTCGCGGCGAGGCCGTCCACCGACGGCATACGGATGTCCATCAGGACGACGTCGGGACGGGTGCGCCCGACGAGTTCCTCGACCTCGGCGCCGTCCGCGGCCTCCCCGACGATCTCGATGTCCTCGGCCCCGCCCATCATCAGCGCGAGTCCGGCGCGCACCAAGGGGTCGTCGTCTACGAGGAGGAGTCTGATCGGCGTCATGGGCCCAACGTAATCACGGTTCGCGCGGCCCATGGACCCGATGGCGGGTCGTCCCTCGTGACCGGCGGCGAAGAGGCGGCCCGAGGCCCCGCCCGTTCACGCCCAGGGCAGCCAGGCCCGGATCTCGAAGCCGCCGTCGGGCGTGGTGCCGTGCTGCAGGCGGCCGCCGGCCAGGGTCGCGCGCTCGGTGAGGCCGATCAGGCCCTGGCCGGAGCCGGGGACGGGCGGGGCCTCGGACTCGGGCGGCGGGTTGGTGACGGTGATCGCGAGGCCGTCGCCGCAGTTGCCGGTGAGACGGAGGGTGACCTCGGCGCCGGGGGCGTGCTTGCGGGCGTTGGTCAGGGCCTCCTGCGCGATGCGGTAGGCGGTGCGGCCGACGGAGGCGGGTACGGCGCCGGGGTCGGCGACGCGATGGTCGAGCGTGATCTTCATGCCGGCCTCACGGCACTCGGCGACGAGCGGTTCGAGCGCGGCGAGCGTGGGCTGCGGGCGGCCGCCGGCCGCGTCGTCGGAGCCGCCGGTACGCAGCACGCCGATGATCTCCCGCAGGTCCTGGAGGGCCTCGTGGGAGCTCTCCCGGATGACACCGGCGGCCCGCGCGATCTCCTCGCGCGGCGCGTCCGGCCGGAACTCCAGGGCTCCGGCGTGCACGCTCAGCAGGGTCAGCCGGTGGGCGAGCACGTCGTGCATCTCGCGCGCGATGTCCTCGCGCGCGAGACGCTGGGCCTGTTCGGCGCGCAGCCGCGCCTCGGTCTCCGCGCGGTGCGCCCGGTCCCGCAGGCTCATCATCAGCAGCCGCTTGGAGCGCACGAGCATCCCCCAGCCGGCGACACAGACGGTGAGCAGCAGCGCGAAGACGAGGCCCGCCGTGTACGACAGCCCGGCCTCGGGGCGCAGCCAGTAGTAGAGGGGCGCGAGGGCGAGGCTGATGCCGCCGATCCAGGCGACGTAGCGGAACGGCCGGTGCACGGCGACGGTGAACAGGGCGACCAGGGAGACCCAGCCGGAGGTCTCGGAGAGGAGGCCGATCGCGATCATCGCGACGGCGAGGCCGACCGGCCAGCGGCGGCGCACCCAGACCGCGAGGCAGGACAGGGCACCGAGCGCCAGGTCGACGCCGACGAGGCCCCCGGGCACGTCGGGGTGCTGTACCAGGGACTCGGCGGTCACCAGATACAGCAGGACGGCCAGCAGGAAGCAGCAGGTGTCGACGGCCCAGTCCCGGGCCGTGCGCCGTGGCCGGCGGCCCTCGGGGACCGTGTCCGGGTCCAGTTCCCGCACCACGGCCGACGGGAGCATCCAGCGGTGCAGCCCGTTCCCGGGGACTGTGGCCTGGGCCTGGGCCGGCTGGGGTCGGTCTTCACTCACGGTCGACAAATCTACGCAGGGCCCGGCGCCGGTGACCGCCCCACGCGCGCTATCGGCTACCAAAGTCGCGGGATCGGCGACTTTCGTACGGCTCCCGCGGTGCGTCTCGGGGTCCTGGCCGGTGCCGTCCCGGACGCCGCTCGCCCCGCGTCCCGGAGTGGGGGGGGAGGGCCGCGGGGCGAGCTGGAGTGCGTCGGACGCGATACGTCTACCGCGTCACCGTTGTCGTGCTGTTCTTCCGGGTCCGGTACGTCGGCTCAGCAACCGAAGTCGACCAGGTTGAACGTCGCGTAGTGGTCGGAGGTGCAGTAGTCCTCCTGGGACTGCTCGCCGGTGACGATGCGCCGGGCGCCGCGCGTGGGCGCACCGGGCGTGATCACGGTGTACTCGTGGTAAATCTGCCGCACCTCTCTGACCTGGGCTTACGCGTGCCGAAGCGGCTGTGACCTGCTAGGGCGTGTATCGGAAGTGGATCTCGAGGTGAGATGATCTTGCTTCGTGGCACGTGGAGATCCGACGGATGCGCAACGGGCGGTGCTGGAACCGCTGTTGCCGAAGGGTAAGAAGCCCGGACGGCCGCCGACGTGGGCCCGGCGGCAGCTGATCGACTGCATACGGTTTCGGGTCCGCACCGGCATCCCCTGGCGGGACCTGCCAGCCGAGTACGGGCCGTGGGGCCGGGCGTACGACCTGTTCCGCCGGTGGCAACGGGACGGCACCTGGCATCGGATCTTCACCGCGCTGCAGGCCCGGGCCGACGCGAAAGAGCTGATCACCTGGGACATCAACGTCGACTCCACGGCGTGTCGGGCCCACCAGCACGCCGCCGGGGCGAGGAAAAGGGGGAGCCGCAGAAGGAGCCGCCCGGCGGTGTCGTCGTCGAGCCGGACGACCATGGGCTCGGGCGCTCGCGCGGTGGCCTGACCACCAAGCTGCACCTGGCCGTCGAACAGGGCCAAAAGCCCATGTCCATCGTGATCACGGCCAAACAGCGCGGGGATTCCCCGCAGTTCGAGCCTGTCCTGAACAAGGTCCATGTCCCGCGTCTCGGGCCGGGCAGGCCGCGTACCCGGCCAGGTCGGGTGCGCGCCGGCAAGGCGTACGCCTCCCGCAAGAACCGCGCTTACCTGCGGCGGAGCGGGATCCTCTGCACCATCCCGGACAAGGCCGACCAGGCTCGCAACCGCAAGAAACGCGGTTCGCGCGGCGGCCGGCCGCCGAAGTTCGACCCGCAGGACTACAAGGCTCGGCACGCTGTCGAATGCGGTATCAATCGCCTCAAGAGGCACCGGGCTGTGGCCACGAGGTACGACAAACTCGCGGTCCGCTACGAGGCCACTGTCCTCGTTGCCGCCATCAATGAGTGGTTGTGACGTACTGGCCCAACGACAACTCGAACACCCGTACTCGCCGACCACCGGTGGGATTGACGGTCTCACGGACCGGATGCATCCCCAGTTTGGTCATGATTCGTTCGGAGGCGTCGTTGCCCACTTGAGTGATGCTGACGATCCGCTCCAGCCCTCGTTCTTCGAACCCGAGCCGTACAGCGGCCGCAGCGGCCTCGGTGGCCAAGCCCTGCCCCCAGTGGGAACGTCCCAGCCGCCAGCCGACCTCAACCGCCGGTAGTACCTCCGGCAAGAAGTCGGGCACCGAAAGGCCGGTGAACCCGGCCAGCTCGCCAGTGGACCGGATCTCCACGGCGAACAGGCCGAAGCCCTGTGACTCCCACTCGCTCTCCCATGCCTGGACCCGGCCACGAGTCTGCTGCCCGTCAAGGACGCTGCCGTCACGGATCCAGCGCATGACCGCGGGGTCGGCATTGATGGCAGCCATGGGCGCAACGTCTTCCTCGCGCCAGCGACGCAGGATCAAACGGGGGGTCGCAAGCGTGATCATCCAATCATTCTGGATCACAACAGCGGCCGTTCAGCCTTCGAAATGACGGTGGCTGCACGGACTTTGTCCCGCAGCACCCGCATCGCTCTGGCCGAGGGCCACCGCTGCAAGTAGTACTTGCCCCGCCACTTCCATGACTCCACTTTCCGGTGATGGAAGCCGAGGAACTCGAAGCCCTGCCCGCCCCGGGTGAGGCAGGTCATGCCGGACTTCTCGGGGTGCAGCCGCATCCCGAGCCGCTGCAGCACCCTCGCCGCCAACAGCTGGGCCTGCTCGGCCCGTTGTCTGGTCGGCGGCAGGACCACGAAGTCGTCGCAGTACCTCACCAGCACCCCCAGCCGGCGGCCCTCGTCCTGCCATGCCTCGTCGAGGACAGGCAGGGCGATGTTCGCCAGCAACGGGGAGATCGGTGAGCCCTGCGGGGTTCCCGCCCCGCTCGGGGAGGTCGCCCCGCCCTCCAGGACTCCCATCCGCAACCAGGCCCGGATCAGCTTCAGCATCGGCCGGTCCACCACACGCCGGGCCACCTGGGCCATCAGTGCGTCGTGGTCGATCGTGCCGAAACAGTCCCGGATATCGGCCTCGAACACCCACTCCCGACCCTGGTTCGCCGAGATGCGCACAGCTTCGCACGCATCGATCGCGGACCGCTTGGGCCTAAATCCGTAGCTCGCCTCGGTGAACTGCGCCTCGAAGACCGGTTCCAGGACCAGCTTCGCGACCGTCATCACCACCCGGTCCGCCACGGTGGGAATCGACAGCGGCCGGAACTGCCCCGGCCGCCCCGGCTTGGGAATCCTCACCCGCCGCAGCACCGACGGACGATACGTATGCGCCCGCAGTTGCTCGGCCAGGCCCCGGAGAAACGCATCCACCCCGGAGCCCCCGGTTCGCACACACACCGGCCGCCCGCCGAAGGACGTCCATGCGGTGGACATGGCCATACAGGGCATGAAACCGGCGTTCGGGTTCTTGCTTGGCACAGCGGTACAGCGTCCGCTGCAAGGCTCGGACCTTGTCCAAAGGACGGCCACCCGGTCTCGCGGCGCCTTCCTCCCGACGGATGGACCTAGCCGAAACGGCACTCATCCGGGCCCCTCCCTGTTCGCGGATCGCATCGATGAAGCAGGGGCCCTTCGCTCGACACGCTGGGTGTACCGGATCCGAACCTCGACACCGTCGTGGACCGTGAGTCCGTCAAGCTCCGTCTGGAGACCCTGCCCGAACGGGAACGCGCGATCCTCTACATGAGGTTCTTCGAGGACATGACGCAGAGCCGCATCGCCGAGCAGCTCGGCATCTCGCAGATGCGCGTCTCACGCCTGATCAGCCGATGCTGCCATCAACTGCGCGAGGAGGTCCTTCAGGACGTCGCCCAGCGCTGCGGCAGGCGGTGCCGTACCGCCATGGCGGCCGCGACCACCGCGACTCCGGCGGACGCGAGCGTGGCGTGATGGTGTGAGGCCCATGGTTGCGCCGCATGTGATGCCGCCTGTTCGTCGAAGCGGCCGTGCGCGCCGAAGTCCCGCCCGTCGATGCCGTCCAGCGGCTGCCAGAGGTTGTCGCGGCTGCCGGGGGGCTTCGGCTCGTCGGTCATCTGTGAGTCGTAGCCCGTCCGGGCCAGACAGCGGTCGAGGAGCCCGGGTGCCACGGCATTGGCGAGGAGAGTGCCCACGGTGCTCGCGCCGACCCAGTACTCACGCCTGCGTGGGTGACCGGCCGCGTACACGACGGCACGAGCGGCGAGTTCGGGTTGGTAGATCGGTGGAACGGGCTGTGTCCGGTGTGGCATGCGATTCAACGACCAGTCAAATTGAGGGGTGTTGAGGGCCGGTAGCTGGACCATGGTGACCGAGACCCCGCTGTGGCGGTGCAGGAGTTCACAGCGCACTGCCTCGTTCCAGCCCTGGACCGCGTGCTTGGCACCGCAGTAGGCGGACTGCAGGGGGATCCCGCGGTAGGCGAGTGCCGAGCCGACCTGTACGACGACGCCGTGGCCGCGCGGCAGCATCCGGCGCAGGGCCGACTGCGTGCCGTACACGTAACCGAGGTAGCAGACCTCGGTGACCCGGCGGAACTCGTCCGGCTCGATGCCGGTGAACTCCGCGAACACCGTGGTGAAGGCGTCGTTGACCCAGACGTCGATCGGGCCGAGTTCCCGTTCGGCTTGTGCTGCCGCGGCCTCAACGGCATGGGGGTCGGCCACGTCTGCCTCCAGCGCCAGTGCCGTTCCGCCGGCGCGGCGTATCTCGTCGGCTGCGGCGTCCAGCCCGGTTCGGCCGCGTGCCACGAGCGCCACGCGGTCGCCCCGTGCGGCGAACGCCCGTGCGGCGGCCCGGCCGACGCCCCCGCTGGCGCCGGTGACCACGACGATCCGTGGGCTGTGCGACATACGACGACTGGACCGTCGGAACATGGCTGCTGCCTCCGTTTCTCACCGGTGTCACCGGAACGACGACCGTCGCGGACTCATCGGCCGACCGCGGACCGATCAGGTCCGTCAGCGATGCGGAGGCGGGCACCCGGATTCGCCCTTCCGCCGGGAGAACGGCCGGTCACCCCTTCCGAGTGCCCCACGGACCGCATGCCATGCAGGCGCACAACTCGGTGACAGTGCGCTACACGCACATGGCGACCAGCAGAACCGCCACCCCGATGGCCAGCCAGGCGACGTAGTCACCGAGGTGTCCTGAGTGGAGTCGGCGCAGGGGCACGATGACGCGCCGTCCCACACCTTCGCAGACGGCCGTGGTGCGGGTCACGCACGGTGACCGCAGCGCGGGGCCCCAGACGGCGGCCGCGGCGAAAAGCACCGCCAGGGCCGTCGACGCGAGTGCGAGGAGTCCGCCTTCGGCGCTCCATCCGACGTCGGGCACCGGCGCAGACGGGGCGACGGTGTGGCCGAGGACGGCTGCGGTGTAGGCGGTGCGGTCGGTGAACTGGCATGCGGCGTGAGCGAGGGCGACGCCGAGGCCGGGAAGCAGCCCGACGGCGAGTGAGGCGGCGAGCAGGACGGCGGGCACGGCGAGCATCGGGACGGGGACGCGGCGTTGCGGATCGCGGATCTCCGGTTCCTCACCGCCACCGGTCGTCTCCGGGCCGGCGTGCTGCTCACGGGGCCGGGGGCCGGCACCGGCGAAGATCCGGGCGCCGGCCCGCAGCACGGCTCCGCCCGTGAGAGCCGACACGAACACGAACACGGCAGGGAGCCAAGGGAATTGTTCCTCACCGGCGTGTTCGGCCACGGCCTTGCCGAGAGCCGTGCCGAACGGGGGCAGGCCCGCGAGTCCGAGACCGCCCAGGGCGAACAGCGCGCCGACGAATAGCAGATCGCGGCCGCGCCCGTACAACCCGTGCTCGTCGACGGAGCCGTGCCGGTCGAGGAGGACACCGGTCGTGGCGAAGAGGGCCGCCTTCACTCCGGCGTGGGCGGCGACGTACAGCGCCGTGCCGGCCGTCGCGGCGGGGGTGAGCAGCGCCGTCCCGGTGAGGAAGAGGCCGACGTGCCCGACGGTGGAGAAGGCGAGAAGCCGCTTGAGGTGGCGCTGTTGCCAGCACATCACGGCCCCCACCAGTGCCGTCAGCACCCCGGCGGCCACGAACACGGCGCGCAGGTGCGCGTGCGCGATGCCGTGCGGTCCGGAGAAGA